>PKUM01000297.1 GCA_002868855.1 Chromatiales bacterium | reverse complement strand
TTTGTCGGCACCGTACTGTTCAACGTCAACACCTTCGACGCTTTGCTACCCAACCTGGACTGGCTCCAGGAGGACCTGCTGATATGGACCCCCGACGTGCTCGGATCGGTCTGTTTCCTGGTGGCGAGCGGACTGGCGCTCGTCGAGTACGGGGATGGGCGCGTCAGCTGGCAGCCACGGGACGTCTCCTGGTGGATCGTCAATATCAACATGCTTGGGTCTATCGCTTTTGGCGTCTCCGCAGTGTATGCCGTCGTTTTGCCGAATACAGTGGACCTGCTGGATGTCACGGCGGTCAACGCCTGGACGCTCGCGGGAGCCATCTGTTTTCTGATCGGCGCCTATTTGCTGCTGCCGGAGTTGAAAAGAAATCTCAGGCTGGTGGTCGCAGCGATTCCGAACGATTGATTTTTCCGAACCGCTGCGTTGACGGTCTGCGAACCGTGCTCTGCATTCAGCGGAAGCGTTGCCATGTCCTCCGTTTGCGACGCGGCGCGAACATCTTATCGGGTGTGATATCGACGACCTAGAGCCGAAAAAACCGGCCGTCTATCGAGCCCCATTCTAATCAGATCAGTGGCTTGGCGTGGTCCGACCCCGACTGCCGTTTGCACGAAACGGAGCGGTTTACCGGGCATCAAGCCCGCGCCGGTTGCGTCGTAAGTTGTCCACGCCGCATCATTTGCCCCATGCCGGTAGGATACGGGTACCAGTCACGTGGAGAGAATGCGGAATGCGCGGACGCTCGGGCTTGCTGTTGACAGTCATGGTCATGCTGGTGCCCTCCATCGGCAGCGCTGAAATCGATCCGGCGCTCACGGGCCTGTCCGCGGGCGGGGGCGACGCGACCTCCGTGTTCTTTTCCCCCGCGGCCATGACCAGGCTGGACCAGCCCGAGCTGGTGCTGCAAACGGCGTTCGTCTACCAGGAATCGAAGTTCACCGTGGACGCGGCGACCCTCGACGGCGGTGACGCCGACAACGACACCAGGCTCCTGCTGGTACCGGGCGCCTATTACGTCCGGCCGCTGGGAGAACGTCTGCGCCTCGGCCTGTCGGTCAATGTGCCGTCCGGTATCGGTAACGACTACGGCAAGACCTGGTCCGGGCGGTATCTCTCGGAGGAGTCGAGCCTGGCGTTTCTTGCCGCCGCTGCGCCGCTGGCCTACCGGATATCGGAGCGGTGGTCGCTGGCCCCCGGCCCTTACCTCATTTACACCGACTCCCGCACCAAGGCGCGGGTGAATAATCTTCTGCCGGAGTTCGGGGACGGCACAGTGCGGCTGGAGGAAGACGGCGCGGCCCTGGGTTGGCTCGCCGGTGTCATGTACGAGCCCACCCCGAGGACCCGGTTCGCAGCCAACTACAAGTCGTCGGTGGACCCGGAGCTGGAAGGCACGCCGTCCTTCAACAACCTCGACCCGCTCGTGCGGGAAGGGCTGGCGGCCCTGGACCTTCTGGGCACCGAGGTCGACGTGGATTTCAAGGTGCCGGCCATCGCCCAGGGCGGGGTCTACACGGAATTCGGCGACCGGTGGTCGGCCACCGGGGACGTCGTGTGGATCAACATGTCGGAATTCGGGATCAGCCGCGTCAGCGTGGGGCAGGGACGTATCACCGTCCGCGAAGACGACTTTCGCGATGCCTGGATGGGGAGCGTGGGAGTCAAGTACCGGTACCGGGCGGACCGCGCGTTATCGGCCGGCGCCATGTACTTCACGTCACCGATCAGCGACGGCGACCGGAATATCGCGCTGCCGATGGACCGCGTTTACGGCGTCGGCGCCGGGCTGGAGCGTCCCTGCTGGGGCTTTCAGTGCAAGATGAGCCTCAATTACTTCGACCTCGGGGACGGCGACCTGTCGGAGAATGGTGGCCCGCTGGCGGGCAGCATCGACGGGTCGTTCAGCAAGAACTGGGCGGTCATGCTGGATATTCAGTTGAGGAAGATCTTCTGATGACCGGGAACGATAGCGTACGACTGGGATACCGGGTCGGACCTCGCCAACCGCCTGAATTCACTGCCGGATGGATTTGTTTTTTTGCAATTCCCCGGCTCAGATGTTTCTTTTCGCACATCAAAACCGGGGGCTGACGCTCTGGCGCAGGCTCCGTCGCCCTGACCCGGCCACTCGCTCGACGCGGCTCGAACATCTTTCCGGGTGCCAAATCGAGGACCCAAGCATCGAGACCAGCCCCCACACGAACCTATTTCCCTTCAGCTCAGCGAGTTGGCGTGGTCCGACCCCAATTTGGTTTTTTGCCATGTGTTTTCCGGCCCCTCGGTCAGGGTGCGGTAGCATGCGCGCATGAGCGCGATGAAACCCAGCACGCTGAGGATCGGCCGGCGCTACCGGCCGAAACGGCTGGCGCCGTCATATGATGCCCTGGTCATCGGCTCGGGCATGGGCGGCCTCACGACTGCGGCCCTGCTAAGCGACCTCGGCTGGAAGGTCTGCGTGCTGGAACAGCACTACACCGCCGGTGGATACACCCACTCCTACGAGCGCCAGGGCTACGAGTGGGACGTGGGCGTGCACTACATCGGCGACGTCGGGGCGAAGACCCGGACGCGGAGGATGTTCGACTACCTAACGGACGGGAAGCTTAAGTGGGCGCCGATGGACCACGAGTACGACCGCTTTTATGTCGGCGACAAGGTATTCAACGCCGTGGCGGGGAGAACCGAGTTTCGGGACAACCTGGTGCGGCAGTTCCCGGCCGAGGAAGAAGCGATCGACCGCTACATGGCGCTGCTGAAGCAGGTGGGCGGCGCGCTGTCCGTGTTCGGCATGGCGCGGGTGATGAAGCCCTGGCAGAAGAAGCTGGCTGCGCCGTACTTAAAGTGGAAAACCCCGGACTTCCTGTACCGCAACACCTCCGACGTGCTCAGCGAACTGACCGACGACCCGGACCTGATCGCGGTGATCTGCGGCCAGTGGGGCGACATGGGGCTGCCGCCGAAGCAGTCGGTCTTCATGGTGCACGCGATGATCGCGCGCCACTATCTCTTTGGCGGCTTCTATCCCGTTGGAGGCAGCTGGAAGATCGCCGAGCTCATCATCCCGAAGATCCAGGCGGCCGGCGGCGAGGTCTTCACCTACGCGAACGTCGATCAGATCCTTGCGGACGACGCAGTTGTCAGAGGTGTCAGGATGGCCGACGGTCACGTGATCGACTGCCCGGTCGTGATTTCCTCTGCCGGTGTCGACAACACGTTCGGGCATCTGTTGCCCGCCGAGGCCGTAAGGGCGAAAGGCTACGATCGTTCCGTGCGGAACGTGCGCCCGAGCATGGGCCACCTGTGCCTCTACATCGGGCTGAAGGACACGGCCGAAGCACTCGGATTGCCGAGGACCAATTTCTGGATCTATCCGCACAACGATTTCGACAAGGCCGTCGCGGACTTCCGCGCGGACCCGGCGGCGCCGTTTCCGGTCGTCTACATCTCGTTCCCGTCGGCGAAGGATCCCCGATACCTTGACCGCCACCCCGGCACGGCCACCATCGAGATCGTGGCGCCCGCGCCCTACGAGCAGTTCGCCCGATGGAAAGGCACGATCTGGGGCAAGCGGGGAGAGGACTACGAAGCATTGAAAGAGGAACTGAGCCAGCGGCTGCTGCAGCATCTCTACGACAAGCTACCGCAGCTCGAAGGGAGGATTCACTACCACGAGTTGTCCACGCCGCTGTCCACAGAATGGTTCTCGGCCTATCGGCACGGCGAGCTCTACGGGCTCGATCACACGCCGGAACGGCTGCGCCAGGACTGGCTGACGCCCCGCACCCGCATCCCGGGGCTGTGGCTGACCGGCCAGGACATTCTCACCTGCGGGGTGACCGGCGCCATGATGGCCGGCCTTTTGACCGTGACCGCGATGATGGGACCGAGAAAGATCGGGCCGCTGATGAAGCAAATCTTCGCCTAGCTTCGATGCGGGGACGGTATCCCGGTCACCCCGGGGTACGCGCGGTCGGTCAGAAGCGCGTCTCCCGAAGACGAGCCCAGTCCATTGCGGAAGCAAGCCGTACGAGTTCCACCAGCGCCTCGGAAACGCCCCGATAGGCGCCGAGCAGGCGGTAGGCGTTTTTGAATTCCGCAGCAGAAACGGCGCCCGCCGGTGCGTTGCTAAGCACGCCTTCGATCCTCGCCTCCACCGCCCCCAGCTTGGCGTCCAGCCGTTCCCGCTGTGCCTGCACGTCCATCCCTTGGGGGTCCGTGCCGAGGCCGCTCAGGATTTCTTCTATCCCACGCCGCCAAGAACGCATGTCCGGCGCCAGTTCGCGGACCAGCAGTTCAGACTGCGGGGCGCCGCGCAGGGCGGCCAGCTCGCGCAGGCGGTCGCCGAGCATCTGCATGCCGTCGGCCAGGTTCTGGCCCTGGGATGATGACCCGTCGCCATAGGCCGCAGCGGGCAGCGCCGCGAACCAGCGGCGGATCTTTCCCGGCAAGCCGGTCACTTCGCGAAGATCCAGTGCCTGCCGCATCCCGGTGGCCCCCGCCCCGCTTCCGATCCGGGCAAGCCGGCGGGCGCTGGCAAAAAAGCGCCTGAGCTGCTTGGAAACGACCCGATCGGGCATAAATGAGACGGGAAACCAGGTCGCGATCCAGACCGCCAGCATCGCCAGCTGTGTCATGAGCGCGAAATTGAACGGGAACAACAGGCTGTAGCTCTGGCTGTTGCTCACGGAAATGAGCATGGGGAAAAACGAAAGCGTAATCGTGCGGGACAACGCCTGCTGCGGCTTGGAAAGCAGCACGGACACCAGGAATACGGCAATGAAGATCCCCGCGCCGAGGCCGGCGAAGCTGCTGAGGTGCGGCATCACCAGCAGGTAGAACGCGCCGCCCACGGCCGCGCCAAGGACCAACGGTCCGATCAACGTGCGCACTGAAATCTGGGGCATCACCGCGAGCTGGATCCCAACGGCGGCGGCGACCGGGATGACACCCGGCGGCATCGGAAAGTCCGGAATGTACATGCAGGCGAGCAGGATGAGCCAGACGGTGACGAAGGCCCGCAGCGCGCAGGCCAGGCGATCCGGGTCGAGGGTCCAGGGCAACGCCGCGTCCCGGCCGGTGTGCTCCGGCGGCGCGCTGGACGGAACACCGCGGATCTCGGCGGCGATGGCGAACAACGACCGGGTGAGCCGGTCGATCCGCTGCAGCAGGTCCTGGCCCCGGTCCGCGGCGGCGCGATCGAACGGAGTCAGAGCATCCAGGGCGTCCCCGGCCAGGACGGGTGCCCGGCCCTCCGGTTCCTTCAGGGGCGCCTCGTCGGCGAGCATTCGCGTGACCGAAGCAAGCCTCCCGTCGAGCTCCGTGGCAAAGGCCTGCAGGTCCGGCATCAATCGGCCGAGATCCAGTTTTTCCAGCTCCCCAAACCCGTGGCGCCAGCGCTCCAGCGCCTCGTTCAGCGCCGCCGCCTCGCCCGCGAAGCGCCGCCAGAGCCGGCGCGCATCCCAGACATCCGGGCTGTCGAGCTCGGCGCCGTCGATGACCTCCGGTAGGCCCGCCGCGCCCGCAGACGCCTGGGCGCGTAGCTTGGTGACCCCGGGATCCTCGGGATCACCCCGCAGTACCGCAAAGTCGTGACCGAGCAGGCGGCGGTGCATGTCCATGAGGCTGCCCGCGGACTGCCTGAGGACGGGCGAGCGCCTCTGCGGCCACAGCAACATCGCCACCACGGTGTAGCTGACCACCCCCAGCGTCGTCTGCTGGAGGCGCAGAATCACGATTTCGAAGGAGGCCGCGCCTTCGGGGCCGCCGGCCAGGGCGAGCAGCGCCATCACGTACCCGCCGATGAACCAGAAATACCACCGGGTGGAATGGCCCATCATGTAGGTGCAGAAACCAATGTAGGTGGTGGCGCTGAGAAGATACGCCCAGCGGTCCTGCGGGAACAGTGCGTTCAGCAGCAGCGCGACGCTGCCCGCCAGCAACGTTCCGAGGATGCGCAGCAGCCCCTTGTTGACCGATTCGCCCGTTGTGGACAGGCTGCACAGGGCAACGGCGAGACCGGCCCAGGCCGGCCGTTCCCACCCCATCGACAGCGAGATGTAGAAGGCGATCACCATGGCGAGCGCCACGCGCAGGGCGTGACGCACGGTTTCCGAGGACCACCAGGCCGCCGCCCTCCGGGCCGCAGACACGGTGCTGCCCGCCTTGCCCTGTCCGGCCGTCAGCGCGGTCATTCCGAACCCGTATTCCGCGTCTTGCACCGGCGCGGGGCGACATGCAATCCCGCGCGATCCATCAGATGCCCACGAACAACGTGCCGATCGCGACCGTGTAGATCACGATCATCGACAGGAACACCAGGGGCGGGTTCGCCAGGTAGCGCCCCAGCCGGCGGCGATTCATCCAGCGGGCCGTGAGGCCGGCGGCGATCAGCCCGAGGAGGAAGGCCAGCAGCATCGGCGGCAGATATACCCCGCCGATGGCCAGTTCGCTGGGTATCGGAAACATGCTCAGGACCCCGGATGGCGCGGCTTGTGCGCGGATCGACGGCGGGACCTCGCCGGTTGTGGTTTACTCGTCAAAGGTGCTGTCCCAGTACTTCGTTCGCTCGCGCATCTCGTCGCGGGTGTCCTCGGGGATGAGGTCCGCGGCCTCGGCGCTGGTGCGGGTCTGCCAGCCGCCGCCGAGCGAGCGGTAGACGTCGACCAGGCTGGCCGCGATGGAGCCCTCGGCCGTGGCCAGCTGGTCCTCCTGCGTGGCCAGCGCCTGGAGCGTCGAAAGCACGGTATTGAATTCCACCAGGCCGTCCTCGTACTGGATCGTCGAAATCTCGACCGACCGCTGCGCGGCCTCCGCCGCCGCCCGGATGTCCGCGAGCTGGCTGCTGGACTGGAGAAAGGCCACGATGGAATTTTCGACCTCGGCCTGCACCGACAGCACCGTCTGGCGGTAGTCTTCCAGCAGCTGCTGGAAAGAGGCATCCTGCAGCCGGACATTGCTGCGCAGCCGGCCGTAATTGAAGACGTTCCAGGTGAAGCCGCCCGTCAGGCTGTAGCGGAAGGTGTCGTCCGTGAACAGGTCCCCGGCGTCGTTCTCGCCGAAGGTGGTCACGGAGGTCCCGATGGACCCGTCGATCAGAAAATGCGGGTAGAGCTCGGTGATCGCAAAGCCGATCTGCGCGCTCTGCGCCGCCAGGCGGCGCTCCGCCACGCGGATATCGGGACGGCGGCGGATGAGATCCTGGGGCATCCCGACGGCGATGGCCGGATCCACCGCCGGCACCGGCCGCGATTCATCGAGCAGCTCACCAAGATCCTGCGGCGGGCGGCCGAGAAGCACCGCCAGGGCATTTTTGAACTGCTGGCGCGCAATCTCCAGGGAGTAAACCGTCGCGCGGGTATTGTGCAGGAGTGTCAGCGCCTGCTCCACGTCCAGCGCGCTGACCGCGCCGGCGACATACTTGGCGCGAGAGATCCGCACGCTTTCTTCCTGCAGCCGCACGTTCTCGCGGGCCACTTCGAGCCGCCGCTCGGTCGTGAGGATCGACAGGTAGCTCTGAGCAACCTGGGCGATCAGGGATACCCTGACGCCGTCATAGCTCGCCAGGCTGGCATCGAGCAGTGCGGAGGCCGTTTCCACCTGGCGCCGGAAACGGCCCCAGATGTCCGCCTCCCAGCTGACGTTGAAGCCGAAGTCATAGACGTCGTCAGACCGGCCCTGCGCCCGCTCGATCCCGGCCGAGCCAGCGAGCTCTTGCTGCTGGGGATACTGGCTGCCAACGGCAATCGCGAACTGCTGACGGGCCTGCATCACCCTCAGCCCGGCCGAGCGCAGGGTCAGGTTGTCGGCCACGGCAATCTCGATGAGACGATCCAGCGAAGGATCGCTGAACGCGGTCCGCCACCACTCCGGCGCCAGTGGCGACGTCGTATCGAGGCGCGGGTCTTCGTAGTCGAGCCAGTTGGACTCCAGCGGTGCGGGCGGCTCCTCGTACTCCGGTCCGACCATGACGCAGCCGGGACCGGCCAGCACCGCAGCCGCGAGAGTCACCAGAATCCAGGGAGCGCGGGGCATCGGCGGTCCTACTGGAGAGCCTTCGGTGCGGGCACGGCGTCACGGCCCGCATGCCCCTCGGAAGTCCCGGTCTGCACCAGTACCGAACCCGTCGTGCCGACCCGCAGTTCGACGCCCTCCGGCACGACGGTCAGGTGTATCCGGACAGGAATTCGCTGTGCCAGCCGGATCCACTCGAACGTGGGGCTGACGTTGGGCAGCAGGTCCACCCCGGTGCTGCCGTCATCCTGGGCGATCCCCCAGCCGAGGCTGTCCACGTAGCCTTCCAGCGGAAGATCCGGGTAGGACATCAGCGTGACGATCGCCTGGTCGCCGGGTCTGATGTCGCCGATAGCGTTTTCCCGAAAGAAGCCGTCCACCCGGAAGGTCGAGACGTCCACCAGCGCCAGCGCCGGCTGGTTGGCGACGGCCTGGGTGCCGAGCTGCAGCGTGAGATTCGTCACGTAGCCGTCGACGGGGGCCCGGACCTCGGTAAATTCCAGGTTCAGCTCCGCCTGCCGCAGAGCGGCGATGGCCGCGCGGACCTGGGGGTTCTCGTCGCCGATCGCGCCCAGCTTGGCCTGGGCTTCCGCCAGGGCCGCCTCCGACTCGAGCAGGTTGGCGTTGACCTGGAGGAGCTGTGCTTCGGCGCTGCGCTTTTCCTGCAGGGAAACCCGATAGGCGGCCTCCGCCTGCTCGAGCGCCCGCCGGGACGTGGCCTTTTGCGGCAGCAGCTCCTGCTGGCGTTCCAACTCCGCCTTGTTCCGGGCAATCGTGGCGTCATAGCCGATGATCTGGCTCTTGGCCCGCGCAATGTTGCCCCGCGCGACCTCCACGGATGCGCTGGCGGCCTGCACCTGCTTCTCCAGCGCCAGGACCGTGTCGCCGGTCTCGTCCAGCTGGGCCTGGGCGCGATCCCGGTCCGCCTCGAACGTGCGCGGGTCGATCCGGAACAGCAGCTCGCCGGCGCGCACGAACTGGTTGTCCCGGATCGGCAGCGCAATGATCGGCCCGGTGACCCGCGGCGTTATCTGGATGACGTCCGCCCGGACCTGGCCGTCACGGGTCCAGGGGTTGAGCACATAATCCCGGTACTTCCACAGCACCAGAGCGGCGGCGGCGAGAACAAACAGGCCGGTCAGCAAATAACTGCGATTGAGCTTCACGCGTCAGATTCCAGACAAGAGCAGGCCGGCCGTGACAATACAAATTACCGGGGCGGCCATCAACGCCAGCGCCGGATTGGTCTGGCGCCGGCACCGCTGTCGAGCGGCGAGCGTGCCGCGCGGGCGCGCCGTCGCGATCGGGTCGGGCGCGGTGCTGTCGGGTAACGGCGGCGTGTGGCTGCCGTCGTCAGTGAAATCGCCGGAGTCCGGCATCATGGGCCCCCTTGCCGAAAGACCACCGCCCGGCAGCGGCCGGGCGGGACGGATACCGGCATATCTTAACAACTTCCGAACTCTTATTAGCGAAAACACCGGGCAACCCGCCATAGTCTTCGGCAATACCCGGCACGCTCGCGGCGGCCGAGCGATTCGACTCCAGGGCAGCATGGCTGGCCGGCAAGGCCGTGCCGACGGAAACGACCCGTCCGGAGGTGGTAATGACGCAACAAGAGCGCGAGCCGGTTGCCGCCCGGCTCGCGAAGCATTGCAAGGCCACAGCCGTCGATGTCACGGACAGCGCGGTCGCGCACTGGCGCCAGGCTAAAGCGCCTGCGCAATGCGATCCGTGGCAGAGGCCGGAAGCAGCGCCACAACGACACCGGCAACAAAGAAACGCGGCAAATCGACCGCCTGTCGGGCTCGGATCAGCACAAAGACCGCAACCCCACAAACTCCTGAAACATTATTTCTGCCCGGTGTCACCGGACGCGACATTCAGCCAGCGCGAGCAGCGGCGATCGCTGAAAATTCCCCGATCACAACAATGGCAAGGCAAGGCTGGCGAGACTCAACACCAGGAAGAAGCCGCACATGTCGGTCACCGTGGTGAGCAGCGGGCCCGAGGCCACGGCCGGATCGACGCCAAACCGTTTTAGCGCCAGTGGAATCGTGCCACCCAGCGAGACCGCGACCACAGTGTTGATTGCCAGCGCAGCGCCGACCACCAGCCCGAGCAGCGGACTCCCTTTCCAGGCCCATGCCGCGCCGGCTAGCAGGCCACCGAGTACCAGTCCGTTGATCAGGCCAACAGAAACTTCCTTCCACCACACCCGCCACAAATCGCGAGGCACGATCGCGCCGAGGGTAAGCTCGCGCATGCTGACTGCCACCGCCTGGTTGCCGGAACAGCCGCTCATATCCGACACGATCGGCAAAAATACCGCCAGCGCAATCACCGCGCTGAGCGTGTCCTGGTACAGGGCGATGACACTGGCCGCGATCACGTTCAGCACGATATTCGCGCTGAGCCAGCTCAGCCGCCGCCTGGCCCGCAGCATCACCGGCATGCTGCGCAATTCCTCGCCGCCGACGATACCCGCCGATTTGAGGCTGTCGCTTTCGGCCTTGTCAGCCAACGCCTCGAGTACGGCTCTGCGCCGGACGATGCCGCAGATATTGCCGCGCTCATTGACGACCGGCACTGCGGCGAGGTCGTTGGCATCGAAAAACTCCGAGAGTTCGCCGAGCGTGGCGCCGGTTTCGACCGTGGTCGCCGGTTGAGCAATTTCGCCGATCCGCGCGTCCGGGTTCGCGAATACCATGTCACGCAAACGCAGCACCCCGCGCAGCTTGCGTTTCTTTACCACGACATAAACGTAATGCACGGTAAGAAACGTATAGTCGCCTTCACGGCCGGTCAGATCTTCAACGACTTCTCGCACGGTCGCGTTCATCGGGTAGGCCGCGAACTCGGTCATCATCAGCCCGCCGGCGGTATTCGCCGGATAACTGATCAATTGGCGCGCTTCGTCAGCGTCTTCATCCTCGAGGTGTTCGAGGATAGCCTCCGATTCGGGGGTATCCATCTCACCGAGCACGTCGGCGCGCTGGTCGCTCGCCATTTCCTCGATGATGGCGGCGGCCTCATTGGCCGGCATGTCGTCGATAAGGTCGGCGGCATGCGCATCGGGCAGGTATGCGGTCAGCTCCGCGGCCTTGTCGGGTGACACCGCACCCAGCAGTTGGCGCTGCTCATCGGACGTGAGGCGAAAAACGGCACGGACCAGCTCATTTGGCTCCAGCGTGTCGATAAAGGCCTCGACCACGTCGGGCGCAGCATTATCGGTCAGCAGGATGCGAATCTGGTCCCAGGTGGCGACGGTTTCGGTGATCATATTTTGTTATCTCGGCAGTCTCGGTCCGAAGGCGCTAACAAACCGGTAGATAGCATACAGCGGGATCGGGCCGAACATACTCTCGCACTGGAACCCTTGCCGTCCTGCAATCAGGCTAGCCGGTGCCGTTTCCTGTCGGCCGCCAATAACCCTGCCGGCCGGGCGCTTCGCGCGGCGTCTCTTAGGCTGGCCGGGCACCGTGGCCGGTTTGCGGCGCTCGAGCTCCACCGCGGGCACGGCTGGGACAATTTGATTGTGAAGCGCTCCGTACGGTGATGCCAGCACAGCCCGGTTGGTCAAAGCAATGATCGAGTCCACGTGTGGGAACACGTTTTTTCGTGCCGGGCTTGTGGTCATCGGCGGATTTCCAGGTTCCGCACTTCTTTGTCGGAACGGCCTGCCAAACCCGAGGGCGGGTAATCCGCTGCCCATAGCCTGAAAAAATCCAGCCAGCGACTCTGTATGCAATTCGGGTCACCGCCTTGGACGGCAGTGACCCGAATCATTCGACCGGTCTTTCGCTGCGCGGATGTTCTAGTTGCGCGGCGGGGCTTGCACCGCGGTTAGATAGATACCGGCCCAGCCGGCTTCCTCGGTTCCCATGCTCGCAGTGATCGCGAGCCAGTTACCGCGAAACGCGTCGCGTTCGAGTGCGACCGATGCGACAGGAAGCGGCACATCGCCGGTGGCCGGATTCTCATCGTGGTCCCACACCGCCTGCGGATCCAGCACGGTCCCGTCCATGCCGGTCTGAACCAGCGCCATAACTACCGGCGGCGCGGCACCCAGACCCTCGGCAAGATAAATCCCGTCCACGGTGTCGAAATACGTGTTCGTATCGGGGTCGACGTTTGCATTCCGCGCAAGAAAGGCCACGCGGTAAGTTGCGCCGGCGCGTTTCGAAGCGGCCAGGAATGCCGATGAGCGGAACCTCGGCGGCTCCGCGTCGCCGTGCCCTTCACCAACGCCCGGGGGCGCACCGGAGTAGTTCCAGTAGACGAAATCGTCGAATTCTCCGCCTGCACCAGTTCGCGCCATCGTTCGCAGCTTCCTGGTTCGGGTGTCATAGACGAAGACCCCCTGCTCGACCGGCACCGTTTTCTCCTGGTAGCAACGCGGCCAGTTCGGATCGGACATGTCGTCACAGACGCTGTTGACGTCACCCCGGATTTCACCGGTCGTAGGATCAGGGGAGAATTCGCCGACGTTATTGCAGAAATCGCGCCGAATTCGATTGCCCTCCGTTGGGCAATACAGGCGCAGGGTACGGGTTTCTTCGCCCCAGGCGGCCCAGAAGCCGACAAAACGCCCGTCGTAGGAGAGCCCTTCGCCGATTTCGGCAAACGTCGTTCGACCTTGTCCCGGTACCCGGGTGTCGAGGCCGACCAGCGTCTTGAGCTCTTCCGGCGGCGCGCCAATCGCGGCGAGATAGATCCCGCCACAGGTCGGGGCTTCTTCGTAGTCATAACCGACGAATACTACTTTGCCGCCATAAGCGCTCGGCGGAGCGGTCGATCCGAAGGTGGTACCGGGCGCACAGTCGCCCGCGTTTGGTACCACTACGTCGGTATTAGCGATCAGCCCGATCGGCTCCAGGCCGCCGGCATAATCCGCCACGACCTGACGATAGAACACACCGGTTTTGCCGATTTTTGCATCCGGATCCACGGAGGCAGGATCGGGCACCGAGTAATTGCCCTTGAACGCGATGAAGCCGTCGTCGGTGACCGCAGGCGCCCCCGGAAACACCTCGAAACGGGTGCCGGGTGCTTCGCCGGGCACACCAAAGAGGTATGAGAAATCGGCGTATGGACCGTTCCCGACCTCTCCGAGCAGGCTCGCGCCGGTGACGAGCGGACTCGTCAACGGATCCTCACCGCGCAGGTTGACATATACACCGGTCGTCCCGGCACGGGTTTCGATCGGTTCGCCGTTGGCTGGGTCGGTCCCGACCACGTACGTCCACACCGGCGGATGGTTGCCGCGGGTGGCGAGTGCATTCGAGCCGATCGCGATCCGCGGAAACGACGGGAACTCGTTGTAGGTCGCGAGTGCCTCGTTGCCGGGGCCACCGGGAGCCGGATAGAACGTGTTGTTCGGCTGCGGAACTTGGGTCACCCGGTCGCCGATCCTGTGGACTGCGTTACCGGCTGTGTCCATTCTGCGGGTATAGATTCCGCTCACCGGCCCTTGCTGGCGCCCCGTGCTCCGCGCGCGGAACACGACCAGCGCCTGTTTGTTGACTGACGGCGGGTTGTAACTGTTATAGAAACGGCCGGGGTGACCGGGGATTTCGAATCCGTTGTTCACCACGACCTGCCATTCCGTTTGCATGGGTGGCGCAGCGTTGCCGCCGGCACTGAGCGTTGCCGCGGCGGCCGCGAGCGTCACGAGCCATGCTTTCAATTGCCTGGTCTGCATTGCTCATACCTCCCGAGTTGCGTTTTTGTGCGTTCGACCGGGGCCGGCATCAATGCCTTGCCCCGGTCTGCCATGGATCGTTGAGGTGCCGGCGGCAGTTTCACGGTCCATGATCCGCCTGCCGCCGACCGTGCACGATCAGTGACCTGCGCCTCCTCCTTTGGCGCGGTTCACGACCGTTTCTTCCGTCACGCTGTTGTTGGCAGGGTTGACGTCAAACTCGGCATCGGCCACCGCCTCCCAGGTGATCTTGGTGGCGTAGTCCATGCTGAAGTAGAACGTCCAGCTCTTGCTATAACCGGCCGGCAACGTGAACTCCTCAGGAACGTCGAAGATGACTTCTTCGGTCACCACGCCGTCCACGACCCGGAAGAGCGGGCCAATTGGCAGCCCGTCCAGGTCCTCGCCCGTTACCATCACCGTTCCGATGGCCTCGGCGGGCCCGGGGGTACCGTGCAGAACGCCGCACCCTTTGCGCAGCCGACGAATGTGCATCACTCGGGAATCGCTTCGCGTCGCACACGGCCCAGAAAGTTGCTTACGAGCCGGATTCCGCGCTGGCC
>PKUM01000235.1 GCA_002868855.1 Chromatiales bacterium | reverse complement strand
GGCGCTGTCGAAACAGGCCCTGCTGATCGAGGATCACTACGGCCGACCGATGGATATCGAATGGGGCAAGGACGGCGTCAGCGGAGAAATTTATATTCTTCAGGCGCGGCCCGAAACAGTTCAGAGCCGCTCGGGCCGAACGATTCAGCGTTTCAAGTTGCGTGGATCCTCCGATGTTGTAGCGTGCGGTCGCAGTATCGGCCAACGCATTGGCGCCGGCACCGTACGTATCATCCGCAACGTCAAGGAGATGGGCCGGGTACAGACGGGAGACGTTCTGGTGGCCGACATGACCGATCCGGACTGGGAGCCGGTGATGAAACGCGCTGCCGCCATTGTCACAAACCGCGGTGGCCGAACCTGTCATGCCGCGATCATCGCGCGCGAACTCGGCATACCTGCGGTGGTGGGATGTGGCGACGCCACGGAGCGCCTGGTCGACGGCAGTGAGGTTACTGTTTCATGCGCCGAGGGCGACGTCGGCAATGTCTACGACGGCATGCTGCAATTTGAACAACAGGACGTGCAACTCGATAGCCTGCCCGATATTCCGGTCAAACTCATGATGAACGTCGGCAATCCCGACCGCGCCTTCGATTTTGCCGGAATTCCGAATCATGGCGTAGGCCTTGCGCGGCTGGAGTTCATCATCAACCGCATGATTGGCGTACATCCCCGGGCACTGCTGGAAATTGATGAACTCGACGACGAAACCCGGGTCGTGGTTGCGCAACAGATGTTCGGTTATTCCGACCCGCGCGAGTTTTTTGTTCACAAGCTTGCGGAGGGGATCGCGACGATCGCCGCCGCATTCGAGCCGCACCCGGTTATCGTGCGTCTGTCGGATTTCAAATCGAACGAATACGCCAACCTGGTCGGCGGCGAGCGCTACGAGCCTCACGAAGAGAACCCGATGCTCGGCTTCCGCGGCGCATCGCGCTATGTGGACACCGATTTCCGGCCCTGTTTCGAGATGGAATGCGAGGCATTGAAGCGGGTCCGCGAACAAATGGGATTCAGCAACGTCTGGGTTATGGTCCCGTTCGTACGCACGCTTGAGGAGGCGAGCGAGGTCACGGGATTGCTGCGCGACAACGGCCTCGAACGGGGCGTCAACGATCTTCGCGTAATCATGATGTGCGAAATCCCCAGCAATGCGCTCCTGGCTGATGAATTTCTGGAGTATTTCGACGGGATGTCGATTGGCTCGAACGATATGACTCAGCTGACTCTGGGGCTCGACCGCGACTCTTCGGTCATCGCCCATTTATTCGATGAGCGCGACCCGGCCGTGCGCAAGTTGCTGGGCATGGCAATTTCGGCCTGTCGCAAGCAAAACAAATACATCGGCATTTGCGGCCAGGGACCCTCCGATCATCCTGACCTGGCACGCTGGCTCCTCGATCAGGGGATCGAGTCGATCTCGCTCAACCCCGACACCGTGGTCGAAACCTGGATGTACCTGGCAGGAAAACAGGTCTAGACAGGGGGCTAGAGATCGCCCCAGCCGGACCGCCGACGCATCCGCAGCCGCGGCAGTATCAGGCCGAGCAAAACCCCCACGAACAGCACGCTCGCGCCCACTACAAACCACTCCAGCGTGCGCTTGCTGGAAAGGTCGTCGTTCTCCATGCTGAGGCGATCTACCTCGCTCTGAAGGCTATCGACGCGGGTATTCAATCTCTGGTTCTGCTGGTCTACCTGAAGAACGTTTGATGCTTTCACCCTCAGCTCCTCGAGCTCACGGGCTGTCCGCTCGTAATCCGAGCGAAACTGGTCACGCTCGGCGATAAGGTCTGAATTCTCGCCAGCCGCAGCGCTCGCTGTATCGCGTAAGGCCGCCAGTTGTTCGCGCAAGGTTGAAACCTCTTGCTGGACCTGCGGCAGCCGGTCCCGGGCCACCGGTTGCGAAACCAGAAATCGGGTCAGGACCCAGCCCTCGGTGCCGCCGCTGACCCGGACCTTGGTGTAGCCGGCCTCCGCATCCGTCTCCAGCACTTCCACCGCGGCCCCGCTTCTGAGCATGCGAACTATCGCATTGCGCGTACTCTGACCACTGCGCATGGTGACTTCGAGCTGGTCAGTAATGTACCGGGTTTCGGCGCTGGCTGCGCCAGCCAGCAGCGCCAGCAAAACTGTCAGAACAGAGCTTTTGAACATCGGCGTCGTCATAATTGGTGAGTTGATCCAGTATTGTAGCTTTTCGACCAGCGCCGCCGCAGTGTCGCTTTTCAACGACATCAGGCCAACGCCGCTAGTCTTCGCTCAGGTGACTCAGAGCGGCTGCGCCACTCTCCCAGTTCTGGCCGTCGAACGGTATCGCGGTAATCCGGCCCAGAGTTTCGCTCTCAAGGCACCGCAGATTAACACTGTAGCCATCAGGATTGGAACGCGGCACATAAAACGACTTGATTCCGCAGATCGAACAGAATAAGTGCCGCGCCGATCCGGTATTGAACCTGTAAACGGTCAGCTTCTCGCGGCCGCAAATCAGACGTAAACGGCTGGCCGGGACGATGAGATGCCGAAACCCGGTCATCGCGCAAATCGAACAATTGCAATCGTGAACCTCGACATTCCGGGGGGCATCAACTTCGAAACGGACCGCGCCGCAATGGCAGCCACCACGATGCGTAACATTCCGGCCGTCATCCGAAGTCATAGTGTCCCTGCGCCTAGCCGCCCTCGGCGACTGTTACTACCAACGCCACCCAGCGCTCGTCGGCACTGAGCGCGAGCCGGCTGATCGGGCCGGGAAGATAATCGGTCAGGTCAGCCCAGACGTTCCAGCGGGTGCGGCGCCCCGTAGCTACATAGATTACCTTTTCTTCGGCCATCAGAATTGCATCATCGGACGTAAAGATATAGTCCTGCGCATCGGGTCGCGGCTCCATAATCTCGATCCGCTCCCGGTTGCCCAGGGAATAGCTGACCATGACCGGCCGGTCGGCCTCGATGATATCCAGAAAGCTTATGCTATCGGACTCCGGACGATAGTGAATCGAGCGACCAATGCCAGTAGCCAGAACCTCGGCGATACCGCTGCCGATGTCGATTACCGCAAGCTGCGACGGATCGCCTACCAGGAATGCGAGCACCCGCCGCGAGTCTATCCACTCGTGGTAACCGACGTTGCGCCATTGCGGAAGCAAAAGACGCGGCTCCCTCCCCGTGCGACTAAACTCCCAGAGACGCTGCGCCCCATCCTGCTCGACCCGTACTACCGAATAGTCGCCGTCCGGCCCCAGCGGCGTCGGCGAGTATTCGCTTTCCTCTGTGTCGGTCAACTGAGTCAGCAACTCTTCGCTAAAATCATACTCGAAAATGTCGGCCTGCCTGCCGTCCACAATCGACGAGAAGAGCAAGGCCTGCCTGCCGGGCACGAAAGCCGGCTGGTTGTCGTAGCCCGGTCGTGCCGTGAGATTGCGAAGGTTGGCCGGGTCCGGAGAGTCATCGATGTCTTTCACCGACAACAGAAAGATATCCGTATTCGGCACACCCGCCGCGATCGCGGCACCGGCGGAATCGTCGCCGCCCCCTCCGCCACAAGCTGCAAGGGCCGCGAGAGCGGCAAAAACAGGGGCAGGAAAGAATTTCCCTCGCATCGAGCCTTCTCCCGTTGCGGATCCGCGTGTGCCAAGCATGTCGTGATCTCGCGCTACGATACAGGAGCCAGCGGGATGGATGCCATACCGCGAATCGCGCTCCGCCACCAACGCAACCAGGCCGCGGGCGCATGTCCGCGTATGCGGGTTTTTGCTGCCAGCTCTATCGCGACCAGGGCAACGAGCCCAGGTCAACGTTGCCACCGCTCAGGATAACCCCGATCCGCTGACCTTCGACGTCGATTTCATGCTCCAGCAATGCCGCGACCGGCACCGCCGCCGAAGGCTCAATAACGATTTTCATGCGCTCCCAGACAACTCGCATCGCCGCTGCTATCGCTGCCTCGTCGACCCGCACAATGTCATCGACATGACGCCTGATCAGTTCGAAATTGAGCTTGCCCAACGACGCGCGCAGGCCATCGGCAATCGTGACCGGCGCATCGACAATCACCCGCTCACCGGATCGAAAACCTTGCCAGGCATCGTCCGCCGCCGCGGGTTCTGCGCCGACGATCGCCAGAGACCGGGCACTGCCTTTGGCGACAATCGCCGAGCCGGACAGGAGTCCGCCACCCCCGACCGGAACCAGTACCATATCAAGATCGGGTATGTCATCGATCAACTCGAGCGCCGCCGTGCCCTGCCCGGCAATGACCGCGGCATCGTCATACGGATGGACTGGAGTGGCCCCAAGCCGGTCCACGACTTCCGCCAGCGTCCGCTCGCGATCATTAAGGGTTGGACGGCATTCGATGATACGCGCGCCATAACGCTCAACCGCGGCCCGTTTCACCGCCGGCGCGCTTTCCGGCACGACAACGTGAGCGGGAATGCCCCGACTGCGGGCCGCAAGGGCCAATGCAGCGCCGTGATTTCCGGATGAGTGAGTGGCGACACCGTTCCGGCACAGTTCCTCGCTCAAACCAAAAACCGCGTTGTGGGCACCGCGCGCCTTGAATGCGCCGACTTTTTGCAAATTCTCACATTTGAAAAACAACTCTGCCCCGACTTCGCTGGACAGGCTCTCGCAGGTAAGCACCGGCGTGCGATGAACATACGGGGCGATCCGGACCGCCGCGGCCAGCACGTCATCGTAAGTGACTGATTCGCTCATTTCACAGGGCCTCTTTGAAAGGCGAGAATGAAATTATTGGCCGGCATCGGATGCACGGCGACCGGTTCCAGGCCCGCCGCCAGAGCTTCCTGCTGTACGGCCTCCAGATCGCGCAATCCCTGACCATTACCGTCAGCCCGCAACTGGGCATCGAACAGCGCGTTACCGCGCCCGACGTGACGGCCATCGCGATTGAATGGCCCGTAAATCAGTAACTGCCCGCCCGGGCCCAGCAACGCGGCACTGCCGGCAATAGCTTTCGTGCCCGTTTCCCACGGCATAATGTGCAGGGTATTGGCGGTGAAGATCGCGTCGACAGCGGGTACTTGCCAGGTCTCCGCGAAATTCGCGTCCAGTGCGAGAGGTCCGCCGAGATTGGGTAACCCGGCCTCCTCCAGCCACGCCGCGATGCCCTCCTTTCGATGTGCCAGGTCGCTGGTTATCCAGTTCAGCCACGGCATGTTTGCGGCAAAGAAGACTGCGTGCTGCCCGGTGCCGGAACCGATTTCCAGGACCGACGCGGCTTCACTCAGATATCCGCTCAGAACGTCGAGAATCGGCCGCTTGTTTTTGTCACAAGCCGGCGCGTAGGGCTTCATGGTCCCGGCAATCGGAACCCGGCGTCAATGAAATTGGCGCGGTAGTATTCGAGTTCCTTGATCGACTCATGGATATCGGCCAGCGCCAGATGGCGCGCTTCTTTCGAGAACCCTTTCACCAGCCCCGGCGCCCACCGCGTAACCAGCTCCTTCAGGCTGCTCACATCCAGATTTCTGTAATGGAAGAAGCGCTCAAGCCGCGGCATTGAGCGCGCCAGAAAACGGCGATCCTGACAGATCGTGTTGCCACACATCGGAGATTTGCCGGGCTCCTGGTAGCGATTCAGGAATAACAGCGTCTGAGCCTGCGCCTCGGCTTCGTTATTAGTGCTTTCGCGAACGCGCGTGATCAGCCCCGAGTCGCCGTGCTGAACCGTATTCCACTCGTCCATGGCGGCAAGAATTTTGTCGGGCTGATGGATTGCCAGAACAGGCCCCTCGGCCAGGATTTTCAGATCCTTGTCGGTAACCACAGTTGCGATCTCGAGAATACGGTCATGCTCAGGGTCCAGACCGGTCATTTCAAGGTCGATCCAAACCAGATTTTGTGGGTCTTTCACAGCGCGTTCAAAGCCCTTGGCCAGCTTGCGGCGCATTCTATCAGAGGCTAAGCTTGGCCGCCCTCGTACTGGCAAATACCGTATGAACGTCTACACCATTGTCTTTCTCGTACTTCTGGCGGCCGTCACGCTCTGCCGACTGTGGCTCAGTTCGCGCCAGACCCGCAATATTCGACAGCACCGGTCCAGCGTGCCAAGCCCGTTCGACAGCCGTATCTCACTGGACGATCACATAAAAGCCGCGGACTACGCGATCGCCCGGGGCCGCCTCGGCCGACTCGAAACGCTTTTCGATGCGTTACTGCTGTGCATGTGGACGCTCGGCGGCGGATTCGCACTGCTGGACGGGGCCGTGCGAGGTCTTGGATGGGGCAACATCGCAACTGGCCTCGGGTTCGTATTGAGCTTTTCGATTATCGGTAGTTTGCTCGGACTGCCGTTCTCTGTTTTCAACACCTTCGGCATCGAGGAGCGCTTCGGCTTCAACCGAACGACGCCACGCTTGTTCGTCATCGACATGCTGAAAGGACTGGTCGTCAGCCTGCTGCTCGGGGCGCCATTGCTCGCTGCGGTGCTCTGGTTCATGGCAAATGCCGGAGCGTACTGGTGGATCTATGCGTGGCTGGTCTGGGCCGGTTTCAGCCTGCTACTCACATGGGCGTATCCAACGTTCATTGCGCCCTGGTTCAATCGCTTCGAGGCCCTCGAGGATCGCGATCTGCAGGCTCGCATCGAGGCATTGTTGCAACGCTGCGGATTTCGTTCCAGCGGTGTGTTTGTCATGGACGGTTCGCGCCGCAGCAGCCACGGCAACGCGTACTTTACCGGCCTCGGTGCAGCCAAACGAATCGTGTTTTTCGACACCCTGCTGAAATCGCTCGAACCACCCGAAATCGAGGCAGTTCTTGCACATGAGCTCGGACATTTTCGCCGCCATCACGTTCGCAAACGGCTGGTCACCATGCTCGCGCTTGGGCTCGCCGCGCTGGGGATGCTCGGCTGGCTAAAATTGCAGCCCGGGTTCTACTCCGGCCTCGGCTTTTCCGCCGTTTCAGATTACGCGGCGTTGACGTTGTTCATGGTCGTAGCTCCACTGGCAGGCTATTTTGCCTCCCCGCTTGCCGCTTTGTTGTCGCGTAAACACGAGTTCGAAGCGGATGCCTTCGCGGTCGAACACAGCGACGGCCCCGCACTGATCGCCGCTCTGGTAAAACTCTATCGCGACAATGCGACGACGTTGACACCCGACCGGTTGCATTCACTGTTTTACGATTCGCATCCGCCCGCGCCGATCCGAATCGAACACATCGAAGCGCTGGTCGGGCGACGGTGACCGCGATCGCCGATTGTCATGGCACCGTTGTCAGTAATTTTGGCCGTCGGGCCTTGGTCGAGGACGCGACCGGTGAACGCCACCAGTGCATGCTCTCCAGCCGCAGCCTGAGACCGGTCACCGGGGACCACGTGGTGTGGAGACCCGCCACACCAAGTTCACAACCACTTCTGCTAAGTGTTGAAGAGCGGCGCAATGCACTGGTAAGACCGAACAACCGCGGCAAGATCGAAGTACTTGCGGCCAATATTACACAGGTTGTAATAGTCGTCGCGCCGTCACCAGAACCCGATCCCTTTATCGTGGACCGCTATATTGCGGCTGCCGAATTCATGACTGCAGATGCGGCAATCGTGTGTAACAAGCGCGATCTCATCGGCGCCGACGGATTCGAATTCGACGCGGAACTCGACGTGTTTGCCGCGCTCGGCTACCCGACTCTTCTGACCAGCGCAGTGGGGCATGAGGGACTTGGGGAGTTGCGGGACCTGTTGCAGTCACATACTTCGATACTCGTCGGCCAGTCCGGAACCGGCAAGTCGTCATTGCTGAACGCTCTTTTGCCGGACCTCGACCTCGCGACTCAGAGCGTATCGGCGTCGCTGGGCGAAGGTCGTCATACCACCACCGCGTCGACGCTATATCACCTCGACAATGGCGGCCGAATAATCGACTCACCCGGAGTGCGTGACTATGCTCCGGGTCAGGCATTGGATGGCCAGGTGCAGCAGGGGTTCGTGGAAATCGAAGCGGCGTCGCAGCGTTGCCGGTTTCACAACTGCGTGCATATGAAAGAGCCAGGGTGTGCCGTTATCGAGGCGGTCACGGCGCAGACGATCAGTCCGCGGCGTTACGAAAGTTACCGCCGGCTATTGCGTCTCGGAAGGGATCTTTCCCGCCAATATTAATCCTCCGTCCCATGTGGCAGGCAATCCTGCGTGGATCGACGCCGCCTAGCCCGGCGGCCAATTCATATCGCGGCCGCCCAGAACGTGCAGGTGTAAATGGAAGACGGTCTGCCCTGCCCTGCCGTTACAGTTCATCACAGCACGGTATCCCTCTTCGGCAAACCCGGCATCGCGCGCGACCCTGGCCGCTGCCAGATACAACTTGCCGATCAACTCCGTGTCCTCGGTCCCGATATCGTTGATGGTCGCAATATGTCGCTTCGGAATAACGAGAACATGCGTCGGCGCCTGCGGATTGATGTCGCGAAACGCGAGCACATCGTCGGTCTCATAAACGGTATCAGGCTGAATTTCGCCTGCGATCATTTTGCAAAAAAGGCATTCGGTCATTGCACTTACTCCAATACAGTGTGCGCTCAGCGAAAAGACTGGCGGCCGGCAAGTGCGTGCGACAGCGTTCCCGCATCGACGTGTTCGAGTTCTCCGCCCAGCGGAACCCCGTGCGCGATGCGGCTGCTGCGAATACCGCGGGCCGCTGCCAGGCTGGCTATGTAATGCGCGCTCGCTTCGCCCTCGACCGTGGGATTGGTGGCCAGAATCAGTTCCTTGATTACACCGCTGTCGAGTCGTGCCTCGAGCAAATCGAGACCAAGTTCATCCGGGCCGATGCCATCAAGTGGGGACAGGTGTCCCATCAGTACGAAATAGGTGCCGCGGTAAGCCGCTGATTGCTCGACCGCCGCGACATCGGCCGGTGACTCCACGACGCAAACCGTGGCCGCGTCGCGCTGCGGCGACGTACAAATCGGGCACAAATCGGTTTCGGAAAACATTCGGCACTGGTGACAGTGCTGAATTCCAGTCATTGCCCGTTGCAGCGTCTCCGTCAACCTCTGTCCGCCTTCGCGGTCGCGCTCGAGTATGTGGAACGCCATACGCTGGGCAGATTTGGGGCCGACGCCGGGCAGGCAACGCAAAGAGTCGATAAATTGCTGCAGCAGCGGACTGTATGTGCTCATCGTTAAACCGGTTCCGGTACTCAGCTCAGCGGCAGCTTCAGGCCCGGCGGCAGAGCCATTCCGCCGGCCAGGCCACTGAACTTGTCCTGCACCGTCTGCTCGACCTTGCGTACGGCATCGTTGACGGCCGCAGCGACCAGGTCCTCGAGCATCTCACGGTCATCGATCGGCAAGCCCTGGTCGAAAGTAACCCGCCTCACCTCGTGCTTGCAGGTCATCGTGACCCGCACCATGCCGCCCCCAGCCTCGCCATTCACCTCGATGTTACCGAGTTCTTCCTGGGCCTTCTGCAGGTTTTCCTGCATCTTCTGGGCCTGCTTCATCAAGTTACCGATTCCACCTTTCATGCATAACTCCGTATCAATTGCAGAATTTTGGCGCTAGTCCAGCGGGCGCACCGAGTCCTCTTGAATCGTCGCATCGAAGGCCTCCTTCAACGCGAGGACGTTCGGATCCCCTTCCAGAGATTCGCGCGCGGCGCGCTGTTTTTCCTGAGCCTCGCGATTCAGCGCCATGTTCGGCGTCTCCTGCGATGGTTTTTCAATCGCAATTTCCAGGCTCACCGGGTGTCCGAAGTAATCACTTAGTGCCTTGTTGAGCTTGTGCTTGAGGTGCTTCGTAAGCATCGACTCGCCGGTCGGATCGAGCTGCAAAGAAATTTTCCGTTCGTCCCGCTCGAGCATCACACAGTTGTTCGCAAGCTGGCGCACAGCCCCGCCGAGATCCATCGCCGCTACGATCTCCGGCCAGGTGGCGGCAGCGCCCCGGGTCGCCTTCGCCTTCGCCTTCGTCCTGGCGGGTTTTTTCTTGCTGGGCGTTGCCGCATGCGGCGCCGGAGCGGCGACCGTTTCCGTCTGACCGCCCTCTGCCGATGTGCCGTTCGAGGCGGGTCGAAACACCAGCATTCGCAACAGCGTCATCTGGAAAGCCGACCGGGCATCCTGGCTAAGCCGCAGATCCCGCGCGCCATGCAGCGCGATCTGGTAGTAGAGCTGTACGTCTTCCGGTGTCAGGAGCTGCGCCAGCTCCGTCAGGGCCTGCGGGTCATCAACCTCCATCGCGCTATCCGGAACGATCTGCTCCAGCGCAACCTGCTGCAGGACACCGGCCATGTCGGCCAGCACCGCCGCGTAATCAGGGGCCTGGTCGGCGAGGCGCTCGGCCTCAGAAAGCAACGCCCGTGGCTCGGCCTCCGCCAGACACCGCAGCAGACCGAAAACGTGCTGCTGGTCGATGCTGCCCAGCATCGCTCTCACATCGCCCTCGCGGACTTCTCCGCCCCCATAGGCAATGGCCTGGTCGAGCAGGCTGAGACCGTCGCGCATGCTGCCATCTGCGGCGCGGGCAAGAACCCGAAGCCCGGCGCTATCGGCGGCGATATTTTCGGCAGCGACGATCTCGCTCAGCCGCTCTTCGATCAAGTCCAGCGACAACCGCTTCAGATTGAATTTCAGACAGCGCGACAGAACGGTGACCGGCAACTTCTGCGGATCGGTGGTGGCGAGAAGGAATTTGACGTGCGGCGGTGGCTCCTCGAGCGTTTTCAACAACGCATTGAAGGAATGCGTCGACAACATGTGTACTTCATCGATCAGGTAGACCTTGAAGCGGCCTCGCGCCGGCGCGTACTGCACGTTATCCAGCAACTCACGAGTGTCGTCCACCTTGGTGCGCGACGCCGCATCGACCTCGATCAGGTCGACGAAACGGCCCTCGTCGATTTCCGTGCAGGCACTGCATTCGCCGCAAGGGCTCGACGTGATCCCGGTGTTGCAGTTGAGCGATTTGGCCAGGATTCTCGCTATCGTGGTTTTACCTACGCCCCTGGTACCGGAGAAAAGATAGGCGTGGTGAAGGCGCTCATTGTCGAGCGCGTTTACCAGCGCGCGACGGACATGTTCCTGACCGACCATGTCGTCGAACGATCCGGTGCGCCATTTTCTGGCGAGAACGAGATAACTCATTGATGAACGGTTTCCGCAAAGAAGATCCACTCTACCATCAACGCGGAGTGGCTTGGAGGCGGCCCGTACCAGCTGCACCCCGGCACCCGAGGTCACCGTTACCGCTGCTCCCTTCCGGGCCTGACGGAGTTCACGGCTGCTCGTCGCGGGGGAACCGGCACGGACCACCATTGACAGTTACGCGGCAAGTTCGAAGTCATCTGCCACCGGGGATTTTACACATCGCCGCGCACCGCATCGAGCAATCCGCGCTGCCGGGCCCAGTTGCGCGGCCGCCACGGCTCAAACTGGCTCAGTTCGGACGATTTCGCCGCACGGCAGGCGCAGAAAGACGACCGAATTCACTCTGTGCGCGACACCGGTCCAGTGCCAGATCCACGATTCCGCCAACTACCCGCCAGGTTTCACCCGCGCAATGTACAGACCCACAACCCGCTCAAGAGTTGGCAACGGCACGGCGCCATTGCGCAGAACCTCGTCGTGAAACTCCCGAATATCGAAACGCGCACCGAGCTCGGACTCGGCCCGGGCACGCAGTTCCTGGATTTTCAGCATCCCGATCTTGTAGGAAAGGGCCTGCCCGGGACGGGCGATATAGCGTTCGATCTCTGTAGTGGCGTCGCCTACCGACAGCGGAGTGTTCTGCAGGAAGTACTCGATCGCCTGCTCCCGGGTCCAGCGTTTCGTATGCAGACCCGTGTCGACGACAAGGCGTACCGCACGCCAGAGTTCATTTTGCAGGCGGCCTACATCCTCCAGCGGGTCAGAGTAGAAACCCATCTCCTTGGCCAGCAGCTCCGAGTAAAGCGCCCAGCCTTCGATGTAAGAACCGAAGCCACCGTATTTACGAAAGCTCGGCAACGACTCCATTTCCTGCTGCAGGGCAAGCTGGAAATGATGCCCGGGAGCGCTTTCGTGATAAGCGATCGCCGTGTGCACGTATTTTTGTACCGCCGTCATGTCGCGAAGATTGGTGTAGTAGATTCCGGGCCGCGAGCCGTCGGCAGACGGCACATTGTAAAACGCGATCCCGGCGGTGTTTTCGCGATACGGCTCCACCCGCCGCACGTCGAGTTCGGCCTTGGGAAGCAGGTTGAAATAGGTATCGACCTTTTTGTAAATGCCGGCGACCAGCTCCCGCTGCCGGTCGAGGAACTGTTCGCGGCCCTCGTCGGTGTTGGGGTAGTAGTTGTTCGGGTCGTCGCGAATATACTGGAAAAAATCCACCAGGCTGCCTTCGAATCCGACCTTGCCCTGAATTGCCGCAATCTCGGCCTGAATCCGGGCGACCTCCTCCAGTCCGAGCTGATGAATCGCATCCGCTTCCAGATCGAGCGTCGTGTAATTATTGATCCGGTTATCGTAGTAAGCAGCCCCGTTCGGATGTTCCCACACACCGTCATTGCCGTCGGCGCGGTCACGCGCCTGCTCCACCGCGGCGCGAAATGTCCGGTAGCCGTTTTTCCAGCCACCGCGCATCGCCTCGGCGGCCCGCGCCAGCAAATCTGCAGTGGCCTCATCACCAAGTTCGAGCTTCTCGACCTTGGCGCGAAAATCCGCATAAACGGAATTGTCCTCGCCCTCTTCGAACGGCGCGCCACTCAGAAGGTTATTGAGGTCAGCGAGAATTTTGGGATACACAAACTCCGGTGCGACTATTCCGGTTCGGGTCTGCTCGGCAAGGCGTTCCGAGAGCTGATTCAGAGCCGCCTGTGCGTTGTCCAGGCGCGAAATATAGGCCTCGGCGTCGGAACGGTTTTCCACGCTATGTTGATTTTGCAACATCACCGGCAGATACAGCGCAACGCCGTCGAGATGATGAGCTACATAGATGTTTTTGCGAAACTCGAAATTACGCATCCCCTGTTCCGCGCGATAGACAAAAATGTCGTAGCTGATCTTGTTGGCATCGTCGAGCGCATCGTAGTTCACCAACGCGCTCAGCCGCTCGAGATCCGCCTTGCGCCGCTCATTCTCGGCTATCGCCGCGGCATCGGAGAAATCGTCCCACTGCGCGTAGCGCTCAGTCTTGATACCAAGCCGGGTTTCGAACATCGGACTGTCTGCGAGCTCACGCTGAAATACTTCTTCGAGAAAAACCTCGAACGCCTCGTCGGCAGAAACGGTATCGCGCGTTGGCTCCTCGATGATGACCGCGGCCGCGGCGTCCGGGTCGCGATCGACAACCGCAGTGTCAGCGGTCTGATCGGATGGGGATCCGCAGCCAGCGCAAAATACGGCGGCAACAAAGAGCGGTGAAATCAGTCGATAGGCAGTCAAAATTGTGGCCTCCAATGGGATCGCACGGGTATTGAATTTGCGGCCGGGTCTCGCCGGAGTCGCAAACAAGCCGGTGAACCTACCCCGGACGGAAAGGAATTTCCAGTGCGATCGCCCGCACTCGCGAAGGCGGTGGAATTGGAATCGGCCGGCGTCGCAGCAAAAAAGCGATTTCGCAGTCGCCGCATACCGGGAGGACCTGGCGCTTCCCTCCTCAATCGGAATTGGCGGCTCCTCAAATGAGAATTCGCCGCAAATGCCGGGTAGCCGGCTAGTCACCGCGCCATGCCCGGGAAGCAAAGACCTGCCGCGGCCGGAGGACACGATGACAACGAACGCTGGAGTCACAGCGACTCCGGTTCCCGCGCAAGCCTGCGCGCCTATGCCTTAACATGGCAGTCTCCATAGTACGATCGCCCCTGTATTTGAAGCCACTTCGTCGATGAGGCCAGAATGATGAGAATCATCGCTACGCTAACTTTGCTGATCGCAAGTCCTCTCACAGCGCATTTTGCGTTCGCGCAAGACCAGAGGAACGAAGAACCGACACTGGAGGAGGAGATTGCCGGCGTGGCAGAAGAATATCGCTATCGTCTGCAATTCGACGGCCAGACGTTTTCCGGGCCGGGCTGGGACCGGCTCCTGCAAGAGGGACTTGCCGCTCAGTTCTTCTTGATTGGTGAAGAGCACGGCATTGCGGAGAACCCCAAACTCGTCGCCCAGTTATTCACAGCCTTGAAAAATACCGGCTTCAGCAAACTGGCTATCGAGATATCCCCGCCAATGGCCAAGACCCTGGATACCGCGATTCTAAATGGCGGTATCGAGGGATTGCGAAGCCTTTTCGGACAGCCGGGCGGGGAACCGGCATTTTTCGGCATGGCCGAGGAAGCCGAGATGCTTGCGACGGTGCGTGCCG
>PKUM01000190.1 GCA_002868855.1 Chromatiales bacterium | reverse complement strand
TTGCCGGTGCCGGTCTGTGCGCCGGCGAGTACATCGCGGCCTTCGAGAATCAGCGGGATTGCCTGTCGTTGTACCGGGGTTGCTTCCTTGTAGCCCTGTTCTTCGATGGCACGCAAAAGTTCGGCCGAAAGGCCGAGATCGTTAAATAACATTTTGGATTGTTTCTCCGGGATCGCCTGACCAGGTTGCGCGGCTTGCGCCGTGCTCGAGGTTCGGTCCAGGCTGGGAATTCTGAATGGCTCCGGCAGCCGCAGAAGTGCGGGGCGGAGTAGTTGGCGCAGACCGAGTTGCGCCATAGACGGTGCGCACCTTAACAGAAGGGGCGCCAGACTGCTATCTATTGGCCTGCAGTTCGCCGGCGACCACCTACGGCACCCTGGTGGTTTCGGGGCGCGCCGGGTCTGAGGTTTTACGATGCAGCGGACAATCGACTGTCGTCACCCGGCATCAATCAGCGGACGCAGCAATCCACGCATCGATTTTTTCTTCCAGCAATACCAGCGGCAGACTGCCCGAGTCGAGAACCTGGCTATGGAAGGCGCGGATGTCGAATTCGTCTCCAAGCGCCTGTTCCGCGCGCGACCGCAGTTCTCTGATCTTGAGTTGCCCGATCTTGTAGGACAGCGCCTGACCCGGCATCGCCATATAGCGTTCGATCTCGGCAACGATCGATGCCTCCGACTCCGCTTCGTGGTCCAGCGAGTACTGGATCGCCCGCTCGCGGGTCCAGCCCTTCGCGTGCATTCCGGTGTCGACTACCAGCCGGATCGCACGATGCATTTCCGCGCTCAACATGCCGAAATACTGATACGGGTCGCGGTAGAGACCGAGTTCCTTACCCAGTGACTCGCTGTATAGCGCCCATCCTTCGACAAACACACCCATACCCTCCGGATGCAGGAACTCCGGCAGGTTCTGGTTCTCCTGTTGCAGCGACAACTGATAATGATGTCCCGGAATTGCCTCGTGCAGGAACAACGACTCGTCGGCGAACTTGTTGTGCTTGCGGACATCCGGAATCGGCACATAGAACACGCCCGGGCGAGTGCCGTCTTTCGATCCCGGCAGGTACTCGGCGCTGGCGGAATTCTCGCGGAACGCTTCCGTGCGCCGGACTTCGAAACCCGCCTTCGGCTCGACGCCAAACAGTCTCCCGATATGGGGCTTCATCGTGTCGTGAATCGCTTCGAAGTTGGCGATGACCTGGGCTGGATCGGTAAACGGCATTTGTGTCTTGCTGGCCCGTACGTGGTCGAAAAAAGACCGGAGATCGCCGTCGAACCCGGTCTCGCGCATGACCTTCTCCATCTCTTCGGATATGCGCGCGACCTCGCGTTGTCCCAGTTCGAAAATCTCATCGGCGGTCATATCGGTGCTGGTGTGGTAGCGGATCAGGTAGCGGTAGGTCTCGCGACCATGCGGCAGCGCGCCGAGCCCGGTATGGTCGCCCGCCCGTGGCAGGTAGTCATTGACCAGGAAGTCTCTGAGCGCCCGGTGGGCGGGATTGATCCCGGTTTCGATCATCCGGGTGTACGCCGCGGTCAAACGTTCTCTGGCAGCGGCGGAAAAGGTCGCCGGCATTTGCAGCACCGGCCGGAAATACAAATGCTCGCCAATGTCATCGGTAATGATGTCGTCGAGTTGGGCGATCGAACGTACGACGAGGACCTTCGGCCAGACCACACCCTGTTCAACTCCGATCTGCATATTGTCAATTGCGGTGTCGAGCCAGGCGATATAGCCGTCGACACGCCGCAGCCAGTTATCGTAATCGGTGACGGTGGCGAATGGCTGGATCGATGACCCGCTGGCCAGCTGGCCAAAGAAAAGATTGAAAGACGCGATCTGCGCCACTGGCATCAGCACGATATTCGGTATGTCGTACATTGGCGAAGCGACAGTGGCGATCGGGTTTTGCAATCCTTGCCTCTTGATCTCGCAGTCCCATCGCATCACACGCAGGCTGAGCGCGTCGGCGGGGGAGAGCGGTTTGTCATCGAACCCGGAAATTGCACGAAGAAAATGCTGGTACTGTTCGATAAGATCCTGCTGGTACCCGGCCGATATGTAATTGGCAACCTTGTCGTTGTATCCGCTCTCCCCGAGTTTGGTCGCCTCGGTAGGGCTGATACGCAGACGGAATTGATAATAAGCGGCAAACAGGTCGTCGACCGATGCGTACGCCGGCTCTTGCGCGGCCATCGACTGGCCAGCGAAGGTCACGGCAAGTGCAAGAAAGACGATACAAAGACCATTGCGCATACGGATCATCTGGCGGTACTCATTCGCTGCGGAAGTAGTAACGGATTGTAGCGCTGTTGCAAGGGAACGTCCCTCGTAGCGTGCTGCGGCGCCGGGTTGCTGCCGGATGCATGAGCCGGGCATCACTGGTTTTGCGATTGCGGGCGCTGCCCGCTATCGTTTGTCGCCGCCAAGGATTCTTGTCTCCGCCGTGCGTGTCATGCCGTGACAGAGAGTAATGTGACCAGCCACGAAGACCTTTTACCGCGCGCCATCGCGCTGCATCGGCAGGGCCGCCTGAACGAAGCGGAGGATACATATCGAGAGCTGCTGACAGCGGATCCGAATTCCCCGGATGCGCTGCATTTTCTCGGTGTGTTGAAGCATCAGCTGGGCCAGAGCGATTTGGCTATCGAGTACATCGGGCGCGCGGTAGAGCTTGAGCCGGCGCATGCCGGGATGCATTCAAATCTCGGCAACGTATACATGGAATCCGGGCGTCTCGCTGAAGCGGAAGCCTGTTATCTGGCCGCCATCGAATTAGCGCCAGATTTCGCGGACGGGCATTGCAACCTGGCCGTCGTTCTGCGCGCGCGAGAACGCCCGGCGGAGGCCGTCGCCAAACTACGCACGGCCATTGCCATCGACCCGAATCATTGCGAGGCGCATTTGAACCTTGGGCAAATCGATCGCGACCAGAACGACTGGAGCTCCGCGATCGATCATTTCCGTGCCGCAATCCGTGGCCGCTGCAGCAGCGGTCTGCGCGATCGCGGTACGCAAAATCTGGTCGCGGCGTTGTGTCGGGCCGGATGTGCGGACGAGGCGATTGCCGAGTTGCGCGCCTGGCTCGACGCCGCCCCGGACAATCCGATCGCCGCACATTTGCTTGCGGCGATGACCGGGAACGGGGTCCCGCCTCGTGCCTCCGACGATTACGTAAAAACCACGTTCGATTTGTTCGCCGCGTCTTTCGACAGCGTGCTCGAGAAGCTGCATTACCACGCGCCGAAATTCGTCGCGCTGAGATTTGAGGATTTTGCCCGCGGCCTCGAATGCAAGCCGGTCGTACTCGACGCCGCCTGCGGTACCGGCCTTGTCGGCGAATTGATCCGGCCCTTTGCGCAAACGCTGGTGGGTCTGGATCTGTCGCCGCAAATGTTGCGGCGAGCTGCCGAGCGCGATGTTTATGACTCATTACTGGAGGCAGAACTCACGGGCTATCTCCAGACTACCGACAGCCGCTTTGACGCGATCACCTGCGCCGACTCGCTGATCTATTTCGGTGAACTCGAGGAAGTCCTGTGCGCTGCCCGCCGGGTCCTGAATCCGGGTGGATTTCTTTGCTTTACCGTTGAGAAAATTCCACCGGACACGCGACTCCGAGACTTTGAGCTGCAGGCGCATGGCCGCTACCGGCACCGCGCGTCGTACGTCCGGCGAGCTCTGGAACAGGCAGGCTTTATAGCGATTCAGATCGAGGATATGCACGCGCGGGCAGAGGCCGGCGAGCCGGTAGCCAGTCTGTTGGTGACTGCGAGGATATCGGCGCCAGCGGAAGAGTCGAGTCGCGGATCCGTGGGGCAGACCGGTTCCGGTCAGTCCCGGCCCGAGTTGTATCCGTCGGTATGAGCGTTCCCGCTCCAACCCCGCGCCCCATGTGATTCGGAGCGATTCGCCTGGACGCGTAATTCCCGCGACTGGCGTGGCAGTCATGGCCTCGTCATCCTTTTTCCCGATTAGGTGGCGCAGCCAAAAAACGGCTATCGTGTCGCGGGGAAAATCCGCTGGGGAAAATCGTGCCGCCAATTTTTCGTTTTTTCGTCTGCCTGTTGGCCGTTTGCTGTCACGGTGTGGTCATTGCCGCCGAGGACGCGGTAGTGCTCGATATCGAACGTATATACGCATCTCCCGATCTTGCCGGGCCGGCACCGCGGGCGGTAAAAATTTCGCCCGACTCGACCCGGGTGAGTTTTCTTCGCGGCAAGGAATCCGACCGGCAGCAGCTGGATCTCTGGGAATATAACCTCGAGGATAACGAAGTGCGCCTGCTGGTGGACTCGCAGGGCCTGATCGCGGGTCCTGAGGACGTGTCCGAGGAAGAACTGGCGCGGCGTGAGCGACTGCGGATCGTCGGCCAGCGCGGTATTGTTTCCTACCAGTTTTCGCCGGACGGCAGCGCGTTGCTGTTTCCATTGAGCAGCGACCTGTTCCTGTACGAGATCGCGACCCGCAAGACCCGCAGACTTACCGCTACCCAGGCCGGTGAGACCGATCCCAAGTTCAGCCCTGACGGGCGCTACATCTCGTTCGTGCGCGACCGCGACCTGTACCTGGTCGATGTTGCGACCGGCGTCGAGCGCCGTCTGACCCGCGACGGCGGCGGGGTGGTCAGCAACGGGATGGCCGAGTTCATCGCTCAGGAGGAGATGAAGCGCTTTACCGGCTATTGGTGGGCGCCGGATAGCGAGCGCATTGCGTTCACCCGGGTCGATGAATCCGGTGTGGAGATTGCAAAGCGGTTCGAGGTGTATGCCGAGGAATTCAAGGTTTACGAACAGCGCTACCCAAGAACGGGAACGGCCAACGCTGTAGTCCGGCTGGGCGTGATCGAGGTCGACGATGGCGACACCCGCTGGATGAATATTGGCGATAACGACGATGTCTACCTCGCCCGGGTCAACTGGTTTCCCGACAGCAAATATCTCGCCGTGCAACGCCAGTCGCGTGATCAGAAAACGCTGGAGCTGCTGAAGGTCGAGGCGGCCGGTGGCGCTGCAACTGTTCTGTTTACCGAACGCAGCGATTACTGGATCAACCTGCACAACGATCTCGCGTTTCTCGACTCCGCGCCGCAATTCATCTGGTCGTCGGAGAGGAGCGGTTTCAAACATCTTTACCTCTACGGCAACGATGGCACCCTGGTCCGCCCGCTGACCGAGGGCGACTGGGAGGTCGTTCATGGCGCCCGCAACGAGAGTGCGATTCTGCATGTCGACGAAAAAGCAGGACTCGTCTACGTCTCCGGGACTCTCGACAGCCCGATTGAGCGCAACCTCTATGCAATTGCGCTGGACGGATCGGCGCCGCCGCGGCGACTGAGCACCGAGCCTGGCTGGCACCGCGCCGCCTTTGCCGACAGCGGCAAGTTCTATGTCGATACCTTTCAAAATGCCACGACGCCGCCTCAGGTCGCTGTTCACCGCGCCGACGGTTCGCGTATCGGCTACGTCGAGCACAATGCGCTCGACGAATCGCATCCGTTTTTCCGCTATCTCGACCAGCGGCCCGCCACCCGCTTTGGCACGCTCGCGGCAGCCGATGGACAGTCGCTTTATTACCGGATCAAGACTCCGCCGGACTTCGACGAGAACGGGCGCTATCCGGTCGTGGTCTATGTCTACGGCGGTCCGGGCGGACAAACGGTGACGAACACCTGGAACGCGGGTTTTCTCGACGTGCTCGCAAGCAACGGATTTGTTGTCTTTACTATCGATAACCGCGGCACCGGTTATCGCGGTGTCGAGTTCGACGCGCCGTTGTACCGGCGCCTCGGCCACGTCGAGGTCGCGGATCAACTTACCGGGATCGAGTATCTCCGGTCGTTGCCGTACGTCGATGCAGACCGGATCGGCGTATTCGGCTGGAGCTATGGCGGATACATGGCGCTGATGTGCATGTTCCAGGCGCCGGAGGCTTTTGCGGCAGGGGTGTCTGGCGCGCCCGTGACCGACTGGACCCTGTACGACACGCACTACACCGAGCGCTTTCTCGGCACGCCGCGGGGCAATCCCGATGGTTACAAATCGAGCAGCGTCTTTCCTTATGTCGAAAACCTGGCGGGACCGCTATTGGTGATTCACGGCATGGCCGACGACAACGTGTTGTTCACCAACAGCACCAAGTTGTTCAAATCACTGCAGGATGGCGGGCGTGATTTCGACATGATGACTTACCCGGGCAGCAAGCATGGACTGATGCGGATAACCAGTACCGGCAAGCATGCATCGGCGCAGATCCTGCGTTTTTTCAGACAGCATCTGCAGCAGTAAGCGCGGTTTTGCGGCCCGGTTCGGGCGAATTCGGCCGATGCGCCGCGCTGCTCCCCTCGGTGCTGCTCATTCCGTGGTCGCGGGCCGGGCCGAGGCGGCCGTAACGGTTGAAGTTCCGCCGTGACCGCGGCATCTCCCGCGCTGTCACGGTCGCCGACGACCGTGATGGGCGCCATGCAGTCGGGTGCCGGAAACACTCCTGTGGAGTGTGGGCGCGCGGGCCCACCACGGACGGCTTCTCTTGCGCGAGCCGTCCGGCGCGACTACGTTTGTCATAACTCCCCCAGTGCGGCGGAGGCGGACGAACGATTCCTGTCAGAGGATTTTCGATATGAAAAAGATTTTTACCACGAGCGCCATGCTGTTCTGCCTGCTCGCCCTGCAGCCGGTACAGGCCAATAGCCAGTTGGAAGGCGTAACGGTGCCCGATACCCGGGTCGTGGACGGTACGACGGTGAAATTGAACGGTCTCGGCCTTCGCCTCGCCACGATGCTCAAGGTCAAGGTCTACGTGATGGCGCTCTATCTCGAAACGCCGGGTAACGATGCGGCGACGATCATTAATTCCGACGACGCGGCGCGGATCGAGCTGCACATGCTGCGCGATGTCGATGCCAAGGACATGCGCAAGGCGTGGACCGAAGGGTTCGAGAAAAATTACCAGGGATCGGCCGATTTGAGCTCAGAGCTCGCAGCGCTAAAGGCGGCGACCGGCGATCTGAAGGAGGGCGAGGTGCTGGCATTCGATTTTTCCGGCGACAAAGTCACCGTCAGTTCCAGCGGCAAGCCAACCGGCACGATTGAAGGAACCGAATTTCGGCGCGCGATGATGAGTGTCTGGCTTGGCAAGAAACCGCCGAATAAAGAGGTCAAGGCAGGCGTGCTGGGGATGAAGTAGACGGCGTCGCGATTCGTTCGTTGAACCTGTTACCGGAATTGGTGGCCGGACGCGTGTCGTTCAGGCCGCATGAGTTGCCTGGCCACGCTCCGGTTTGCGATTGACACCTGAGGGAGACGCCCGCCTAGCGTAGCTGGCTGTCTTTGCTGCCGCGGCGGTTGTATCCGGCGTTGGCGCTGTGCCGGCGATCATCCAGCTCCTGACAGCTGACGCACAGGTGCACGCCGGGCATCGCCTCGCGGCGCGCCAGGGGTATGGCCTTTCCGCAGTCGGTGCACTCCGGCGTTCCATCGCCGCGACCGAGGCGGCTGCGTACACGATTGACCGCATCCTCGATCGTGGCATCTATCTGGTCCTGGACCGCGCCGTCTTTGGCGAAACCACCGGCCATTTGTTCCTCGCGTACTCGCAACAACCATTACAGCGTCTGACTTTATCGCTTTTTCCGCTGCAAAGCAGGCGCCTCAGGGCGATGGCTGCTGAATTTGCAGCAACCGGAGTAGCTCAAACGCCGCGGCAATCGATTCGCAGTGCTGATGAAACCGGTGCGGCCAGGGGTGCTCGCAGGGAGTCGATGGTGGTGCCCCGCCCGAACGGTTGGCGCGGCCGGCAAACAGGACGCGTGCGGCGAACAAGTTATAGAATTGCCCTCCCGACACCGCAATGCCGACCCCGTCAACCCGGCAGAAGAGACCTGCGCGTACATGGCCAAGACGCTGATTCTGTATCACGGTATCTATGGACACACCCGCAAGATTGCGGAAACGATCGAGTCCGAGCTGCACAGACTTGGTGGCCCTGCCGACCTGGTACCGATTACCGAGTGGAACGTTGACGAGGCGGGGCGCTACCAGGCGATCGTCATCGGCGCCGCAATCCGCAATGGCAAGCACAACCGTGTGGTGCTCGAGTTCATTCGCAAGCATCGCGCGCTGCTCGAGTCGAAACACAACGCGTTTTTCTCGGTGAACCTGGTCGCGCGCAAGGCGGAGAAAAACACGGCGGAGACCAATCCCTACGTAAAGGCCTTCCTCAACCGCTCGCCGTGGCAGCCGCAGCTGGTTGGCGTGATTGCCGGCAATCTCGACTACCAGCGCTATCGTTTTTTTGACCGTCACGTGATTCGATTCATCATGACGCTAACCGGCGGACCGACGGATCTGAATACCAAGGTCGAATTCACCGACTGGGACAGGGTACGAAGTTTCGCCGCAGAAATTGCCGCGCTGTCGACTGCCGGCGGAGCCTGAGGCGGGGGCGAAGACGATGCGAGATTTTCTCAGGGCTTTGGCGGAAAAGCTGCACCTGCTGGTCGCCGTCCTCGCGGTCTGGCTGGTGGCGACCAGTCCGTGGGTGTCGATGCTCGGCAAGATGCCGCGCGAGCCGGGATTCTTCACGCTTGCCCATGTGTATGTCGGGCTGGCTGCGTTGCTGTTGGCGCTCGCCTATTTGTTCGATTGTGTGCATGACGGCGCCTGGAGGCTCAATTTTCCCTGGGCCTCGGGCGAGTTGCGCGGCGTCGTAGAAGACCTGCGCGGCATTTTTCGCGGCCGTGTCCCTGCCGCCGAGAGCGGTGGCCTGTTCGGCGCCTTGTCCGGGCTGACGCTGGTGGCGTTCCTCGCGGCGGCTATCACCGGCGCGGCATGGTCATGGACCGAGGGCACGGCGGCCGCGCTGGACTGGCGCGGCGCTCACCTGGTTGCGGTGCGCGCTTTCATCGCGTTGGCCATCCTGCACATAGTCGCGGTCGCGCTGCATCTGCTCGATTTTGTCCGCGACTGATGCCTGGTCAGCGTTTTGCTGCGAAGCTGACGGTTGCGGTCAGGATGTAGCCGACGCCGCGTACGGTCTTGATCAGCTTTGGCGCGTGCGGGTCCGATTCGAGTTTCTTGCGCAGCTTGCCGACCAGCACGTCGACGCTGCGGTCTTCGGGCGTCCAGTCGCGGCCGGACAGAAGCTCGAGAATTGCATCGCGGGTGAGTACCCGATGGCCGTGCCGAACCAGCGCTTCGAGGAGCTGAAATTCATGGCTTGTCAGGTGCACCAGGTCCCCATCCGGGGAGGACAGCTCGTAGGCGTTCAGATCGAGGCTCCAGCCTTCGAAGCACGCAATGTTCGCGTCCGCGGGCTGGTCACGGGTGTCGTCATTGACCCGTCGCAATACGCTGCGTACCCGCGCGAGCAGTTCGCGTTCGTCAAAAGGCTTGGTGACGTAATCGTCGGCCCCTATTTCCAGACCAACGATTTTGTCGACAGTGTCCGTCTTGCCCGTCAGCATTACGATTCCCACGCTGGACTGTGCCCGCAGCTCGCGGGCAAGGCTGAAGCCGTCTTCTCCCGGTAACATCAGGTCGAGAATCACGAGATCTGGAAGGGCCTCGGAGATCAGCCGGCGCATTTCCTCGCCGCCCGAGGCGGTTCGCACCGAATAGCCTTCGCGCGTGAGCTGGCGCGAGACCAGCCGGCACAGCCGTGGATCGTCGTCGACAACAAGAATACTTTGCGGTTTTTGCATAAAAAATGCGGGTCCGGAACCGAGTAGCCTGCGCGGTCACCAGGTCAAACTCCACGCCTGATCGCTTCGCCGCAGGGCTGCCAGGGCAGAGTAACCCGAAAGCCATCGCCAAGTCCGAAAAGCCTAACAAATACGCCCGTTGCCATGAATACGGCGAGTCCCGTTTTGATGCCTCGAAACGGCGTGACGAAATGTTCCAGTCCATAGCCTGTGGCGGCGCTTGCAACGAAGCGCGATAATGATCGGGCGGCTTCGGGCCACGGCCTGGTTCCGCTGCGAATCGTTCCCCGGTTCGGCTGCGGTAACGGTAGCGTGCCCGCGCACGGCGATGTGCGGCGGCAACGGCGATCCCCGTCGTTGCGCGAGTCCGGGGAATGCAGCGGTGACAGAGTACAAACGGGTGATTTTGCTCGTTCTGGTGATGGCCGTCGTCGTCACCGCCGTCACTGCCGTGGCCATCGGCATCCTGTATGACACCGCGTTCGAACGCGAACGCCTGCATCCGATCAGCACGGCTCAGGAGCAGACCGCGTTGATTGCGGCCGTTGCACAATTCGACCGCACCTACCACAGCGATTTCCCGGGCGGACCCCAGGCCGCAACCATCGGTCAGATCGTCGCCGCGCATGAAGCGCGCCCGAGCCTCGGTGGAACCACGGAAATTACGCTCGGACGGCTGCAGCGCCAGCAAATCGTTTTCCTGATGCGCCACCGCCATGCCGAAAGTGGCCCTCCGCCGCCCGTACGAATCGACTCCGGGCTGGCCGAGCCGATGCGCCGGGCATTGGCCGGAGAATCCGGAACGATGGTCGGTATCGACTACCACGGAGAGCGGGTCCTGGCCGCCCATGAGCCGGTGCCGATTCTCGGACTGGGTGTGGTAGCAAAAGTGGACCTCGCGGAAATTCGCGCGCCGTTCATGCGTGCCGGTTTGCTGGTTGCCGCACTTTCCGCATTATTTATCGCGCTGGGTACGATTCTGTTCGTCCGCCTGACGAACCCGATGATCGCGGCCCTGAGCGCGCGCGAGCAAAAGCTCGCTTTGATACTCGCATCCACCGGCGAGGGTATTTTCGGCATGGATACCGACGGCCGTTGCACCTTTGCAAACAAATCAGCTCTGCGCATGCTTGGATATCGCGACGAGCAAGCGCTGTTGTCGCGCGATATGCATGAACTCATGCACCATAGCGAGGTGGATGGTACGCCACGATCCAGGGAGCATTGCGCCGTTCACCAGGCCCTGCACGACAACAAGAGTGTGTTCAAAGACGACGAGACTTTGTGGCGCGCTGACGGCAGCAGTTTTTTCGCTGAATACCGTGCCTACCCGATGCGCAAGGGCGGAACTGTCGTAGGGGCAGTGGTGGCGTTTGTAGATATCACCCAGCGCAAGGAGAGAGATCAGCAACTCGTGCAGGCGCAGAAAATGGAGGTGCTCGGGCAACTGACGGGAGGTATCGCCCATGATTTCAACAATCTGCTGACGATTATTCTCGGCAATCTCCGCCTGCTAAGAGATGACGGGGCCGAGGCAGACGAAAAAGCACGGCGCGAATGCATGGAGGACGCCATCTCCGCTGCCGAAGACGGTGCCGATCTGACCCGGCGGCTGCTGGCTTTTTCGCGCAAGAAGACGCTGATGGCGGAGTGGTCCGACGTCAACGAATTCATTCGCGAGTCGCGCGGGTTTTTGCAGCGGGTACTCGGCGAAGACATTAACCTCGAGCTGCTGCTGAGCGAAGGGTCTTTGCCGATCCGGACCGACAGGCAACAGTTGCACAGCGCGATTCTGAACCTTGCCATCAACGCGTCGGACGCGATGCCAACCGGGGGCGTGCTGTCTATCGAGACCGGTCGAATTGACTTTGCCGATCGCTGGCCGCGCGCGGATATCTATCCCCCGGATGTCGCCCCGGGTTCCTATGTCGCGATCAAAGTGACGGACAGCGGCACCGGGATGCCGGAGGAAGTGATGCGTCGGGCCGTCGAGCCGTTCTTCACCACCAAAAAACCCGGCCAGGGCAGCGGTCTGGGTTTGAGCATGGTCTACGAATTCGCCAACCAGTCTGGCGGTGCATTGGGTCTCCGCAGCGCATTACGGCAGGGGACGGAGGTGTCACTTTTTCTGCCGGAAGCCAAACAACCGGCCGTGCCAGGCAGCCCGGAGCTGCCGGACCGGCAAGAACAGACCGGTAAAATTGGTGCGACGGTGCTCGTAGCCGAGGACGAAACACGGCTGCGTCGATATGCTTGTCGCAGCCTGGCCGCGCTGGGATACAACGTGCTCGAATCGGGCAACGCTGCTGAAGCCAGGAGATGGCTCGAAGATCCGCGGCATATTGATGTGTTGTTCAGCGATATCGTCATGCCCGGTGATATGAACGGGACGGCCCTTGCGCGCTGGGCGGTGCGCCATCGGCCAGATCTGAAGGTGTTGCTGACCACGGGGTACAGCGAAGAAGTTCGGAGGGAGCGAGAAATCGAGGCAGCCGGATTCCCGGTGATCGAAAAGCCGTATTCAAAAGACCAGCTGGGCGCGGCGATCAACGGCCTGTTCGCGGCAGCACAAAAGTAGACGCGGATAAGTCTGCCGCCGCCACAAATTTCCTGAAATTCGCGCGGGCTTCAGTAACTGTTGTCGCCGCGACGGTCACCGGGCCCAGACAGTCTCTGGTTGCTGCCCCAAGCGCGGTTACAAAACTTTACGCAAAAATTGCATGGCCTTTACCGGTCATTGCGCCTGCCTGTAAGTCCCCGCTGTAGATTTGCTACATGAGGTGGAGCCGGCCACGTGTTTCGAATTGGTTTCAATGCGCAGCACGGGCCAGCAGCGTTTCCGCCTCAGAGACAGCGTCGGCGGAGCCACCTGTGCAACGGGTGGAGGGTGTTTGGCCCCGCACCAATCCGATCCGGCCGGGCAACAGGGGCACGAGGAGGACGCAGTCATGACATACAGGAAGATTGCGTTGACATTTGTGGCGGCGCTCGCCGGTGTATTCGCATTGAATGCCGGCGCTCTGGCCGCCAGACCACCGGGCGCCGGAGGCGGCGGGGGCGGGGGCGGCAGTAACGCACCGCCGGACTACGGCGACCTGTGGGTGCTGTTGCGTTATGAGTCCGGGCTCCCGATTTTGACCGAGGACTTCTGCCAGCAACCGATCGCTGCAGAGACGTTCGAGGGCTGCATCCAGAAACCCGGCACAACCGAGCCCGAGGATTGCGTAGTGATCCCGGTGGACCCGGTGACCTGCGCGGTGCCTCTCGATTATGCGATCTATACGCAGGAGGTCGATTTCGGCCGTATCAACGAGGCAAGGTCGCCCGAGGCCGTTTTCGAGGCACAACTCGAAGATGTCCTGGTCAATCTGGCGACGGCGGGATGCCTGACCCTGGATCCGGCTGGACGCCCGGTCTACAGCAGTGTCGAGATAGACGGTGACCTGCCGGTGATCGTGACATCCACGGTCGACTCGCCGCTGCAGAACCTCGCGATGTACCGGCAGCTGATGCTCGAAGGATCATTGCCCGGCGGGTTGCTGCTGCCGGGAATGGAAGAACCACAGGGCTGGTTGTTCACCGCGGCACGTGCGCTCGGTGCGGCATCGGACAAGACCGGTGAAGTTACCGAGGACATGTGGATATATCTCAACGACATCCTCGGTCTGACCGCAGCCGACGTCACCCCGGCGCTGACCAAACACTGCGTCGAGGTGAAACAGGAGGTCATGGGCAAGATCGAGATGGTTGAGAAGTGCGTCCTCGATGTCAGCAGCTTCGGCTACACGCGAAGTGCTGAATACGGGGCGCTGCCTACTCCGCCGTACATCCCGGCGATCGATCCTCAGCCAGGGGTGTTCGAGTACCTCGATCAGACCGGAGATAATTCATTCGAAATTGCGACCGGTCCGATCCTCAATGCGGCGTTCCCGGACGGCCTTGACGGGTACATCGAGTATTCGGGTTCGAACGTCGAAGCGTTCGCGAAGCACGCGGATGACGCGCGCTCGGTAATCGAGTTCATGCACAACTGGCCGGTGCCAGGCGGACTCGAGACGATCGTGCCGTGTGGCAACGCAGCCGATGTCTTCTATGACGTCTCGATCAGCGACGTCTCCGGGCTGCAGGTGCCGGTACGGATGGTGGCTGGAACGGAAGGCCGTGAAGGCACCGTCACAGTCGCCAACGCTGGGCCCGCCGAGGCAACCGGTACGGTGATGGTAACCGGCGTCGATCTCGACTTGCTGCCGATCGGCCCGCTCTACCGCGTCGTTGACGGGGTGGTAACCGAAGAAGTCATCTTCGACGTTCCTGAGGAGTTCACGCTGCCGGCCGGTTATAGCAAGAGCTGGACGTTCTTCTTCAGCATGGACTACGCCACCAAGATCACCTGGGAGGCGGCGGCAGATGCCGAGTTTGACGTCAACCTTGCCAACAACAGCGTAACGGAAGAAACGGTCGTGAACCGTGCCAAAGGAGGCGGCGGCGGTCACTGATCGAGCACGGCCGGCGGCAGACGGATCATGGACCGTGAAACTGCCGCCGGCACTTTGACCATCCATGGCAGACCGGGGTGCGGCGATGAAGCCGGCCCCGGTCGAACGCACAAAACGCAACTCGGGAGGTATGAGCAATGCAGACCAGGCAATTGA
>PKUM01000185.1 GCA_002868855.1 Chromatiales bacterium | reverse complement strand
CTCAGCGAGGCCAAGACCAAAAAAATGCTTGCGCGCGAGTACGCGCGCGAGGCGCTGAAGCAGGGACTCGCACTCGAGAAGAAGTTCGGCACCAACCCTTACAAGTTCGGCCTGTCCGGAGCGACCGACAGCCACACCTCGCTCTCGACCGCGGAGGAAGACAACTTCTTCGGCAAGTCGACCTCCGTTGAGCCGTCGAAACAACGCATCGAGCACCCTTTCACCAAGACCGACAAGGGAGAGTTTCCGGGCTGGGCGCTGGCCGCGTCGGGCATCACGGCCGTGTGGGCCGAGGACAACACCCGCGCAAGCCTGTGGGACGCGATGGCCCGGCGCGAGGTCTACGCGACGACTGGCACGCGGATGATGGTGCGCTTCTTCGGTGGCTGGGAGTTCACCGAGGATGATTTGCGTTCCCGGACACCGGCGTTCAGCGGCTACGAGAAGGGCGTGCCGATGGGGCGCGACCTGCGAACCGCGACCTCCGGCGCACCGACTTTCATGGTCTATGCGCTGCGTGACCCGATCGGTGCGAACCTCGATCGCATCCAGATCGTCAAGGGCTGGCTGGAGCCAAACGGCGAGCTGCGGGAGAAGGTCTACGACGTCGCCTGGTCCGGCGATCGCCGGCCCGGGGCCGACGGCAAGCTACCGCCCGTCGGGAACACGGTCGACGTGGAGGCCGCGAACTACACCAACACGATCGGCGTCGCCGAGCTCGGCACAGTGTGGACGGACCCGGACTTCGACGCTAAGGAGCGAGCCTTCTATTACGCCCGGGTGCTGGAGATCCCGACGCCGCGGTGGGTGCTTTACGACCGGCTCAGACTCGGCGCCGAAATCCCAGAGGAAGCGCCGCTGACCCATCAGGAGCGCGCGTACACTTCGCCGATCTGGTACACGCCAAAGAACTAGCGGACCGCGAACGGCGCCGGGCGGCGGCGAAGACCGGGGTGCCTGTCGGAACGCACCCTCCTGAATCGCGATGGCCGGACCGTGCAATCAGGGTGCTGCATGCGCTCGGGCTCGCTCGCGTGCGGCATGACGCGGTAAACCGCGCTGACAAAGTCGCCGGTCATTTCCGAGATGACGTCGACACCGTTCACCAGCTCGATGCATGCCCTCGTCTACTGCACGGGGCTAACGGAGAGCGATGCGCCTGTGGTGCCGAGAGTAAAGTCTTGCGCGGCTAAAGCATAGGTTCGTCGGGCACCTCTTGCTAGCTCCACTCACCGACAATGAGCATTGCCAACAGTAGGTATGGCCACGGTGACAGAAGTGGAATCAGCGACAGGACAGCGGTCTTGGATCTGGGAAGTTGGTTCCAGATCTCGACGAGGACTCGAGGCGTCGCCCTGCTCGTATCGTGTCACCAGGTCGAGCACGAGTCGACCGAGAAGGGCGCCGTTAACGCACCGCTTATGCAGTACCGAAGGAAGAATGAACCGAAGCAGACTAGTGTCTTCTCTGATTGCCTCAGAATCGCTTAGATTCCAAGTACTCTCACTTTTATGCTCAGCCAGACCTGAGTGAGAAGTAACTCCCTGATTTGCGGGTGTAGTTCATTGGTAGAACCTCAGCTTCCCAATCGGAGTCGCTGAGTTGGGCACACGCATAACCGCTTGAATTACGTGGTCCAGTGACCACCGGTTTCAAAGAGTTAGATCACCCAAGAGTAACCAACTGAGTCCTGTAGGCTTTCTGAGTATGCTCAGTTTTACTCTCACTTCCTGGGCGGTCGGTCACGAGAGGCTTCGCGAACGATCAGCACCCACGCGAGAACGAACGCCGCAAGTGCAATAATCACAAACCACTCCATGTCAGCTTTCCTCGAGATCGTCAAAGAGACGATATGCGATGTGGTTTAGCCGGAAGATGCCGCTACTGACAACTATAACAGCAATGGTGGAAGCAGCCACGAGGATCGGATTTGCTTTCATATACGATTGGGCCAGCCAACCAAGCAAGGATGCATCGACAACGGCGAGGAGGCCGAACGGTACCTTCAGCCACCCGATTTCTTCCTTGATTCTGTCGATTCTCGCCATTTCGCAGACCCCGTTGCTGCCTTTCATCAATACTGATGGATTGAACGTGGGCGGCTAGCTCGAATTGCGGTCAAATCCTTGAGAAACTGCTTGGTGGCCCAAATCTCCGACGTGCTCCTCTGACTCCCGGCTTCAATCAGTTGGATCACCCGAAGGTAGGCAACTGAGTCTTGCGGGCTTTCTGAGTATGCTCAGTATTACTCTCACCGAGTTCCCTATTTGACAGTCATAATTGGGCTTTCCCCTCGGAAGCGGTGAGTCGCAGGTAGGAATCAAGCCCCCGCTAACAAATGACAAAGGGTCCCTTCAGGCGCCCTTTTTCATTTCTCGACAAAGCTCCCGGATTCAGAGATTGTTGCGTGACGCGCAACACGCTACACTGCGCTGGTGATCAAGTCGTTTAAGCACAAAGGTCTGCGGCGCTACTATGAGACAGGAAGCAAATCCGGGATTCAGGCCAAGCATGCTGCTCGACTTCGATTACAGTTGGCGGCTCTGGATACTGCCGGTGTGATTGACGATATGGATGTCCCGGGATACCGGCTGCATCCCCCGAAAGGGCGGGCAAAGAACCGGTGGTCGATTTGGGTCAGCGGGAACTGGAGACTGACTTTTGAGTTTAGAGACGGCAATGCGTACGTGTTGGACTACGAGGACTATCATTAATGGCTGTGCATAACCCCCCCCATCCGGGCGAATTCATCAGGAAGACCTATATCGAGCCCTTCGATATCAGTATCCGATCATTGGCGGAGAGTTTGGGGGTCGCAGCTTCCACGCTCGCACGGGTTGTTGCCGAGCACAGCGCAGTGAGCCCGGAGATGGCATTGCGCCTGTCAAAGGCACTGGGCCGTTCTCCGGAGAGCTGGCTGGCCATGCAGGACAACTATGATCTCTGGCAGGCCAGGAAGTCTGCGAATCTGACCAAAGTTCGGAAGATCCGATTCGAAGCGACTGCCTAGATCTCCCGTTCCAACATTCATTTCCCAGTAAAGCGATTTCCCGACTATGCCCCCAAAGCCTGCGGCCCTGCCGAACAAAACTCGTATTGCCCGTTTCCTGCATGTCGTCGAGTGGCTGGGCAATGCATTGCCGCATCCGGTGACGCTGTTTGCGCTGTTCGCCGCGAGCGTTGTTGTGTTCTCCGGCATTCTTGGCTACTTCGACGTAGCCGTCGTCGATCCGCGACCGGTCGGCGCCAAGGGTCGCGCGGACAACGGCATGATCGAGGTCGTCAGCCTGATGAATGCCGAGGGGCTGCGGATGATCGTCCTCAACCTCGTCCGCAACTTCGTCGAGTTCGCACCATTGGGCACCGTGCTCGTCGCGATGCTCGGCGTTGGCGTGGCCGAGCGATCGGGTTGGCTGACCGCCGTCATACGCGGGATGGTGCTCAAGGCGCCGCCGAGCCTTGTGACGGTGATCATCGTGTTAGCAGGCGTGCTGTCCAACACCGCGTCCGAAATGGGATACGTTGTACTCGTGCCGCTTGCCGCTGTCGTCTTCTATTCGCTCGGGCGGCATCCGCTTGCAGGCCTTGCCGCCGCGTTCGCCGGCGTGTCCGGTGGCTACAGCGCGAACCTGCTTATCGGCACGGTGGACCCACTGTTGTCGGGCATCACGACCGAGGCTGCACGCCTCATCGATCCCGGCTACGAGGTCGATGTCAGCGCCAACTGGTACTTTATGATCGCGAGCACGTTCCTGATCACGGCGGTGGGCAGTTTCATCAGCCTGAAAATCGTCGAACCATCGCTGGGCGCCTACGAGGGCAAGCCGGAAGGCCTCGATGACGAGGACGAGCACCGCATGGACCCGCTTTCGGCACAGGAGAAGCGCGGCCTGTGGCACACGCTCTGGGCAACGATCCTGTTCGCCGGCCTGATAGCCGTCCTCGTCGTGCCGGAAGGCGCCATTCTCCGCAACCAGGAAACGGGGGCCGTCGCGGGCTCGCCGTTCCTGCGCGGCATCGTTGCGATCATCTTCGTCTACTTCATGATGGTCGGCATTGTCTACGGCCGTGTCGTCGGCACGATCCGTAGCGATCGGGATGTCATCAATGCGATGGCGCATGCGATGAGTACGCTCGGGCTCTACATCGCGCTGGTGTTTTTCGCGGCCCAATTTGTGAAGTTCTTCGGCTGGACCAATCTCGGCTCGATCACCGCCGTCGCCGGCGCCACCTTCCTGCAGAACATCGGCTTTACCGGGCCGGTCCTGTTTTTCCTGTTTATCCTCGTGTGCGCATTTATCAACCTGATGCTGGGCTCGGCGTCGGCGCAGTGGGCGGTTACGGCGCCGATCTTCGTGCCAATGCTCATGCTGCTGGGCTATTCCCCCGAGGTCATCCAGGCCGCTTACCGCATTGGCGACTCGAGTACCAATATCATCACGCCGATGATGAGCTATTTCGGCCTGATCATGGCGTTTGTCGCGAGGTATGTGCCCAAGGCCGGCGTCGGGACGCTGATCGCGATGATGCTGCCCTACTCGGTTGCGTTCCTCGTTCTCTGGTCGACGTTCTTCTTCGTCTGGACATTCGTTATCGGTTTGCCGGTCGGACCGGCCTCGCCGATTTACTACACGCCGGGCTAGGAACGGTCCGACAGTGCGGCAGTGCTCTTTAGGCGAGCCGGATGGCCGATCGCCGGCGGCGATTTTGGCACGCGTGCGCCAGTCAAATGGACAACCGGGCCAACGCTTTGCCTGCCCTCATCGCGGATACGACCAAACGGCAGGTACGACCAAAGGCGACCGACGGAACGGAACGATCCGGTTATCGGTCGCGCAGCCCCGCCCTACACCAGCATCTTGCTGATCAGTTTCTCGCAGGTGCGCTGGTCCATATAGCGCGGCACCGCGTAGGTGTAATGGGCTTCCTTCAGCGCGTTTCTGGCGATGGCCGGAATGTCGGATTTCTCGAGCGCCTCCAGGCCGTCCGGGATGCCGAACTCGGTGTTGAGTTCGCGTATGCGATCGATAAACCGCGCGGCAAGCTTCGGCTGCCGGTCACCCTTTTTGCGCAAACCTGAAACTTCCCCGAGCCGCGCCAGCTTGCGGGTGCAGCTGTTCTTGGAGAAATCGAGAACATAGGGCATGACGATCGCGTTCGCCAGGCCGTGAGGCGTGTGATAGAACGCGCCGAAGTTGTGCGAGATGGCGTGCACATAACCGACCCCGGCGCGGGTAAAGGCAAGCGCCGCGTAGTACGATGCGAACGACATCGCCTGCCGCGCTTTCAGGTCCTTGCCCTTCGCCACCGCGCGCGGCAGGTTCTCCATGATCAGTTTCGTCGCGGCCAGCGCATAACCATCGGTCTCGGGCAGTGCATTGGCGGAGATATAGGCCTCCACCGCATGGGTCAGTGCGTCCATGCCGGTTGCCGCAGTGATATGCGGCGGCAGCCCGGTCATCAAACCACCGTCGAGCGCAGCCATCATCGGCACGAGCTTGGGATCCATGATTGGTGACTTCTTCTTGCGCTTCGGATCCGACACCACTGCGGCAATTGTGACCTCGGAACCGGTGCCCGCCGTCGTCGGGATCGCATACAACGGCATTGGCGCGGTAAACACCTTGAACATGCCCTCCATCGACGAGATCGCCTTGTCATTGGTAGCGCGTGCCGCAATCACCTTGGCGGCGTCGATGGGAGAACCGCCACCCACCGCCAGGATCGCCTGGCAACGCTCACGCTTGAGGACCTTCAGGCCGTTCTCGATCTGCTCGACCGTGGGGTCGGGGAGGATGCCGTCGTAGATCGCGTAGCGCACGCCGAGCGCCTTCAGCTTCTTTTCGATATCGCCGAGCAAGCCGATCTTGACCAGCATGCTGTCGGTAACGATCAGCAGCTTGTGCACGCCCATCTGAGAAATGGCCTCACACAACTCCAGCGAGGAACCGGGGCCGGAGAACAAAGTGGGTTTGGGAAAGGGCAGCGTTTTAACCACGCCTTTCAGGGTTTTCATCAGGCTCTGGTAGCCAGCAACCTGAACGCCGAATGGGATCATGCCTTGAACCTCTTGAGGATTCCCCGAACCCGGCGGCGCCGGGTGATCGGTAACTCGACTAGTATAGATAATCCGACACCGCACCGAAAAAAAAACGGGCGGAAGTTGTGTCGGCGCGCCGGGCAGGGTGTAATTACCGGCCCGGACGTGTCGTTGGCAAATACGCTCCGGGACCGGGGAAAGGGAATTTTTCGAGATCCGGGCCGGCCGCCGGCCACGCAATCTCGTCGCAGCGGAGTTTACTCATGAAGAAAGTCGTCAGCGTCTCCCTTGGACCATCGTCCAAGGACCATGAATTCACCACCCGATTCCTCGGCCACGATTTTCAGGTCAGCCGCTTGGGCGCCGACGGCGACTCGGGCAAGGCCTGGGAGATGCTGCGCCGGCACCAGGCGGACGCCGACGCCATCGGTCTAGGCATGATCCAGGATCACTTCGACATCGGCTCGCGGCGCCATGTTCACAAGGAAACCGAGCGTCTGCTCAACGTCGTAACCCGGGTGCCCGCGACGACCGGAGCGTCGCTGCGGCGCTTGCTGCAGGTCCGCGCCGTGCGCCACGTGCAGAAGCAGCTGGGTCACTATTTCAACAACAACATCGTCCTGTTTCTGAATGGCATGGTTAATTACGACATGGCCCAGGCCATGTCCGACTACACACCGAACCTGAAATTTGCCGACGCGGTTCTCGACACCGGCGCGCCGGTGGTGCTGAGCTCGCTGGAACAGCTAGAGCTTTACGCGCGCGGCTCCCAGCTTGCGGGATCGGTACTGCCGACCTCGGTGATTCCGACGAAAAAACTCGCCAAACTGCCGGGGTTGACGGCCCTGCGCAAGGAAATCCTGGCCCGCGAGATGGCAAAGTGCCATGTCATCGTCGGTACCTTCGACGATATCGCCAACTTCGGCACACCGGAGAACCTCGACGGCAAGACGCTGATCACATCCGCTATCGACGAAGATCGCATGGATTTCTTCACCGACTGCAACGTCAACCTGGTTGTGGACGTGTCACCCAAACTTTTCGACACGGTGGTCGGCCTGAGCACGATCGAGGCAATGATCCTGGCCGCGCTCGATACCAGCAGCGAGGAACTCGGCGATCACGATCTCGAGGAGATCATCGAGGAACTGAAGATCGAGCCGCGGCTGCTGCACCCGACCGGCGAGTTCCGCAATATCCGCCGCTTTGCGTTCGTGATCCATCCTCTTAGCCAGGAATACATCCGCAAGGGCTTCCCGTTGCCCAAGGCGACGCCGAGGCTGGTCATGAACCAGGTGGAGAAAGCCGCCGCCCATCTGCCGCCGATGGTCTACTGCAAAATGGACAACATCATTTCGCCGACCGGAGCCGAGGCCGAGGGCTGGCTGATCCTGGTCGGCGGAACGCCAAAGGAGATGCTCACCCGGAGTCCGGAATTCACCTACCGGCGGCTGCTGGCAGCGGCGAAAATGGCGGAGAAAATGGGGGCGCAGATTCTCGGCCTGGGAGCGTTCACCAAGGTCGTGGGTGACGCCGGCATTACCGTTGCAAGGCGCGCGACGATTCCCGTTACCACCGGCAACAGTTATTCGGCCTCCGGCGCGCTGTGGGCGGCCGCCGACGCCATGCGCCGCATGAACCTGGTCCACGTCCGCAAAAACGGCAAGGTGGCGGCCAAGACCATGGTCATCGGTGCCTCCGGTTCCATTGGTTCGGTCAGCGCGCGCCTGCTGGCCATGGCGTTCGACGAGGTCTACCTGGCGGCGCGTAACCAGAAAAAGCTGGACGCGCTGAAGGCCTCCATCCTGAAGGAGACACCCGACGCCAAGGTCGTGGCCACGACGGATTACGAGCAGTATCTCGGCGACATGGACATGATCGTCACGTCCACGTCGGGCGCGGGCAAGAAGATCCTCGACATTACCAAGGTCAAGCCCGGCTGTGTCATCACCGATGTGGCGCGCCCGCTGGACCTGCCGCCGGACGAGGTCGCCAAGCGGCCCGACGTACTGGTCATCGAGTCCGGCGAGATCGAACTGCCGAGCGATGTCGAGATGAAAGACATCGGCCTGCCTCACAACGTGATCTACGCATGTCTGGCCGAGACCATCGTGCTGGCGCTCGAGGGACGGTTCGAGGTGTTCACGATCGGCCGCGATACCGAGTGGCAGAAGGTCAAGGAGATCTACAAAATGGGTCTCAAGCACGGCATGAAGCTGGCGGCGATCTCGGGCGTCAACGGCGTCTACAGCGATGACGATATCGCGAATGTCGTCAGGCTTGCGAAGCAGACCCGCAACAACTGGAAGCCGGGCCAGACGACTTCGCAGGCCACCGCGGAGAAAGCAGCGGCCGCGGACAAACCCAAGCGCAAGGCAACGACGAAGAGAAAACCGGTGAAGAAGGTCGCTTCGAGGAAAAAGCCCGTCCGCAAGGCAACAGCGAAGAAGAAGCCGGCGGCAGCGAAGAAAAAGGCGAGCGCGAAAACGAAGAGGGCGCCTGCCATGAAGAAACCGGCGAGCAAGGCCGCCTCTAAGAAGAAGCCCGTCCGAAAGGTGACGGCGAAGAAGAAGCTGGCGGCGGCGAGGAAAAAAGCCGCGGCGACAACAAAGAGGGCAGCTGCGAGCAAGAGGCCTGCAAAGAAAGCGGCGTCGAAGAAGAAGCCTGTCCGCAAGAGGTCGGCTAAGAAGAAGTCAGCTTCTTCGCGGCGCGTTGGCGCGAAGAAGAGGGCTGGGGCGAGTCGCTAGCCGCGCCGGGCTATCGGCCCGTTTACAGCGCTTGACTCGCTTTGGTCGCTGCGTGCCGACTCGTCAGCCGTGTTTGCTTGTTAGTGCCTCCGGCCGTGGTGGCGGCGAATCTTCCGGCTTGTCGTTGAATGCTTTCGTCCGGGTTCGGCTGCAACCGCGTGCGGCGGCCACTGGCGACGATGCCGCGATAACGCTTTGCGTTCTGATAGTGACAACGACCCCGGTTGTCCGCTTTCCAATTGGCGCGCGCATGCCAGCTTTGCGCGACAGTATGTTCTGAATCGATGAATAACTGCGGCTCAACAAACAACCGATCTCGCTATAGGGCTCGCCCTTGCGTCAGCGATCTCACGACAGCACCTTGTCCGCTTCGCTGCAGTAAATCCTCGCCGGGTATACCTTCTGCGACATCTTGTGTTGCTTATGGAGCGGGTGAAGGGAATCGAACCCTCATTCTCAGCTTGGGAAGCTGATGTTCTACCATTGAACTACACCCGCACTTCGTCAGAAATCGCTTACCTGGCATCCATGCCGTCGCCACGGCGCTTCTCTCAACGCCTGCCCCGACTTCCCTGTCGGGGCGTTCGCGCCTCGCGGCGCTCACCCATTGAACTACACCCGCAAATCAAGGGGTTACGCCTCACTCGAGTTCGGCTGAGCATAAGAGTCAGAGTACTCGGATTCTAAGCGATTCTTGGCGGACTAGGAACCAATTCCCGCGATCAGCCTTGCGGCCCAATTGATCTTTCCCCCTGAACCGATTCATTGAGGTTGGGAGAGACTGATCATATCAAGCCGCTTGTTTCGCATAGTGGCTGGTTGGCTTGAAGCCCAACGCACTTTGTGGACGAACGCATGCAGGTAGAAACGGGTATCCGATAGCTGGCTCCACAATGAGGTCATCCAACTCACGAAATTCGTCCGTTCAAAAGCCCGGCATAAGACCGGGCTCCTAGAATTTTTGGTAGCGGGGGTTCGCTTGCAACGCTATCTAGATTTGGTTACAGCCCTTGATATTCTCTCGAGCGGGCCACTCTCAGAGACGGTCAGAGCGCGGCCGTCCGCGCCCTGACGACCTTTGGGGCTGGCCGCTGCATCGACTGCCAGAGATAGTAGTCCGCTTGCATTCGTAGCCAGCTCTCGGCACTCGGACCGCGCTTCGGGCCACCGAGCCATGCCTCCAACCGCCTGGCCATGTCGGCAGAGATACCGGACTGCCCGTGGATCAGGCGCGACAAGGTTACTCGCGCAATACCGAGCTGCCTTGCGGCTTCCGTCACCGACAAATCCAAAGCCGGCAAAATATCCTCACGGATCGACTCACCCGGGTGCGGCGGATTGTGCATGCGTCCCATCGTTCCTGACCTCTCAGTGGTAGTCCTGATAATCAACGAGGACAGCGTCCTCGCCCTCGAACATAAACGTCAATCTCCAGTTCCCGCGCACCCAAACCGACCAATGACCTTTCTGGCGGCCCTTCAGCGAATGGAGCTTCCAGCCCGGCACATTCATGTCCTGGGGGCGCTGAGCAACGTCCAAACGTTGTAACTGGCGTGCCAGCCTCGCGGCATGCGCCGCCTGAATGCCTGATTTGGTCCCTTTCAAGAAGAAGCGTTCAAGACCTTTGTGGCGAAAACTCTTGATCACCACAGAAGTGTATCGCGCAACGATACACGCGTCAATCCAGTCTGCTAGAGTAAACGGTACTGCCGCGTCCTGGATTGCCGGCTGAACGATTGTTGTGCGAAACGGATCGCACAACGACGTCGAAGACGCCCCTACTCCCAACACCCGAACGGCGGCTCTCACCGAAAACAGTCGCTCGAATGACGTAATCTAGCAAGTGCAAACAGGCAGGACCCGGCCAATACCGGACAGTTCAGTCCAAAGCTGGAGTTGTTACTCCGCGTTCATCAATCTCCGCGCTGCAAGGTGATGTTGAACTACAGCCGAAACTGAGTGTTTTCCAAGCGCAACCCCTGGCAATGGTCGTGATGGATGAGTTGCCCCGCCGGTGTCTGGCGATCCACACGGCTCGCCGCATCCGTGCCCGGGAGGAGCTGGAAATCTTTGCGGAACTCATGGTCCGCCACGGCGTGCCGAACTTACATGCGCTCCGACAATGTGCCGGAGATGGTTGCCGAGGAACTACGCACCTGGCTGCAGCAAATGGGCAGCAAGACGGCGTACATCACACCGCGCAGCCCCTGGGAGAACGGCTACTGCGAGTCGATCAACAGCAGCCTGCGTGATGAACTGCTCAGCGGAGAGATCTTCTACACGCTGAAGGAGGCCCAATTCATCGCGTACCTGGAGTGCGCTAAATGCGAGTTGCCGAAGTTCGCTTTCCTCCATCTCGACAAGGTTCCGAAAAACATCACGTACTCTCTCTGATTCCACTTTCTCGGCGACCTCGCTATAGAACTGGATTGGCCCCAGTCCGGTAGACACGTCCGAGCTATGATTGAATTTCTCTTTGTACTCTACCGGCGACAGCAGGTCATTGAGACCGTGTCGCCGTTCTTTGTAGCAGAACATTTCTATGGGTGCGCCGCTGACCGGGATGAGATCAATCCATTGAGTGCTACTCTACGCTGCAAACAGAGTCAGGAGTTGTGGCATGACTGACGACAACCTCGAACCCAGATCGGTTCGCGCCTCGCGCACGACCATCACCGAACTGATGATACCGTCCTATGCCAATTTCGGCGGGAAGATTCACGGCGGAATCCTGCTGTCGCTCATGGACAAGGTGGCCTACGTCTGCGCCAGCCGACATTCCGCCACCTATTGCGTCACCGTGTCGGTGGACGGCGTCGACTTCCTGCAACCGGTGGACGTCGGCGATCTCGTTTCCCTGAAGGCTTCGGTGAATCACGTGGGACGCACCTCGTTGGTCGTCGGTATTCAGGTCAGCGCCGAAAACGTGCGGCAGGCCATCGTGAAGCACACCAACACCAGCTATTTCACGATGGTGGCGCGTGCCGAGGACGGGCGGCCGGTGGTCGTTCCGCCGCTTGTTCTCGAGTCGGACGACGACATACGGCGTTTTGTCACTGCTTCCAGGCGGCGGAGGCTGGGTTTCCGGGTGCGCCAGCGCATGGAGACTTACCGCGAAAAATTTCGCTTCGACGATCGGACCAAAGCGGCACTGGAAGGGGAAAGATGCGTCATTGCAAACACCGCGGGGTTGCAGCGACGCTAGATGTGATGTCAGGTTCGCTACTGGCGTTGCCTGCATCGGTACTTCCGGTGCGGCCGTGCGGCGGACAGATTCACGGGTTCGGGGCAGGAATTTCAGCGGGCGACTTCAGGTCGCGATGACTTCCCGCGCCGGGATTGCGGCTGCACCCACATTGGCGTGGAGAAGATCTCCCCGATTTACAGTTCGCCACTCAGTCGTCCTGACCCGGCCGCAGATCACGCCTCTAACGAAAAACGGAGCGATTTTCGGCCGCGCCCTCGACTCGAGCAGACCCCGACACGGTTTGATGACCCGCGGCGCTGGGCTAGAATGACGGGTCTTTCCTCTGCATTGCAGGTCCGGCGCACCATCTTGGCTGTGCAGTCCGAAGGAGAACGCATTTTTCATCCCGGCATCAACACTGCGGACCGGCAACGTACTTGGCCAGTCCCGAGAACCATGACCCGTCATGAACACTGAACCGCGCACCCGGTTGTGGCTGACCTCGCCGCATTTCTATCCGACCTATGGAGGCGCGCAGAATCGTTACCGCAGCTATATTCGCGGCTTACTCGAGCGTGGTCTCGACGTCGAGATCATGACCGGTACACCGCAGCTCGAGGAACGCAGCGAGGCCGACCTCGATGCCGGCTGGTATGACGCCGAGCCCGGTGCATGGCTGCCATCCGACATGCTGGATGGCGCGCCGCTGGAACGCGTCCGGCTGCCCGATACCAAGGGTGGGGAACGTACCCGTATCTATTACGAGGCGCTGCTCGAGGTTTGCAGCAGGCCGGCCGCGGGACCGGTGGTCGCCCAGTTGCTGACCAATATGCGCCCGGCCGCCAGCCCGTGGATCCGCAAACTGAAACAGCAGGGCGTGGCGGCGCTGTACTCCGTTTCCCAGTATCCGACCTGGCCGCAGCAACCGATCAAGCGGCTGACCCGCAAAGGCGGCTACCGGCGCGTCTATAACGAGTTCGATGCGCTGGTGACCAACAGTCCCGCGCTCGAGGATTTTCTGCGCGAGATCGGCGTGACAACGCGCATCGAATACATTCCCAACGGCGTGCGACTGGATCGGTTTCATCCAGTGGGTGACGCCGTCGAGCAGCAGGCGCGTGAAAGTCTGCGCGCGAGCTTTGGAATTCCCGAAACGGCGACGGTAATTGCCATGGTCGGCGCAATCATGCCGCGCAAAAGCCCTGACCTCGTGTTGCAGGCATGGCAACGGCTGCTGCCGGAGTTCCCCGACACTCACCTGCTGTTTGTCGGGCCACGTGCCGACACCCACGATCCCAAGCTTGCCAGCTTCGGCGAGAAAATCGCGGCGCAGATCGAGCAGATCGGCCGCCCACAGCAGGTTCATTTCTCCGGCGTCGTCGATAACGTCGAAGCGCACCTGCGCGCGGCCGACCTGTTCGTGCTGGCATCGCAGCGCGAGGGTACGCCCAATTCATTGCTGGAGGCCATGGCCGTGGGCCTGCCGTCCGTGAGCACGCCGTTTATCGGCATTTCGGCAAGCACCGGCAAAGCCGGCGAACAGTTCCTTTTGGCCGAGCGTTCGCCCGAAAGCCTTGCTGGCATGCTGCGGCGGATCCTGCTCGAGCCGGACTTGCGCCAGGCGCTTGCGGCGGCGGGGCGCGACTATGTCGCGACCCATCTCGATCAGCAAGTCACGCTGGATCGGTATGCGGCGCTGTACCGCGAACTCGGGGCCGCGGCGGTTCGCCGCCATGACGGCTGAATGAGGCCAGGGCGCAATCCAATATGTGCGGGATAGCGGGCTTTGTTGATTTCGCGAAAGCCTCATCGGAGGAGCATCTGCGGTCACTCGCCGCGGCAATGGCGGATACGCTGACCCATCGCGGCCCGGATGGTGGAGACGCATGGGCCGATGCCGGCGCCGGCGTCGCACTCGGACACCGCCGCCTGTCGATCCAGGATCTCTCGCCTGCCGGGCGCCAGCCAATGCACTCGGCCGATGGCCGATACGTCATCGTGTTCAACGGCGAGATCTACAATTTCCGCGATCTGCAGCAGGAGCTGGCCGGCCTGGGTCACTCGTTCCGGGGGCACTCCGACACCGAGGTTCTGCTTGCGGCGATCGTGCAGTGGGGCTTGCCGCAGACGTTGCCGCGGCTGCTGGGGATGTTTGCTTTCGGCTTGTGGGACCGGCAGGAACAGACGTTGTTTCTCGCGCGCGACCGGGCCGGCAAAAAACCGCTGTATTACGGGCGCTGTGGCAACAATTTCCTGTTCGGTTCCGAACTGAAAGCGTTGCGCCGTCATCCCGGTTTCGAGGATGAAATCGACCGCGACGCGCTGGCCGGTTTTCTCCAGCACAGCTGGGTGCCGGGGCCGCGCTCCATCTACCGTGCAATCCGCAAGCTGCCGGCCGGGTG
>PKUM01000046.1 GCA_002868855.1 Chromatiales bacterium | reverse complement strand
GCTTCGTGGCGCAAGTCGTGAAAGCGCAGATCGACGATTCCAGCTGCGTTGAGCGCCTGACGCCACGCGGGATGAAACTCGTAGGGGCGACGCTTCTTGTCGCGACCCGGTTCGCCCCAGAAGAGCAGATCGGTATCAATCGGTCGCAGCGGGTTCTGCAAAGCCTCACGGACCACGGCCAACGCCGCCTGGGTGAGGGGCACGGTTCTCGCCGAACCGTTCTTGGTGTCGCTGAGTCGAACCACGCGTCGGGTCAGGTCCACCTGGTGCCGGCGCAGCGATTGGACCTCGCCCGCACGCATACCGCTGTGCAGGGCGAGTCGAACCATCCAGCCGAGCATCGGATTCGAGTGTTGGCTGCAGGCGGCCAGCAGTCTGCTTTCCTCAGCGCCGCGGAGTCGGCGATCGCGCCCTTTCGCCGGCGTCGGCTTGCGCACGTTCGCCACCGGGTTGTAAGTCACTCCGATGCGCCACTCCTTGATGGCGACGGTGAAAAGATGCGACAGCAGCGCAAGCTCGAGTCGCAGGGTGGCTGCGGCGAGACCACGGCCCAGACGCTCGTCGCGGTAGTCGGCCACGATATCGGGCGTGATGGCGGCAAGGCTGTACTTGCCCAGCGCGGCGAGCACTGCCCTGGCCTTGGACTGTTCCGCCTTCGCGGTGGACGGCTTCTTGGTGATCGAGACTTCACGCAGATATCGCTTGAGCGCGTCGCGCAACAGCAGTCGGTCAGCGTTCGCGCGCTCGATGTACACCCCGCGCACCATGTCGTCCTCGGTACGCCGTGCCCAGTCCTGCGCGTCGCGCTTGGTGCGAAACGTCTTGATCGCGGTCGGCCATCCGCGCTTGCGAATAACGGCTTTCCAGGTGGACGAGGGCGTCCTGGTAATCGTCGCCACGACTTGATGCTCGGTACAAGTGTTCCGAAACTGTACCGAGCGACCAAGGGACTGAACAGCCGCTTTTCTTAAGTCTTTGTTTAGATTGGTGGGCCCGCCAGGACTCGAACCTGGGACCAAGGGATTATGAGTCCCCTGCTCTAACCAACTGAGCTACAGGCCCGCCGCGGCGGAATTCTACCAGTTTCGCCGGCGCCGGCGTGAGTCCCGGGTACGACACCTGTCGACGCCCCGACATCTGCGGCCTCGGGCCAAGCATGTGACTCCCCGCGACCAGTACCGCCCCGCCCCCGCCCATAGACTCTTGGCCTGTTTCGAGGACTGGGCCGGAGGCTCTAACATGAAGAAATTCATAGAATTAGCCGAACGTGGATTGGTGGTTTTGGCGATCTTCGGCGTCATCACGATGATCGTCACTCACAAGCCCGTGAACTATCCGGTCTCCCCGCCGGAGGCAACCCAGCCCACGGCCGCCGAAATCGTGCCGCAACGGCCAGCAACGCACCACCTTTCGAGCCGATAGGTAGCGAAGGCCCTCCCTGTACTGACTGACCCTTCCGCCACGCTCCATCGCGGCGGCCGGTGCCGGGCCGCTTTTCCGGAATTATCTTCGCGCCTCTCTGCAACCGGTCGCCCATGCCGTCCGGTCCACTGCGCTAGACTCTGCGGCTGCAACTTCCACGCGGATTCGTCGATGCGCCAACGCCGCTCTGTCGTCAACCTGGCCCTGTTGTTCGAGGGCGGCCTGATCGTAATTGCCGTGGCGGCCGGATGGCTACTCGGCACGCCGGCATTCGCCAATTTGAGTCTGCAAATGGATGCCTTCGCCCAAGGTGTGGCCGCGACGCTTCCAATTTTGCTGTTGCTGACACCGCTGGCGAACCGCAGTCGCCCGCTAAAAAATCTACGCGATTTCGTGAGCCGCCAGGTTCTGCCGTTGTTCAAAAACGCCAGCCTGGTACAACTGGCCGTGATATCCGTCCTGGCCGGGCTTGGCGAGGAAGCGCTGTTTCGCGGCGTGCTGCAAAGCTGGCTGGTAAAGCAGGTCGGTATCTATCCCGGTTTGATACTCGCCAGCATCGCGTTCGGGCTGGCGCATTATGTCAACCGCACCTATGCCGTGGTGGCAACCCTGATCGGACTGTATCTCGGCTGGCTCTATCTGGTGAGCGGCAACCTGTTGGTGCCGGTCATCGCCCATGCGCTGTACGACTTCGTCGCATTGATCGTGCTGCTGCGAGAGGGCAAACGCGAGCTCAGTCGGTCTCGTATTCACTCCGAATGAATACGTTGATCCAGTCGTACACGAGCGCCGCAACCACCACGCCAGTGAGCGCCAAAATGCGCCCGGCAATCGTGACACCCGGATCGCCGGGCAGCGCCACGCCACACAGCGCGAACCCAACCAGAAACAGGTTTCGCAATACCAGCCAGCCACCGATCGGTACCTCTTCGCCCGCACCGCAACCACAGTCCTCGCCACCGGCTCCCATCCCCCACGCCACGCCGACCGCCACGCAATACAGCGCCAGCATGGCCGCAGCGGCAAGCAGCGCCTGCGGACATGCGGCGACAAACACCAGCGCGATGGCAAGCGTCATCTCCATCAGCGGTAGCAACTTCGCCAACGTGGGGATCAGCACGCTGGGAACAAACGGATAAGCCGCAAGGTGGTTGCGGAATTCAGCTGCGCGCACGATTTTTGCGAGCGCGGAAACTGCAAAAAGCAATGCCAGTGACCAGGCGACCCACAGGTGCATGACCGCGCCTGTCATGCTGCCGCTCCATCGCGACACTGCCACTTTTTGCCCAAGCCTGGACATGAGCGACGGACGCTGCAGTAAGCCAATGCAGCAATTCGTGGCGCGCGGCACTTGTAACATAACGTTGGCGCAGCGCCATCAAGCGAGGACCGCACACATTGCGCGATCGGCTGCGCAACCCCTTCGCCGCATGCGCAAGGATTCGCGGCTTCGGCGCGGCTACGGGATACGCGTTCGTCATACATCATACGGCCCCCGGATTGTCTGGCTATTTGACAGAATTCCGGTTTTTGTGAGACTGATCACAACAGAAGGGACCTGCGATAACTAGTCTAGCCACGAGCAAAGTCTTCCGACTACGGGGCTGGATCCATGGTTCGAAACATACTTGCAGTTCTTCTGGCCGTCGCCGCGGTAATAATGTTCGGCTACCTGGTTTTCCAGTCGCGGCCGATCGGCGCCGACGAACAGCACACACACAATGTGCTGGCCACGCAGATCAGGTCAAGCATCGATGACTATCGCGCGCTGGTCGAACAATACAGCAGCGCACGTCATTCCGGCCGCCTGATCGGACCCAGCTCCGGAATCGTACTGGAACGACTGAACCAGTCCCAGCGTTCGGCCAGCGCCCAACAGGCCAGCGTAAGCAGTCTCAAGGGCGGCCGCGGCCTCGACAAATATGTAGCGGGCTACATTGCCAGCGCCGACAGCCTGCAGCAGGCCAGTGTCGAATTCGTCGAACATCAGAATATCCTGGCCAACGCGATGGACTCTTTGCGCGCCGATTCGGCGCGGGCGGTGCAACAGCTTCGCAACGAGGGCTCGGTTACCGCTTCGCAGCACGCGTTCATCCTCGTCACCGGCACTCTCGACTACGGCCGCAGCAACAGCCAGATCAGTCCCGAGAGCCTGCAAAGCAATCTGGACAAGCTGAGCGCGGTGGACCAGCCACAGTTACAAAACCTGCTGCGTGCAGTCGAGGTGGTGTTGACCGAGCGGCCTGTAGTGGATGCCGCGTGGAACCAGATCGTCAATTCCGAATTTGTCGACCAGGCAGAGGCGTTGTGGCTGAAAGAAAAGGCCCGTTATAACGCCCGGGTATCGCAAGTAGATCGCAACCGCGTCATGCTGTCCGTGTACGCGGCGTTGATGCTGGCGGCTCTCGCGTTCCTGACCTTCCGATTACTGCACAGCTACCGGATTCTCAATTCGGCCAACGCCGAACTCGAGGCACTCAACGAGAACCTCGAAGACCATGTCGAGGCGCGTACCTCGGAACTCTCCAGCGCATTGTCCGAACTGAAAGAATCGCAGGTCCAGCTCGTCCAGGCGGCAAAAATGTCATCGCTCGGGCAACTGGTCGCCGGTATCAGCCACGAGATCAACACCCCGCTGTTGTACCTGCGCAGTAACGCGGACCTTATCCAGGAACGCCTCGATCAGCTATCGGAATTCCTCGGCGGGCTGCGAGTGACGCTGGACAAGGCGAAAGGGCCCAATCGCGACCAGCAGGCATTTATCGGCGGCCTGAAAACCATCGACAAACAGTTGCAGGATGACGGCCTCGGCGATGATGTCGAGGACTGCCGCGCTCTGATCAATGACAGCATCGAAGGGTTGGAGCAGCTCAGCGAAATGGCACTTAGCCTGAAGGACTTCAGCCGTCTCGACCGTGCCCCGGTGGCCAAATATCACGTCAACGACGGACTCGACCGCACGTTATTGATCGCCAAGAACGCGCTGAAACACAAGGTTCGAATAATCAAGCAATACGGCGAAGTCGACGAAATCACCTGCTCGCCCTCGCAGATCAACCAGGTCTTCCTGAATCTGATCACGAACGCAGCACAGGCTCTAGAGGATCAGGGCGATATCGCGATCAGCACGACCCAGGACGAACACTCGGTCAGGGTCACGATCTCGGACAACGGCTGCGGCATTCCCGAGGAGATCGTCGAGAAAATTCGTGATCCGTTTTTCACCACAAAACAGGTTGGCGAAGGCACCGGTCTCGGACTGGCGATCGTCGAGAAAATCATCGCCTCGCACGGCGGTCAGTTGCAGATCGAGTCCGAAGTCGGCAAGGGTTCGGCGTTTACCGTCGTATTGCCGCGACGGGCGCAACTGCAGTCGGCAACCGAGCAAGACGATGTGCAGGAACAACCCGTCGCGATCGCCGTCTAGGAGAGGCAATAGCCAATGTCAGGCACCGCACAACAGAAAAAACCCAGAGTCGTGTTTGTCGACGATGAGCAGCGAGTTCTCAACTCGATGCGGGTACGGTTTCGGCGCGAGTACGACCTACACCTGACTACGCTCGGTTCGGAGGCGTTGGCAATGCTAGAGGAGCATGAAATCGACGTCATCGTCGCGGACCAGCGGATGCCCGAAATGCAGGGCACAGAAGTGCTGTCGAAAGCCCGGGACACCTCGCCTCGCACCGTCAGGATTCTGCTGACCGGATACGCCGATCTCGATGCGATCGAGTCGTCGATCAACGACGCGGAAGTATTTCGCTTCCTGACAAAGCCATGTGCCCCCGAGGAACTTCGCGAAACTATTCAGCAGGCGATCGACATCTCGCGCGACCAGGAGATGATTGCGGCGCTCGAGGCCGAACCGGCCCAGGCAGAGCCCCCTCCGGAGCCGGTCGAAGCAGCACGCCCCGAACCGGCAATCTCTCTCAGCGTGATCGAGGAAGAAACGGCGACCGACGTAAACGCGCTGGTCGCGGCAGAAAACGCGTCAACCGGGGCGGCCATGCAACAGACCGCCGAAGCGGTCGATCTTGCAGCCAGCGACACTGCCGGCAATGAGGAAATCGTCCTCGAGACATCGTGCGAGGCGGCAATGGAATCAGGAGCCGAAGAAGTCGAACCTGCCGCGGTGCAGATCAACAACGAAGGCAGTGACGCCGGGCAAGACGAATTTCATCCGCCGCCATTTCAGATGGAGTTCGGCACAAGCGACGACGACCCGGACGCTATTACTATCGTTTTGGAAGGCGATTCCGCATCGGTCATCGCCCAAGAGATCGAGGAAACTGCACAGGTACCCGCCGCGATTGCGGCCGGCATCGAGGACAAAATCGGTGTACTGGTCTTCTCCGAGGACAAGGCAACGCTGGAAAATATCCGTGAGATGCTCGGCGACCGCTATATGGTTGTCGGCGCTGGCAACATCGTATCGGTTACCAAGCTGCTCAAGGCTACCCGTCCCGGCGTACTGGTGACGGATATTTCGGAAGATCTCGAAGTCATCGAAACCATGGTCAATGCACTGAAGTCGCATTTGCCGGAACTGGTTACGATCGTAATTGGCGAGCATCGCGACACGATCGGCCTGGTCAACCTGATCAACTACGGACAGATTTACCGCTTTCTGCAAAAGCCGCTGGCTGCCGGCACGTTCACGATGACGGTCAAAGCCGCGACGCAAAAACATCTGCAGCTGAAGAAATACCCGGAGCTCGCTCGACGCTATGCCGTCAGGCAGAAAGAAGGCGACGAACATGTCCGCGGAGCATTTCGCAGTTTCCTGGACCGGCTTCGTAATATGAGCCGTCTCTGGGCTACCCACTCCTGATCGTCGAGCGAGGAATACCTATGGAGGCAAACAGCAACAACCCCATCGACATGTTGATCATCGTGGCGGTCGTACTGCTGGCCGGTGTCGCGGGAACATGGTTCTTCGTGGGTGGGGAAGACGAGGAACTGGTATCCGCGCCATCGCTCGATCCCGCACCGGGCGTGGCTCAACAGGCCGCGGAAATCGCCGAAGCGCAGGACAACCAGGCGCTGCTCGCACTTGCCCACCTGGCCATGGCAGCCGGTCAGCTGTTGCAGCCGGAAGGTAGTAGCGCACTGGACTATTTCGAACGCGTCCTTGCCAACGAACCTGGCAATGCGGCCGCGCTGGACGGAATTGAACGGGTACTCGATGCCGTCGCACTTTCATCAGAGACGGCGCTGGTAGCGGGCAATGTTTCCGCCGCACTCGGCGCCTACGAGTCATTGCAACGGGCCGCACCGACCAGCACCCAGACGTTCACCGTTCAGCAGCTGCTGATCGCCAGGCAGACCGAACTCACCGAGAGAGCGGGACGGCCGATCGAAAACGAACGCTTTGACGACGCCGCGGCAATGCTCGATCAGGCGGCGGAATTCAGCACCACCGAGCCCGAACTACTAAGCGCTACGCGCACCAGTCTGGAAGAGGCACGCGAGGCTGCCAAAACCGTTGAGGAAGCGCCCGTCCTCGCCGCGGTTGCCAACCCGGCCAAGGCCGCGCCGAAAAACACCGCGCCGGCGAAGGCCGCGCCCAAACCTGTGGCCAAACCGGCGCCGCCCGAGAGTGACCCGACCGACGAACTATTCGTCAGTGCGCTCGCCCGCCTCGCCAGCGGCAAGCTGGTCGAGCCGCGATCGGACAGCGCCTATTTCTACTACGAGGAAATCGCGAGCCTGGCGCCCGACCACGCCGACCTGGTCACGTTCCGCAACGATCTGGCCGACGCTATGCTCGAAAAAGCCAGCGCCACCTTTAGCGCCGGCAATATCGCCGATACCGAGAAATGGCTTGCCTATGTCTCTGGTATCGATCCGGACAACCCGACGTTGGCGTCTGCCCAGACCCAGCTGGTGCGCCGCCAGATAGACACGGAGAGCAAACGCGTCATTCCGATGGAAGAACTGGAAATCGTCAAATTCGTTGAACCGCGATACCCGAAGCGCGCGGCGCGCGAACAGGTTTCAGGATGGGCCGACGTGCAGTTCACCGTCTCCGAGGACGGTAAGCCAAAGGAAATCGAGGTGGTCGAGGTCAGCGAGAAAGGCTACTTCGAGTCCGCAACCCGCCAGGCCGTCTCAAAGTGGCGGTTCAAGCCCCGTGAGTACCAGGGCCAGGTCATCCAGCAACGCGTTGGAGTCAGAGTCAGCTTCAGCTTCGACAGCTAACGAAATCTGCAGCATGGCCGGCGGCACGTGCCGGCCATGCGCAAATCTCTTTCGATCTAGTAGGTCATCTTGCCCGGCAGGTTTTTCGCCTGCTCGACCCAGTCTGCAACCGAGGCCGGCGGCGGCACTTTGCGAACCAGGTTTTTCTCGGCGTTGACCTCCTCCATTTTGGCGGCGAGGTTATCGGCGTTGCGCTGAGCCAGTTCCTTAACCGTATCGACTCCCGCGGCTTCGAGCAGCTCTGCGTATTGCGACGACACCCCGCTGATCCGGAACAGGTCCGCCTGATTGGCGAATTTCAAAATGCGTGCATCTCCGATTCCGGTCGTTTCGGCGAGGGCCTTGCGCCCTTTCGGATCGCAAGCCGCATCGAGCAGCTGCTCGACGGTCGAAATATCCGCTTTTGCCAGTTTTTCCGCCGTGTCCGGTCCGATACCTTCGATTTCCTCAATGTTCTTTGCCATAACCAACATCTCCCTGATTAACCATTGCCATACTCTGTCGGCGCGACAAGTCTACTGCCAGACGACCGCCGGCCCAAGTGCTCGGCGGCAAAAAAACGTGGCGGCGCCCAGTACCGCGAATTCCGGCAACAGACGCGACTGACCCGACGCGGTCAGGCCGCAGCCAGAAGGCGATGACCGGGCTCGCCGCCGAGACTTGCAACAACGCGTTTGGCTGGGCAAAAAAATCCCGGCAGCCTGTCAGGCTGCCGGGCAAAGGAGGACTGAGGTGCAGTCCCAGGGGGATTCAGATGCCTGCGTCGGCGTGCGGACGATCGCTCTCCGACACACGCCCACGGCGACGTTCACGGGCAGAGTCGAACTGTTGCTTTTGCGCCTCGCTCAAACCGGCCTCGGTGTAGATGCGATAGCGCATGCGTCCCATTTGCAATACACGCTCGCGGGCCATTTCGGCCGACAGCGCAGCGGCCTCTTCGACCGCCGCAAAGTAATCCGGATCTTCTGGCGAGATAGTGCGCAGATCGCGCAAATTATCTTTGGTTGCGTGTCGATGCTGGCTCAGGCTCGCGCGTTCCTCGCTGACTATGGTCTGTATCGCATCACGCTGAGCGTCGCTGAGTTCCAGTCGCTCGAGTCCCGCCATTCGGTGCGCGCCCGGGTGCGACCCGCCCGCGCCGAAACCCGGATGGCCCAGCACTACGCCTGCCGGCAAAGCCAGGCTCGATGCAATAACCAGGGCACTCGCCGCATAAAGAAATTTCGATCGCATATCCTGCTCCTTTCGCTGCAAACCCACGGCTCACAGTGTAGGCGGCCGCATGTCAAGCTCTGCCAAGCGCCGGTCAAGCAATGTGAAGAATGGTCAAGTTGCCGTGGACGGCATTCGAAAACACAATAGACTTCGTCCTGGATGAACGCGGCAGTATTAAAAATGGCGGATGCGCCCCTCCACAGATTGCTTCTTGTCGACGATGACGAAGAACTGTGCGCGATGCTAGACGAATATCTCGGCCCGGAAGGCTATTTCGTCAGCATGGTTCACGATGGAGCCAGTGCTCTGGACACCCTTGCATCCACTTCTTTCGATATCGTTATCCTCGACGTGATGCTGCCGAAGCTCAACGGTACTGACGTCTTGCGCGAGCTGCGCAAAAGGTCTCGAGTCCCGGTGCTGATGCTCACCGCCCGGGGCGACGATGTGGACCGAATCGTCGGTCTCGAACTCGGAGCCGACGACTATTTGCCCAAGCCATTCAACCCGCGCGAACTGAGCGCGCGGCTCCGCGCCATTCTCCGGCGCACGGCCGACCACGAGAACGGCGGCGAAGACCCGTTCACCATCGGCGACATTCGCATCGATTCGGCTTCACGCGATGTCCGCGTCGGTGAACGCAGCGTCGCATTGACCGGAGCCGAGTTTCGTCTTCTGGACCTGCTCGCGCGCGCCGGCGGCGACGTCGTCGACAAGGATCAGCTCTACGAGCAGGGCCTCGGCCGCCGCTACAGTCCATTCGACCGCAGTCTCGACACTCACGTCTCGAATTTGCGCCGCAAACTCGGCCCCGCGGCCGATGGCGAGAGCAGGATCGCGAGCGCCAGCGGTGTCGGCTACCAGTTACGCCTACCGCGCAAGAGATAGGCGGAGTGAATTCGCTTTTCGCCAGGATCTTCCTGTCCTTCTGGACAGCGATGACGCTGATCACGCTGATCGCCATCGTAACCAGCGCGGCAATCGTCGAACGCCGCATCGACGATGCCCGCGACATCGACCCAACCCAGCTGCTCACCCAGGCCGCGGCCCGGCTGCGCGAGGGCGGTCGCGACGACCTCGAAAAATGGCTACGCAAGAACTCGCGCGCGCTGCCCGGCGTTGACATCTTCATCATCGACCCGCAGGGGTTCGATCTGCTCAAGCGCGAAGTTCCTGCCCGCGCACTGCAACGCATTCGCCGATTTTCACCCAGCCCGCGCTATCCGCCAAAAGGCGTGCGCATGGCGCGTCCCGCAGCACAACTGGTGGGCCCCGACAATGAAATCTATACGGTATTGACGCTGGCACGGCGCCCGCAGCCGTTCGGCATTCTGCAGCTACCCGGTGTGCCCTTGACGGTTTTTCTGGTTGCCTTGCTGGTCAGCGGCTTTGCCTGCTGGTTGCTCGCGCGATACCTGAGCCGACCGTTGCGCCAGTTGCAGACCGCGACCCAGGAAGTGGCGCACGGCCAGCTAGCCGTTCGCCCGGGTCGCGAGATCGGTCATCGACGCGACGAAATCGGCAAACTCGCGCGCGATTTCGACCGTATGGCAACCGCGCTGCAGGAAAGCGCTGCCACGCAGAAGCGGATGCTTCGCGACATCTCGCACGAGTTGCGCTCACCGCTGGCGCGCATGCAGGTGGCGCTGGAACTGGCGCGGCGCAAAACTCCGGACGCCACGGGCGAACTGGACCGGATCGCGCGCGAGGCCGACCGACTCAACTCACTGATCGGACAAATACTGGGACTCGTGCGGCTCGAAAGCGGCAGCAGACCGCCGAACATGCAGGAAATCGACCTGTGCGAGCTCGTTAACCAGGTCGTCGCGGATACCCGCCTCGAGGCTGACGCGCGCGGAGTGGAAATCGGAACCGTTCGGCCGGCCGGCATCGCGGTAATGGCCGACCCCGCGCTGCTCGCCAGCGCGCTGGAAAACGTGCTGCGCAATGCCGTTGTCTACACCGCGCCGCAAACCCGGGTCGAAGTCGGGGTGACCGGAAACGGCACCGCAGAGGTAGAAATCGCGGATCGCGGGCACGGCGTGCCGGAATCCGAACTCGAGCAAATATTCGAGCCCTTTCATCGGGTTGCCGATGCCCGCGAGCGTCATAGCGGAGGCGAGGGAGTCGGGCTTGCCATCGCCGCGCGGGTCGCCCGAATCCACGGCGGACGGATCGAAGCGACAAACCGCGACAATGGCGGCCTTCGCATTCGCCTGATCCTGCCGCGCAAAGCCTGAGCTTTTCCGGGCGCCGCCGGGTAATCTTTGCATCTCTCCTCATCCGGCACCTTCTGCAATGGGCAACGCAAATAACAAGAGACGCCAGACCCGCGTGCCTGCATCACGGGTAGCGAGATTGCTGCGCCTCGGCATGCTGGCCGGTGAAGTCACTGTTGGCGGAATTGCCGAGGGCGTCAAACGGCTGGCGGGCCAGGGCGACAAAACCAGCGGCAATGCGTTTTTGACCGCAGCCAACGCGCGCCGTCTTGCCCGTCATCTGGCCGGACTGCGCGGCGCCGCGATGAAACTCGGGCAACTGATGTCGATGGAAGGCAAGGACTTGCTGCCGCCCGAATTCGCCGATGCGCTGGGCCTGCTGCGGGATTCCGGCAATAGCATGCCGGACAGCCAGTTGCGCAGGGTTCTCGGACAGGCCTACGGGCACGGCTGGGAGGCGCAATTCAAAGACTTCGACTACGCGCCGATCGCCTCAGCCTCGATCGGCCAGGTCCATCGCGCCACGACCACCGACGGGCGCGAACTGGCACTGAAGATCCAGTACCCCGGTGTGGCCCGTAGCATCGTCAGCGACGTCGACAACCTCGCCGCCATGTTACGGGTATCGCGAATACTGCCGCAGCAAATGGACGTTTCGGATCTGATCGCCGAGGCGAAACGCCAGTTGCGCCGCGAGGCCGACTATCTGCTCGAAGCGGAACTGGCGGAGCGCTACGCCGAGTCGCTAGGCGTTTCGCCCGGCCTCAGGGTGCCGCGTGTGCATCGCGACCTGACCACCCGACACGTGCTGGCAATGGACTATATGAGCGGCGTATCGCTCGACACGATCGCGCAGCCAGGCGCAAGCCAGAAACTGCGAGACAGCGTCGGCTCACGCTTACAGGAGCTGGTGTTTCGCGAATTATTCGAGTTTCGCAGCATGCAGACCGATCCGAACTTCGGCAACTACCTGTTCGAACCGGATTCCGGGAACATCATCCTTCTCGACTTCGGTTCGACCTGCGAATTCAGTCCGCACTTTACTCGCCGCTATGCCCGCATTACCCGGGCGATCATCGATGGCGACGACGCGGCGCTATACGACGCCGCCGTCTCGATCGGTTACATCCATCGGGACGCCTCGGACGAGCACGCCGCGCATATCCTCGACCTGCTCTATCTTGCGTGCGCCCCGTTGCGACACAAAGGCCGTTACGATTTCGCGGCCTCCGAACTGGTTGGCGAGGTGCGCAAACGCGCACTCGGAATGATGCTCGGCAGTGAGGAGTTTCATGCGCCACCGGCGGAGACCGCATTCCTCCACCGCAAGCTGATCGGATCCTTCTTGCTGTGCGCGCGTATCAATGCCCGCGTCGATATGCACCGACTGGTGCTGCGGTTTCTGGATTGAGACGGCGTCGTGGCGGCCTATGGAGCGGCGCTGAACCGGGCATGACTGCCGGCGGTGCCGGCCAGCACTTCGAGCCGCGTCGGAATTCTCTCTTTCAACTCCGGCACGTGTGAGATGACGCCGATGAGACGGCCGCTCGCCTGCAAGTCGACCAACGTATCGATTGCCAGCTCGAGCGCCTCCGGATCGAGGCTGCCAAAACCCTCATCGATGAACATTGTGTCGAGGCGAATCCCGCCCGCATAGGACTGCACGACGTCGGCGAGCCCCAGCGCCAGCGCCAGCGCTGCCTGGAAACCCTCGCCGCCCGACAGCGTCGTCACGGCCCGGGTCCTGCCGGTATAAGCGTCGTCGACCTCGAGGTCCAGCCCGCCGGGGCGGCGCCGTCCGCCCTCGCGAGTCACTCGCTGCAACCGGTAGCGACCCTTGCTCATGCTGTGCAGGCGCCGGCTCGCCGATATCAGGACATCGTCGAGCAATGCGGCGAGCACGAAGCGCTGAAACGACATCCGGAATGGATTGTCGCCGCGCGCGACCTGCGAAATTCTTCCGGCATCGGCATACGCGGCCTCCAGCGCGGCCAGTTCGGCGCCCGCCGCGCCGATCTTCCCAACCGTGGCCGCCAGCGCGCGCCGGCGCTCCACCAGGCTGCCGTGGCGGATCTCGGCGGCGCTCAGTTCCTCGCGCAACGAAGTCGCCTCGAGTTCGAGCCCTGCCAAATCGGGTGGGGTCAATCCTGCAACACCCTGCTGCGCGTCCCTGGCCCTGACCTCGGCAGTATGCAAAGCGTTGTCGAACGCCTCAATTGCGTTCAATCCGCGCTCGATCTCGGCACTCGCGAGACGAGCCTCGAGGTAACCAACGTCGTCGTCGAACCCGGCCTGCTTGCGCCGGACGGACCATCGGGTATCGCACTCGCGAGCGTGTTTGGCAGCATTTTCCAGCGCGGTTTCGGCCTTTTCCATCGCGGTCCGGGCGCTGGCGCCGAGCCGGTCGGCGCTGGCGTGCGCCTCGCTTGCCGACTCGGTTTCACGATCTATCGCGGCGACGGCCGCGCGCAATCCATCGATTTCCAGCTGCAAAGCACCAGGTTCGCGATATCGCTCCGGCACCGACCCTTGACGTTCGGCCACCCTGGTACGAGCACTCGCGCGTTGTTCGCGTGCCCGTGTGGCCATCTGCTCGATTTCTTTCGCGACGCCGTCACGGGACTGCACCGATTCGACGATCTCCTTGTACAGCTCCTGCAACCGCTCGAGTTCGCTCTGTGCGGCCTGCTGCTCGCCCAGACGGTCCCGCAACTCGCGCTCTGCCTGCTCGAGGTCAGAGCGCGAAAGCTGCGCATTTTCGCCAAGCGTCTGGTCGAGACCCTCGACCCTGGCACGTTGTTCGGCGACCTCACGCACGGCAGCGGTAGTTCGCTCGCGCGCGCGCTCGAGTTCGGTCTCGGCGCTAACCAGCGCAAGCGGATCGCTCAATCCATCATCCGCGACCTCGAGGTCGAGCTCCCCGCGCGCGGGCTCCGGATGCTCGCGCGATCCGCATACCGGGCACGGCTCGCCGTCAACCAGTGCCGCCGCCAGCAGGGGCAATTGCTGCGCCTGTTGGTGACGCACAGCGGCGCGGCGCTGCTCGAATTCTTCGCCTGCGTGTTTTTCAGCGGCCTCGGCCGCGCCCAGCCGGACCTCCAGATCGGCCAGTCGCGCGCGTCCGGCCTCGAGCTCCTCCCATTGCCTGCGCAGATTCGCCGAGGCTTCGATACCCTCCTCCACCGGAGGGTAGCCCGACCAGATCTTGCGTAAAGTCTCAATCTCATTGAGCGTCTGCTGACGCCGGCTTTCGCGATCCGCGGTCTCCTGCACCAGCGCCGCCCAGTTCTGATCGGCCTCGGTCATCGCTGCCTCAGCGGCTTCGAGCTGGAGACGCGCTTCTTCCAGC
>PKUM01000082.1 GCA_002868855.1 Chromatiales bacterium | reverse complement strand
ATCAAGTCAGCGCTGCGAAAGAACCTGTCGAAAAGCGCAAAATACTGGGCCTTCAATACGAGCACAATCGCAGGATCTGGTAGCGGCTTCGGCATCGATGTCATCGCAACACGTGGCACCTCGGGCGTGGACATAGCCTATACCAAGGCTGGCGGGCGTGGCGAAAAGTCGCGTCACACCATTTCCTCGCTGGTGGGTCTGAGCTGGATCTAAATTCGGCAGCCAAACCGATCTTATGGGTTCGCGTATATCGACGTGAAATCATGTTGGCCAATTGCCGGCGTCGGCATTACTCACTGGGCGGATAGTGCGTATAAGGTGCCATTATGTCAGGAGCGAACCCGCGAAAGCGGGTTTTTTTGTATGGCGGAGAGGGATAGCCTGGTCCGAGCCCAAACGTAGTCTCATGCGCCCGGCGCTGGAACTGAAACCAAAAAACCCGGCTCGAGGCCGGGTCTTTTGCATGACCAGAAAGGGCAGGGGGTCGCCGCTTGTCTACAGAGCCTTCAGCACCGCGTCGAGGGTGTCCTTGGCGTCGCCAAACAGCATCCGCGTGTTGTCCTTGTAGAACAGCGGATTCTCGACGCCCGCGTAGCCGGTCGCCATGCTGCGTTTCAACACGATCGTGGTATTGCCCTTCCACACCTCGAGTACCGGCATGCCGGCGATCGGGCCCTCCGGGTCTTCCTGCGCGGACGGGTTCACGATGTCGTTCGCGCCGATGACCACGGAAACGTCGACGTCCGGAAAGTCCTCGTTGATCTCGTCCATCTCGAAGACGATGTCGTAGGGTACCTTGGCTTCGGCGAGCAGCACATTCATGTGACCGGGCATGCGGCCCGCGACCGGGTGAATCCCGAAGCGCACATTGACGCCCTTCTCGCGCAGCACCTTCGTGATCTCGTAGACCGTATGCTGGGCCTGCGCCACCGCCATGCCGTAGCCCGGCACAATCATTACTTCTTTTGCGTTGGCCAGCAGTTCTGCCACCTCGTCCGACTGAATCGGCACTACCTCGCCCTCGATTTCGCCACCAGCGGCAGTCGTGCCGCCCCCGGTACCGAAGCCACCGGCGATAACTGCGAGGAACTTCCGGTTCATCGCCCGGCACATGATGTAGCTCAGAATTGCGCCGCTCGAGCCAACCAGCGCGCCGGTGACAATCAGCAGGTCGTTGCTCAGCATGAAGCCGGTCGCCGACGCCGCCCAACCCGAGTAGCTGTTCAGCATCGACACGACGACCGGCATGTCGGCACCGCCGATGGCCATGACCATGTGAACGCCGAAGGCAAGGGCAATCAGCGTCATGAGTACGAGCGGCCAGATGCCACCGCCCATCGCTGACTGCTGGACGAACTCGCGGCACAGCCAGATGGCCCCGATTAGCAGGACGAGGTTCAACACATGTCTAGCGGGCAGCAGCAGTGGCTTGCCACCGATCCGTCCGGAGAGCTTGCCAAAAGCAATGACCGAGCCGGAAAACGTGACTGCGCCGATCAGGATGCCGAGATAGGTTTCGATATCGTGGATCGTCGCCTCGGCGCCGGTCAGCACGGTTGAGTGATCCATGAAATTTGCAAAGCCGACCAGTACGGCCGCCAGCCCGACCAGGCTATGCAGGATCGCGACGAGTTCAGGCATCTGCGTCATCTGCACCCGGCGCGCGAGCACAAGGCCGATACTGCCACCGACCAACAGCATAACGATCAGTAACGTGTAATGCTGGGTGACTACACCGAGGATCGTCGCGGCCAGTGCCAGCGTCATGCCGATGATTCCGTACCAGTTGCCGCGCCTTGCGGTTTCCTGGTTGGACAGCCCACCGAGAGCGAGGATGAACAGTATCGTCGCGGCGATATAGGAAGCGGTTACGAGTCCGGCGCTATTCATGTTGACCTCACTTCCTGAACATTTCGAGCATGCGTCGCGTTACGGCGAAACCGCCGGCGATATTAATGCTCGTAATTAAAATGGTGAAAGCGGCGATCAGCATGATGAGGACGCTGTCGGAACTGATTTGCAGCAGAGCTCCGATCACGATGATGCTGGAGATCGCGTTGGTCACGCTCATTAACGGCGTATGCAGCGCCGGCGTAACGTTCCAGATGACCATGTAGCCGACGAAGCATGCAAGCACGAAGACCGTGAAGTGCGCCATGAACGACTCCGGCGCGACAGCTCCCACACCGAACAATGCAAGGCCGCCGAGCGCCATCGCAATGAGCGGGCCGGCCACCGATTTCTTCTGTTCAGGTTCGACGACCGGCGGCGGAGGCTTGGTAGCGGCCTTCGGTGCCGCGGACAGTTTCGGTGCCGGCGGAGGCCAGGTGGTCTCCCCGCCGATGCAGATTGTTGCGCCACGGATCGCCTCGTCGTTCATGTCGACAACGAGTTCGCCGTTTTTGTCCGGCGTCATTTCCGTCAGCAGGTGGCGCAGGTTCGTGCCATAGAGCTGGCTCGACTGTGTGGCGAGTCGGCTTGGCAGGTCGGTATATCCGATCAGGGTGACGCCATTTTTGGTCACGACCCTGCCGGGTTCGGTCAACTCGCAGTTGCCACCCTGTTCCGCGGCAAGGTCGACTATCACGCTGCCGTCCTTCATTGACTCGACCATCTCTGCGGTGATCAGGCGTGGCGCAGGTTTGCCCGGTATCAGGGCGGTCGTGATGATGATGTCGACGTCCCTGGCCTGTTCCGCGAACAGCGCCATCTCGGCTTCGATGAACTCCTTACTCATGACCTTGGCGTAGCCGCCCTCGCCCGAGCCGTCCTCGTCGTCGAAGTCGAGCATCAGAAACTCGGCGTCCATGCTCTCGACCTGTTCTTTTACTTCGGGTCGAGTGTCGAAAGACCGTACGATTGCGCCCATGCTTTTGGCCGCGCCGATTGCGGCGAGTCCGGCAACACCTGCGCCGATGACCAAAACCTTTGCCGGCGGGATTTTGCCCGCAGCTGTTATCTGGCCGGTGAAGAAACGGCCAAAGTGCTGGGCGGCTTCGACAACGGCGCGGTAGCCGCCGATGTTCGCCATCGAACTCAGCGCGTCCATTTTCTGGGCCCGCGATATGCGCGGTACGCTGTCCATCGCCAGCGCGGTGACACCGCGCTCGGTCAGCGTCGCCAGAAGATCAGGGTTCTGGGCGGGCCAGATGAAACTGATCAGGGTCTGTCCGGATCGCAGCATGCCGAGTTCGTCGTTGTCGGGGGCCCGGACCTTCAACACGATATCCGACTGGTCGTAGACTTCTGCCGACGAAGCGACAATTTCACAGCCTGCGCCGCGGTACGCGTCATCCGCAAAGCTGGCTTCTGCACCCGCGCCGCTCTGCACGACAACGCTGTAGCCGAGTTTCATAAGTTGGGAGGCAACTTCCGGGGTCGTCGCTACTCGCCGTTCGCCCGGATGGGATTCCCGTGGCACACCGATCTTCATGGACAATCCTCCGCTGAATCTGGCGCGATTATCCTCAACGCGGCGCGTGATAGCCAGCGGATCGATGATGAAAGTTCTGAACGCGCCGCAATCACTGAGAATTCTGGCAAGTTGACGCTAAAACTTGGTGTTGCCGATACAGGCCAGCGACTGTCCGCCTGAACAGAACCCGCTCGCGGCGACCTTGCATCAGTCTCGCCGCGCCGGTCCAGTCGGCATGGGTGTGGAGCGCGGGGTCCTGTCGCAGCCGGCAGGTGCGGCTGTGGTAATGGTTTTGCTGGTCCCGGGTCAGGTTGGCGCTGACGCGGGCGGTGGCATCGTCGCGCAAGGTCGACTACCTTTGAACGGGGCGGCGAGCGACCGTCGGTAAGCGGAGAAAATTGCGTGAGCACAGGACTGATTGCGCTGCTCGACGATGTCGTCAGCATTGCCAAGGTAGCCGCGGCATCGATTGACGACGTGGCCGGACAGGCCGCCAAGGCGGGTGCGAAATCGGCCGGTGTGGCTATTGACGATGCCGCGGTTACACCGAAATACGTAGTCGGGTTTGCAGCCGCGCGCGAGCTGCCGATCATCGCCAAAATTGCGCGCGGTTCGCTCAAGAACAAGCTGCTGTTTTTGTTGCCGGCCGCGCTGACGCTGAGCGCGGTCGCGCCATGGGCGATCACGCCATTACTGATGATGGGCGCACTGTTCCTTTGCTACGAGGGTGCGGAGAAGGTCTTCGAAGCGATTGTTCCGCACAAGGCACAGGCGCACGAGGCACGGGTCGGCGCCGCTGCGGCAGATGCCAAGTCGCTCGAGGACCAGAAAGTGGCAAGCGCGATCAAGACGGATTTCATCCTGTCGGCGGAAATCATGACTATCGCACTCTCGGCGGTTCCCGATTCCACCCTGATTACCCAGGCGGTAGTGCTGGCTATCGTCGGCATCGGCATTACCCTGGCGATTTACGGTGCGGTGGCTTTGATCGTCAAGGCGGACGACGTTGGCCTTGCGCTTGCGTCCAGCGATCTCGGATCGCCGATCGGTTCACTGACCCGGGGACTCGGTCGCGGCATCGTCCGTGTGATGCCGGGTTTTCTCAAAACACTGACCGTGGTCGGTACCGCGGCTATGGTCTGGGTTGGCGGCGGAATCCTGGTGCATGCACTGGCCGGTTACGGATTCACCGGGATCGAGCATGCGATCCATGGATTCGCCGTGACGGTCGCATCGCGCATGAGCGAAGGCTTGTCTGGGGCGGTCGAGTGGATTGCAGGCGCGGCCGGCGCTGGCCTGCTCGGACTCGTTGTCGGCTTCGCGCTGATCCCGCTGGTCAGCAAGGTCTTTGCCCCGGCTTGGGCCTGGATCAAGTCGCTCCGCGGCGCGCGCTAGGTCGAGGCTTGCTCGCTGGCGGGACGAATCCGGAGCAGGCAGACAAACAGCGGGACGCCGGAAAACTCGGGCTGCGATCCTGTTTGGCCGATGCAGTTCAGATCCGCCGCTTCGAGAACGGATAGGAAGATCGCACGCGATCGCTATGCCAGCCGCTTCGAAAGGGTACACTTTAAGGATGCTACCAGCGTTGCAGGGAAGTCGATGACGACATGCGCCTGATAATCGGAATGTCCGGAGCGAGCGGCCTGATTTATGGCATCAGATTGCTGGAAATCCTGCGCGACATGCCGCAGGTCGAGACTCACCTCGTGCTGTCGGAAGCCGCGCGGCTCAATATTACCGTCGAGACGCAGTACTCGGTTGACGACGTCAGGGCGATGGCCGACGAGGTTTACAGCATCCGCAATATCGCCGCGAGCATTTCCAGCGGCTCGTTCAAGGTTCACGGCATGGTCATTGCGCCCTGTTCGATGAAAACCTTGTCGGCAGTTGCGAATTCGTACGCGGACAATCTGCTCGTTCGTGCCGCCGATGTGACGTTGAAGGAACGCCGCCGGCTCGTGATCATGCCGCGTGAGACCCCTTTGCATGCCGGGCATTGCAAGCTGATGTACGAGGCATCGCTGATGGGCGCCATCCTGTTTCCGCCGATACCGTCCTTTTACGACCGGCCGGAATCAATCGACGACATCGTCACGGCATCCGTGGCGCGCGTGCTGGATCTGTTCGACGTCGATCCTGGTTTGCTGAAACGCTGGACCGGCCAGGTCGGAAAACGCATCGACAACTGACGGCTCGGCGTTACTCTTCCCAGATTGCGTCGGTTTCCTCGCCGGCGCGGTACTTCTTCAGGATCTTTTCAATGTCCTCGCACAGGTCGCGACCGCCGCTGGCGCGGTCCATAAGTCCCTTCCCGACCACCGACAGGCCCATAGTGAAGAAAGCAGCAGCACCGCTGACTACGCCGCCGGCGACATCCGCTCCGACGCGCGGATTCGCCAGCGTGCCGCGTACGCGAAGAAACGGACTGGCAATCGACGCAACGCCGACGCCAACCCCTTTACGGGGCTTGGCGCCGAAGTCGATATCGAGTTCCTCGTTGTCCATCTTTAGTTTGCCGCGGCCGCGGATCGTAATGGTGTCGGTCTGCAACAGGAACGGCTGCAATATTGCCTCGCCAGCGTCAAATTTGATGTAGTAAATTCCGCAGCCGAGCTGGTTGAAAGGCTTCTTCTTGGCCGTCGGTATCAGCTTGTAATAAACCTCGGTCAGGACATCATTGGTCATCAAGCCGAAACTGCCTTGCGGGCGGCGCCCGGCCTCCGAAACGATTTTGATCCAGCCTTTGGCCGCGACGGCCATCTCATGAAACGAATTGCCGCTGGCCTTCACCCGCGTTTCCAGCGTGTTAGGTGGCAACAGCGGCATTTGCTCGGGTGTAACCTGATTCGACTTTGCGTAACGCATGTTGTCACCCTGCAACTCGATCTGGAACGATGGCGCGGCGCCGCCGCGGTCAAGGCGCACGCGGCCGGTCAGCGGACCGCCATTGATGCTGCCTTTAAAAGGCTCAATTTGCAGGTCGCCGTCCTTTAACACGATTTCCAGGGACACGTCCTGCATATCCGTGTTCGTAGCCTCGACGCGCCCGATCTCGAGTTTCGCATTAAGGTTGTAGGCGTCCAGGGCGGAGAAATCGAACGGGTCCTTGGTAAAGATACGTTCGCTTTCCTCCTGGCGAGCATCCGGAAGCCGGCGATCCGCGAGATACTTTCCCAGCAAGACGGTCTTGGATTTCAAACTCGCGTCGACATCCGGTATCTCGCCGGGCGAGATCACGACCCGGCCGGAAAAATCGCTCCCGCCGAGACGCACGGAGATCGGGTCCATTACGATCTTGCCGTCTTTGCCGCCAAAGTCGGCGCTGAACTCGTAATCGTAGGGCAAACGCCACTGACGACCCAGAAGCGCCATCGTCTCGGCGATATTGGGCCCTTTCGAGCGGACTTTTAGCGTCGTGTTTTCCGGCTTGACCGGTAACCCGAGGTCGCCGTCGAGGTTGACGACGTTATCGTCGAACGTGGCCTCGAAGCCGGAAAAGCCGATCTTGGACGGGCCCCAAGTGACGCCGCCTTTCGCGTTCAGAGGGCCGCTTTCCTCCAGTGGCAGATCGAAATATTTTGCCAGCGGCAGGGCATCCGGCAGCTTCAGGGTACCGGTGGCCTGGATCGCCAGAGCGTCGCTCCAGTCGCGCACCGAGCCAGACGCATTCAGCGTTCCCGTCTGCCCTTTGAAAGCACCCTCGAACGCGATACCACCGTCGCTTTCTTTGAGTGTGGTAGACAATTCGAATGGATTTTTGTCCAGTGGCTCGAGGCCGAGCAGTGAGGTTGCAGACTCGAGGCTGTCGCCCGTTAGGTCGACTGTGCCATCCAGCCCTTTAAGACCAACCAGTCGGGCGATCTTTAGATGACTCGAGAGTCTGAGATCGCCGTAGCGGATGTCGAGGTCGTGATCAGCCGTGCCGTGAATCATCCTGGATAGCCGCGGAATCGTTCCGGACGCGCGCACCGGCTTTCCGTCCAATGTCGCATCGACGCTGATGTCATTGGTTCGCATGTCTCTGGCGGCGACGTTAAGTGTGCGGATGTCGGCATGTACGGGTTTGTCGCTGCCGGCTGAAAGATAGGTCACTTTCAAGTTGTTGACATCGACTTTTTTCAGCGCAATGAAGCTCTCCCTGGCGCGTTCGTCGGCCGCCGAGTCTGCTTCTTTGGGTTCTTTGAACGACCAGTTGACCTGACCGTCGGCACCGCGCTCGAGGAACAACTCCGCATTATTGATCTCGAGTCGGGTTACCCGCAGTGGTCCCGAAACAAGCGACCAGAGCTGTATCTGGAGGTAAATCTCGTCGATTCGGGCCATCTCGTCTGAATCTGCCCACGCCGCGTTGGCGAAATGCACGTCGGTGGCGCGAATGGCGGGCGTCAACGAGACGACCGGCTCAAAGTCGCCATTGATGTGCAGGCTCCGGCCGGTTTCGGCCGCGACAAAATTTTGCAGCGGAACGCGATACTGACTCAAATCTGAAGTCTTCAGCACAACGATGAAACCGCCGGCCAGCAGCGCGAGCAATATGGCGGTGATTAACAGAAATTTGAGTATTCGCATCACGATGCGGTCCCTCACGTCGCAAGAGGCGACGAGCGTGGCACCGGTGTGCGCATGCACGTCGAAAGCTGGCCACGATTAGGTGGCAGGGACGAGGTTAGCACGAGTCAGATCCGTTTCGGAGCCTCGGTGGAATGGCTGGGGAAGTACAGGGGACTACATGACAAAATTGAGCAATACGATTGTGCCTTCAGTGGCTACGCGGGCCAGCGAATGCCCTTATGCGGTCGACGTCATCGCCGGTAAATCCTATTGGTGGTGTGCATGCGGCAAGAGCCGGTCGCAGCCCTTTTGCGACGGTTCCCATCGTGGTTCCGGATTCGAGCCGGTGCGATTCGATGCGGTACGTGACGAAAAAATCTGGTTTTGCGGCTGCAAGGCGACCGCGTCCGCGCCGACCTGCGACGGCAGCCACAATAACGGTTAGTTCGGATGCGGCCGCACCCGTTCGCCATAATGGTGTTCTCTAGGAAGCGGCGACTCTGTCCAGCGCTTGCGAGAGGTCGGCCAGAATATCGTCGATATGCTCGATCCCGATCGACAGGCGCACGTAGCCATCGGATACACCGCTCGCTAGCTGCTCTTCGGCACTTAATTGAGAGTGAGTCGTTGTGGCCGGATGGATGGCCAGAGAACGCGCGTCGCCGATATTGGCGACGTGGTAGAACAGCTCGAGAGCGTCGATAAACGCCCGGCCGGCGGCTTTGCCCCCCTTTAGCTCGAATCCAACGAGGCCGCCATAGCCACCGTCCAGGTAGGCCTCGGCCCGGCGTCGCTGTTCCGGATCCGTGTGACTGCCCGCATGGATCACCCGCTGTACTTCGGGCCGGTCATGCAAAAATTCCGCCACCGCAGAAGCATTGCGGCAGTGAGCGCCAATTCTGAGCGGCAGTGTCTCGAGTCCCTGCAGGAACTGAAAGGCATTGAACGGGCTCATCGCTGGCCCGAGGTCGCGCAGAAGCGTTACCCGCGCCTTGATGATATAGGCGACCGGCCCGATTGGTTTAACAGCCTCGGTCCACACCGCGCCGTGATAGCTCGGATCGGGTTCGTTAAGCATCGGGAAGCGTTTGGCGTTGGCTTCCCAGTCGAAATTTCCACCATCGACGATCAACCCGCCGATTGATGTGCCATGACCGCCAATGTACTTGGTGGTCGAATAGACAACGATGTTCGCGCCATGCGCGAACGGCTTACACAGTAGCGGGGCCGCGGTGTTGTCGACGATCAGCGGCACCCCCAGTTCAGAACCGATGGCGGCTACCTCGGCGATCGGGAATACCGTGAGCTTTGGATTGGGCAGCGTTTCCGCATACCAGGCCCGGGTGCGCTCGTTAGTCGCCCGGCGGAAATTGTCAGGGTCGACCGGGTCGACGAATCTGACTTCGATACCCATAGTCCTGAAGGTGTTGGCAAACAAATTCCAGGTACCACCGTAAAGATCGGTCGAGCTGACGATATTGTCCCCGGCCTGCGCGATGTTCTGGATCGCAAGTGCCGAGGCGGCCTGTCCGGAACTGACGGCCAGTGCGGCCGCGCCGCCCTCGAGCGCACTAATCCGCTGCTCCAGGACATCGCAGGTCGGATTCATGATGCGTGTGTAGATATTGCCGAATTCTTCAAGGGCGAAAAGGCTCGCGGCATGCCCGGTGTCGCGAAACTGGTAAGAGGTGGTCTGATAGACCGGCACCGCCACGGCACCCGTGGCCGGATCGGCTCGATAGCCGGCGTGCAGTGCCAGGGTCTCAGGCTTATAGACGCGTTCGCTCATGTCCGTTCTCCCGTGGTAGTGGAATCGAATGAAATGTCCTGGTAGACGCAGAGATTGAGCCAGTTGTTGTAGAAAAGCTGCCCATGTGCGCGCCAGCTAACCGATGGCGTGCGGTTCGGGTCGTCGCCAGGAAAATAGTTTTGCGGAAGCCGGCGCGCGATTCCGGCCGCTTGGTCGCGAAGGAACTCCTGGCCGAGACTGCCGCTGTCGTACTCCGGATGATTAAAGCTGAATACCTGGTGATGATCGGTGTCATACACGACACTCACACCGCTTTCTTCGGACTCTGACTCGATTCGCAGGGCAGGGTGCCCGGCGATGTCACCGCGGCGCGTTTGTGTCTCGCGCGACACCGGAACCCAGAATTCGTCATCGAAGGCACGATGCAATGGCGATCCCGTCGTTTTGACCCGTTGCCGGAACACGCCATGACACTTTTCTTCCAGCGGGTACTTTGGAATCCCGTAGTAGTGGAACAGGGCCGCCTGTGCGCCCCAGCAAATGAAAAGCGACGAATGAACCTGCTCGCGTTGCCAGTCGAATATCTGCGTCAGTTCGTCCCAGTAGGCAACCTCGGTCCATTCAAGCAGCTCTACAGGTGCACCGGTCACGATAAATCCATCGAAATGGCGCTCCCGAATATCTTCCCAGGTCACATAAAAATTCGTCAGGTGTGCTTCCGATACATTCTGCGGCTGGTAGCTCGCCGTCGTGACCAGAGTCAGATTGACCTGCAGCGGCGTATTCGACAGAACACGGGCGATCTGCGCCTCGGTATTCAGTTTGTTTGGCATCAGGTTCAGCAGGCCTATCTCCAGTGGCCTGATGTCCTGGCGCTCGGCGCGCTCCTGCGGCAGCGCGAAAATCTGCGCCCCGTCCAGTAATTGCGCAGCCGGCAGTCCCGCGGGTAGGTTGATGGGCATGGTCCTGCTCTCCGTCCCGTCAGCGTTTAGTCGTGTGGCACGGGCGAAAAAAAACCCGCATCAGCTTGCGCCTCAGCAGGTTCGCGGACCGCCTCGGTTTAGCAGTATTTGTTGAGCGCCCGCAAGCTGAGTCAAATCGGCGCTGGAGAAATCATTGCTGACAACTCCGCCCTCGTCAAGTCTGGCTGCACGTTGGATAATTTGAACCCGATCCATTCGGGCGGGGTCGAAGTGAACTGGCACGATCGATGCCCATGGGGGTGGGAAATGCAAGCGAATACAAGACTGGGCGTGAGGGTTTTGTCGCTGCTGTTAGTGATGGGACTGGTTGCGACGGGGCAGGCGACAGCGCAGGAGAACAGCCGCGCCGCGGATGCCTACGCCGCGGAAAACTGGGCAGGCGCCGCCGCAGGGTATGAAAGACTCCTGGCGGAGGATGGCGAAAACGCCCGTTACTGGTACCGGTTGGCGGTTTCGCTACGGCATCTCGAGCAATTCGGCGGTGCCGGCGATGCCTTGGCGGCCGCCGCCAGATACGGTGTGCCGGCGAGTAATGTCGAGGTGGAACGTGCCCGCCTGCACCTTGCGCAAGGCGAACCACAGCTTGCGATCGCAAGTATTGCAGCCGCAGTCGATGCCGGGTATAGCGCTGACGCACTGGCCAATGACACTGATTTGGCCGCTCTTCGGTCACATTCGAGGTGGGAAGCTGTTATCGCCGCGGCACGGCGCAAGTCCGAGCCGTGCAACTACGATCCGCGATTTCGTGAATTCGACTTTTGGGTGGGCGAGTGGGAGGTGACCACCGCCGATGGCGCTGTTGCCGGCACCAACCGGATCAGTCGCGAAGAACTTGGCTGTACGTTGATTGAGCGCTGGTCCGGTGCCTCGGGTGGGACAGGCACCAGTCTTAATTATTTCGACCCTGTCTCGGACAACTGGGTGCAGCACTGGGTCGGTGTCGGCGTCATCATCGACATTGCCGGCGGACTGCGCGACGGATCGATGCGACTCAGCGGTCATGTTCATTACATCGGCAACGGGCAAACCAAACCGTTTCGCGGCACCTGGACTGCTCTGGACGATGGCCGGGTGCGGCAATTCTTCGAGGAGTCGCAGGATGAGGGTGAATCCTGGCAGGCCTGGTTCGAGGGTTTCTATTCCCGGATCGACCAACCGTGAGGTCCGGGTGGCACTGATTTTTTTCGGCTTTGGCCAGCGGATTCGGGCCCCGCGTATACTCACGGGTGAAACTCGGGCGTCTCAGGACGAACTTCGCTGGAACCATACTCGGTCCGCATGAAAAAACAATTTCGAAAAATGCGCCGCAAGCCGTTCTATCTGCCACTTGCGATTCCGGTTACCGCCACGCTGGCGCTGTTGGCACTGGGGCTTTGGTGGAGTTCTCAGTGGCATTCGACGACGGTGGTCATCGTTCGCCATGCCGAGAAAATGGCGGTTGCGGACGATCCTGGCCTGACTCCCGCGGGACAGGCCCGCTCCGCAGAGCTCGCGCGCATGCTTTCGCCGGCTGCAGCCGGCGAAAGCCCTCCGGCGGTTTACTCCACCGACTATCGGCGGACCCGGGACACGGCCGGACCGACCGCAGCAGCCTGGCAGACAGATCTGCGATTGTACGAGCCTGGAGATACGCGGGCGTTCGCGCGTGAGGTACGACGGCAGCATCGCGGAGCCACCGTGCTCGTTGTCGGCCACAGCAACACTGTGCCGGAACTGGTTGCGGCTTTCGGTGGGCCGTCAGGGATCGAGATTGCCGATGACGAATACGACAACCTGTTTGTTTTGACCGTCCCGCAGTTCGGCGCAGCGACCACGCTCAGGATGACTTTCAGCGCAGAACCGCGTTAGCCGGCGGCAAGACCGGGTGAGTCGGACTGGTCCTTGCGGATAGTGCGCCGGTGCCACCATGCGGCGGCATTCTGCTGAATCTTCAGCAAGCTCGGTGTCAGAATAAGTGTCAGCACCGTCGCGAAAGCGAGACCGCCGGCCACGGCCGATGCCAATTGCCGCCACAACTGCGCCGACGGGCCACCGATACTCACGTCACGGTTTATGAAATCGATATTCATTTCCAGCACCATCGGCATCAGACCGAGAATGGTTGTGACCGTCGTCAGCATCACCGGACGCAAACGCTGGGCGCAGGTCCGCAATATTGCTTCGGTCCCGCGCTGGCCCTGCGCCAGCAAGTTGTTATAGGTATCGATCAACACGATGTTGTTGTTGACGACCACTCCGGCCAGCGCGATTACGCCAACGCCGCTCATGACCACTCCAAACGCCATGTCTGCAAACAGCAGACCGAGTAGCACGCCCCCGGTCGAAAAAAGCACGGCGGTCAGTATCAGCATCGCCTGGTAAATGCTGTTGAACTGTGTGACCAGGATAATGGCAATAATCGCAAGGGCCGCGATAAATGCCTTTTTCAGGAAGTCCATGGCTTCGCGCAGATCGCGGTCTTCGCCCTTGAACTGAGCCTTTACAATCGGGTCGATACCGAGCTGCGGCAGCAGCTCTCCGATTTCGACTATTTTGTTGGCGGCCAGCACACCCGGGTCTACGTCTGCTTCGACTTTCATCGTTCGCCGAAGGTCCGTGCGCTGCAGCGTGGAGACCTTGGGCGCCGGTTCCCGGATGACAAAATTACTGATTGGTACGCTACCCTGGGTGGTCGAAACCCGCAGCGCGCCAATCTGGTCCAGACTGCGGTCCGGCATCGGGTAACGGACGCGGATATCGATTTCGTCATCGGTATCGTCCGGGCGGTACTCGCCGATCTTCACCCCGTTAGTCACGAGCTGGACCGTGTTACCGACAATCGTAATGTCAGCGCCGAATTTGGCCGCCTGTTCGCGGTCGACGTCAATGCGCCACTCGATGCCGGGCAGCGGCCGGGTATCGGTGATGTCGCGCAAGCCTTCGATCGACTCGAACGCCTTGCGTACCGTCACGGTAGCGCGTTCCAGTGCGGCGGGATCGATCGACGCCAGTTCCAGTGAGATGGCCTTGTCGCGCGGCGGACCCACCCGGGGCTTGAACGATTCGATGACGATTCCGACCAGGTCCGAAGTTCCTGAACGCACGTCGGCAATGATTTCGTCGGCGCGGGGCCGCGAGCGCCAGTCCTCGAGTTCGAGCTTGATTGAGCCAATGACATCCTCGGCCTCACGGCTGCCCTTGCCACTGCGGGCGTACACGCTTTTGACCCCATCCAGCCCGAGAATCCGGTTCTCTACTTCTTGCACGAGATCGTCCTGTTCGTCGATTGACAGGTCGCCGCGTGCCTTGACTGTAAAAGTGATGAACTCGGGTTCGGTATCGGGAAAGAACTCGACGCCACGACCGAACTTGCCGTACGCCGCAAAGATGCAAATCAACGCGAAGGTCACCAGCGCCACCGATATCAGCGGGTGGCGTAGCGAACTCGACAGCAGACGCAGATAGCGACCGGTCCAGCCGGATACGTCCTCGAGGTTGCCACCTTCGGCGAGCGAAAGCTGTCGCGCCGCCTCCGGGTTTATTGCTCCCTGCTTGCCGAAGAACGCACCGAGAGTCGGGACGAATATCAGTGCCATCAACAGCGAGGCGCTCAACGTCGCGATAATCGTGATCGGCATGTAGCGCATGAACTGCCCGGCGATTCCGGGCCAGAACAACAGCGGAAAGAATGCGGCCAGTGTCGTCACGGTCGAGGCGATGATCGGCCACGCCATCCGTTTCGATGCCAGCGCGTAGGCCTCTTTTCTGTGGTGGCCTTCTGCCATTTT
>PKUM01000230.1 GCA_002868855.1 Chromatiales bacterium | reverse complement strand
TCCACATTGCGCTGGGAAGGTGCGTCGTCCGGCGTTGCTTTCCATTCGACCCGTGTCACGCCGACGTCGCCGTCACCACCCGGTTCTCCACTTCCACGCGGCCGATCGCGCTCTCGCCGCCGGCGCGGTTGATGCTTACCGGCGAAGTCTCTGAAGCGCTGATCAACGAGTCATTGGTATCGTAAACACGCACCTCGGCACCGGTTACCGGATCCGGATCCGGCCCGCCGCCATCCGGCGGCTCTTCCTTCTTGATCGAAGCCTTGAGAATCGGCGCATTGACATCGGTCGTGTCGAGTTCGAACTGATAGCAGGCTTCTTCGGCGATCGTGAAACTGCCATTCGGCGCACCACTGCCACCGGGCACCAGTGTCAGCGGGCTGTCCAACTGCAAAGGCTCCTGATCCTGCGTCCAGGTCTTGTCATCGGACCAGCCGCCATCGGCAATCTTGTAATCGAACCGGCCGCCGGCAATGTTGTCCGGCGACATGATGATCTCGGTCTTGTAGATGTTGTTACCGAAATTGATAAGAAGGTTTTCCGGGCCGACCAAAAAACGAGACGCGGCATTTGCGGCGGTACCGGGATCCTCGACCTGGGTGAAACCGCGCACGTACATCAGCGCGTTGTAAGCCTCGCCATTGTCGTTCCCCTGGTTGCTCACGCCACATTCCACGTCGACCTGGCGATAGACGTCACGAGCCGACGCTTTGTTCAGGCCCGGCACGGGCGGCTGGTAATCGTTCTCGAACTCGATCGTCAACGTGCGGGTCGGCGTTGTAAACGTAATTTCCCCCGTTTCGTCCTCGGGGATGATCCACGCACCGTCACCGGACGCAGTCCCACCCTCGAATAGCGCGCTGAGCGGCGGCGTCCCCTTCTGGAACGGGTCCGCCTCGGTGCTGTCGAAATCCACAGTGATCGTCTGCAGCGGCTGCTCGATAATCGGCGGCCCATTGGACGGGTCGGAATCGCCGTCGCAGCCGGCAGCGAAGAGAATCGCGGCGGTCAGCAGACCGAGCCACGTGCGAGTACCCGAAATCCTGAGATGCATCATCAACTCCAACTCCGTAACGGCCACTCATCCCGCGCGGAGTCGAACACCACCGCAGCGACTGTGGGAACGTATTCATCGAGAACTGATTTGTCGTTATTCAATATCGTTCTTCTGGTGTTCGCGAATCGGAACGGGTCTCGTCGCAGCCCGCTCGGTGATCCGATGCAGTATCACCGCGCTGCCTGCCCATCAACCCGACTCGTACAACTCCCTCCAACCCGACCGAGGGTTGTTAATTCTTTATCTCCCCTGCTCGTCGACCGGCCTGCAAAAAATGGTGCTCTCCTAAACGTTCAGTGTAGACCGAATCTCCGGATGCTGCAGACCCTGAGCCCGCACGGCCTCCGGCGACAGATGCTTGCATGAAGCGATGCAACAAAGCAAGCCGGGGACTCCGGCAGATAATTCGACTTTCTTCCCCGCTGCGGTCGGTAGTAACGACACCTGAGTCGGTGCCAAACAGATCCGACTGACCATCGCGCGACCAACCATCCGACCGCTGCCAAACCGTCACGTCAATCCGAACCTGGTTCGACCGAATCGAATGCGAACCAGACAGCCGCCAGCGGCGGCAGCCTAATGATCAGCGACTGGGCACGGTTGTGACAGGCCACATCTTCGGTCCGCACACCGCCGAGGTTGCCAACGTTGCCCCCGCCATACACGTGTGCATCGGTGTTGAGAATCTCGCGATACAGTCCGGCCGCCGGTACGCCGACGCGGTAGGCATCCCGGACGACCGGGGTCATATTGCAGATGACAACGACGTGGCGGCGGCGGTCGCGCGCATAACGGGCGAAACTGACGATGCTCGCCTCGGTATCGCTCAGGTCGATCCATTCGAAACCTTCCGGCCATTGATCGAGCTCGAACAAAGCGGGCTCTTCCACGTAGATGCTGTTGAGATCCCGCACGAGTTGCTGCACGCCACGATGCAACGGGTCATCCAGCACGCCCCAGTCCAGTTCCGAATCGTGATCCCATTCTTTCCGCTGCGCGATCTCGGCGCCCATGAACAACATCTTTTTGCCCGGATGCGCATACATGAACGCGTAATACAAACGCAGGTTGGCAAACTGCTGCCAGCGATCTCCCGGCATCTTGCCCAGCAACGAACCCTTGCCGTGTACCACCTCGTCATGCGACAGCGGCAACAGGAAATTTTCGTTGTAGGCGTAAATCAGGCCGAAGGTAATATCGTTGTGATGGTGCTTGCGGTAGATTGGATCGAGTGACATGTAATGCAACGTGTCGTGCATCCAGCCCATGTTCCATTTGAAGCCGAAACCCAGCCCGCCTTCGTAAGTCGGCCGCGATACCTTCGGCCAGGCCGTCGATTCCTCCGCTATCGTCATCGCTTTCGGGCATTCACGGTAGACCGTCTCGTTCAAACGGCGCAGGAACTGGATGGCTTCCAGGTTTTCGTTGCCGCCAAACTGGTTGGGCACCCATTCGCCGGGCCCGCGCGAGTAGTCGAGGTAGAGCATCGACGCCACCGCGTCGACCCTGATGCCGTCTACGTGATAGTCCTCGAGCCAGCACAACGCGCTCGAGACGAGAAAATCCTGAACGTATTCGCGGCCAAAATCGTAGACGTGGGTATCCCAGTCGGGGTGCCAGCCGCGACGCGGATCCGGGTGCTCGTACAATGGCGTGCCGTCGAACCGCCCCAGCCCCATGTCGTCGCTCGGGAAATGCGCTGGTACCCAGTCGAGGATGACCCCGAGCCCGGCCTGGTGACAACGATCGACAAAATACCTGAAATCGTCCGGCGGCCCGAACCGGCTGGTCGGCGCGAACAGCCCGGTCGGCTGGTACCCCCAAGAGCCGCTGAACGGGTGCTCGGTAACGGGGAGCAATTCGAGGTGGGTGTAACCGAGATCGCTTACATACGAAACCAGCGAGTCCGCGAGTTCGCGGTAGCTGTACGGGCGGGTGTCATGGTGACGCCATGAACCCAGGTGCACCTCGTACGCGGCCAGCGGTTGCTGCAACGGATCGCCGACATCCCTGCCACGCCAGGCATCATCCTGCCATTGGAAATTATCGGGACCGCAAACGATACTGGCATTGCCCGGGGACTGCTCATAGAAACGCGCATACGGATCCGCCTTGCGCGGCAGCAGTTCTCCGTCTGGTGCCCGAACCTCGTACTTGTATAGCGCGCCCGGGCCGACTCCCGGCAGAAACAACCGCCATATCCCGTCGCTGCCGCTTTGCATCGGGTGACGGCGGCCGTCCCAGGCATTGAAGTCACCGACCACACTGACGCTTCGGGCCGAAGGTGCATAGACCGCAAAAAACGCGCCGGTCACCTCGCCGGCACGGGGAATCCTGCAACCCGTAACATGCGAACCGAGGTAATGATGCAGGCGATTTCGGTCCGCGACCGTGTGCTGCTCGAGCAGCACTGCAAACTGGTATGGATCCCAGATCTCTTGCTGGTCATCGCCACGGCGCAGCCGCAGCGTGTAGGGAAACAACTTGCGTCGCCTGGGCATCGCCAGCTCGAACAGATCGCTGTCCGGCAGCCGAGACATGGTTCCGAGGTTTTTGCAATCACGCGCGTCGATGACGTCGATCGTGTCTACGTCGGGCTGCCAGACAAGCAACCGTAACCCGCGTCCGTTCTCGGCAGGCTTCAGCCCAAGCAGTTCAAACGGTACGGCAAGGCGGGCGCCGGACAACTCTTCAAGTAACGTGCCATAACGGCTCATGATCTAGCCCGTCTCCGGCGGCACCGGTTTTATTCCCCAGACATTTTGCGCGTACTCGACAATCGAGCGATCGCTGGAGAAACGCCCCACCCTGGCGGTATTGAGAATCGCCTTGGCAAACCACGCCTCGCGGTCCGCGAACAATTCATCGACTCTATCCTGAGCTGCCGAGTAAGCCGCAAAGTCCTCGAGCACGAGATAGTGCTCTCCCATGTTCAGCAGCATATCGACGATGTGACCGAACTCGTGCAGATTGCTTGGCGAAAAATAACCATCGTTGATCATCGCCAGCGTCTCGACCAGTTCAGCATTGCCCTTTATCACCTCGGAGGGAACGTAACCCTCGCGCCGGCGTTCGATGACCTGTTCGGCGGTGAGACCGAAAATAAATATGTTCTCAGCACCAACCGCGTCGCGAATTTCTACGTTTGCACCATCGAGAGTACCGATGGTAAGCGCACCGTTCATCGCGAGCTTCATGTTCCCGGTTCCCGAGGCTTCCATGCCGGCCGTGGATATCTGCTGCGACAGATCCGCCGCCGGAACGATCATCTCGGCCAGCGACACGCTGTAGTCGGGCAGAAACACCAGTTTGAGCCGATCGCCGACCTGGGGGTCATTATTGATCCGGTCGGCGACCTTGTTGATCAATTTGATGATGGCCTTTGCCATCAGGTACCCCGGCGCAGCCTTACCTGAAAAGATGACCGTTCGCGGCACGACAGTGGATTCCGGGTTTTTCCGAATCCGGTTATAGCGTGTGATCACGTACAGAAGGTTGAGCAATTGGCGTTTGTATTCGTGAATGCGTTTTATTTGAACGTCGAACAAAGAGTCCGGGTCCACCGTCAAACCCACCTTGTCATGGATGAGCGCGGCGAGTCGTTGCTTGTTTGCCCGTTTGACGGCGGCGAATTCATCACGAAACCCGGCGTCCCCGGCAAACGGGGCAAGTTGCTCCAGCCGTTCCAGGTCGCATTCCCAGTCGCGTCCGATCCGCGTGCGAATCAGGCGCATCAGGCCGAGATTGCAGTCCATCAGCCAGCGTCGTGGGGTAACGCCATTTGTCACGTTGACGATTTTTTCGGGATAAAACTCGTCGAAGTCCCGGAATATCGTTTCCCGCATGATTCGGGTGTGCAGCGCCGCGACGCCGTTGACCTTGTGGCTTCCGACCACACCCAGGTTGGCCATGCGAACGCGCTTGTTGTCCTCCTCGCTGATCAGCGACATGCGGCGGTGGCGGTCATAGTCGCCCGGGTAACGCGCGTCCACCTCGTCGAGCAACTTGCGATTGATCCGGTAGATAAGATGCAAATGACGCGGCAACAGCTTTTCGAACATTCGTACCGGCCAGGTCTCCAGCGCTTCCGGCAACAGCGTGTGGTTGGTGTAAGAGAACACATTGGACGTGATGCCCCACGCTTTGTCCCAACCGAAATCGTGTTCATCCAGCAAAATCCGCATTAACTCGGGAATCGCCAGCGCGGGGTGGGTGTCGTTCAGCTGCACTGCTACCCGCTGCGGCAACTGGTCCAGCGTCCCGTGATCCTCGAGGTAATCGCGAACGATGTCCTGCAGAGATGCGCTGACAAAAAAGTACTGCTGCTTGAGCCTCAGCTCCTTACCGAGCTCGGTCGTATCATCCGGATACAAGACGCGCGACAGATTCTTGGCATCGACCTGGTCAGCGACCGCGGCAGAAAAGTTGCCCTCATTGAAAGCATCGAGATCGAACGGATCGACGGCACGCCCCGACCACAGTCTGAGATGATTGACTGTGCGGCCGCCGGATCCCGGGATCAACGTATCGTAGGCGACGGCCAGAACTTTAGCGCCGCCTTCCCAGCGCGATTCGGGATCGCCCTTTTCGTTGATCGCCGATCTCATGTATCCGCCGAACCGCACCGGGTAAACGCGGTCCTCGCGAACGATTTCCCAGAAGTTTCGATGACGAAGCCACAGCGTCGGACGTTCGATCTGCTCGCCGTCCTTGCCAATCGCCTGGGTAAACATGCCGTAGTCGTAACGGATGCCGTAACCAAATCCCGGCATGTCCAGCGTCGCAAGCGAATCCAGAAAACAGGCGGCCAGACGGCCCAGTCCGCCATTACCAAGGCCGGCATCGGTTTCCTGCTCGGTCAGCGTCTCGAGTTCGACCCCGATGTCATTGAGCACCGACCGCATGGGCTCCTCGAGATCGAGGTTCAACACCGCATTGGTCAGGCTGCGGCCGAGCAGAAATTCAAGCGAGAGGTAATAAAGCCGTTTTGCGTCCGCGGCCCGATAGCGCGCCTGGGTGTCAATCCACCGCGACATCAGGCGTTCGCGCACCGTCAGAGTCAGCGCGTTATACCAGTCCCGGCGCGATGCCTGGGCCTGATCCTTGCCGATAATGTTGTTGAGCCAGCCGGACAGCGAATCGGCGAGTCCGTCGCGATCCATCGGTGGCGGCGTCGGTTGCAGCCAGCTTGCGCCAGGCTCAGCCGCGGCAACGGCGCCGGTTTCGGGTTCCGGTGTAGGCATGCCAGATTTCCATATTGATTTTATGTCCCGTTGGGCGGGGCGGATGATGACATCGCATTGGGCAGATCGCGGTCGGAAACAGAATAGCAGAGGCGCCGAGGATAATCAGTGCAGCAAAAGATACGCCAGCGCGCCCGCCAGTGCCGAATGTTCGGCGGTAATAAGGCGGGTCGGAATTGCCGCAAGGTAGTCAAATTCCTGTCCGCCCTGGGCCTCGAATCGCACCCGGAAAGCGCTGTCGGCGAGAAACCCCGGCATACGCGGCAGGATGCCACCGCCAAGGTACACGCCGCCGTGAGCTCCGTAGGTCAATGCCAGGTTGCCCGCGGCAGATCCGAGCATCGAACAGAATCGATCGAGCACCCGGTGACAAAAACCAGTGGAGTCAGCGAGAGCACTGGCGACGATCGTGGCAGCATCGGCCTCGGCGCCCGCTCTCCCCTCGAGTTCGGACATGGCCGCGTACAACACCGCCAGCCCCGGGCCGCTCAGAACCCGCTCGAGCGGAACCGGCTGAACCTGGCGCAGCAAAACACCGATCAATTCGCGTTCGTAGTCGTCTCCCGGCGAAATGCTGGCATGCCCGCCTTCGGTTGCGACCGGGATCCAGGCATTGCCATACGGAACAAGGGCGCTCACACCAAGGCCGGTTCCCGGGCCGAGCACGGCAATCGGCGCTCCGGGCACGACAGCCACATCGGCGCCAATGGGCACCCATTCATGTTGCTGCAGGCCGGGCACGGCCATCGACACCGCTACGAAATCATTGATCACGAGCGCCCGCCTGACGCCCAGTGACTGGCGCAGCCGCGGTCCGGAGATTTCCCAGTCCCTGTTGGTCATCCGCACGCATTCGCCGTCTACTGGTCCGGCAACCGCAATGCAGACCGCGTCCAGCGTTGGCGCGTCGGCGAACGAATCGAGAAAACTGGCGATTGCCGCGTCGAGGCTGGGAAACCGCGCGCACGGCTCGCTGACACAAGTGGACGAGTCGAGACGGGCGCCGCGCGCCAGGGCTATGCGGACGTTGGTGCCACCGACATCGGCGACAAGTCGCAGGGTATCGCTCACTGGTTCAGACCCCTCCCACTGCAGCAACCGACTTCGCGGCGCCGGATATCAGCAAACCAAATGCCGGCAGCGCAGCCGCATCGCGGCTCACAGTACGTCGGTGACGCGCTCCTCGGCAATGAACCAGTTGTTATCGAGCCGAACCATGAGGAGTTCCCGGCGGATTGCAAAACTGTTGCTGCTGCTTTCGAATCTTTGCACAAACTGCACCTGCATTTGTCCGCCTGGCGCCGGCGACATCGACAGTGACTCGATGCTGACCCTAACCGGTTCCGGATCGGCCAGCTGGCGAATACGCGCAGAACGCCATTCTTCGAGTGTGCCCTCTGTCGGCTGGAAATCGTCAGTGTAAAAGCTGAACAGTTGCTGCGCATCCTTGTTGCTCCACGCCTCTGCCCAACGATCTATCAGTGCTTCGGGCGAACCCGCCACCGCACCCGGGCGCTCGAAGTACTTGGGGGGCGTTTCGAGGCAGTAACCCTCCTCCCCCTGCACTGCCGCGCTCGCCGACGGCACCGGAATCGGCAGCGCTTCGGAGGTATCCGGCTGCGACAGTCCATCCGGGATCCGGATATCGGGCACATTGTCGCCTTCTTTGTAAACAGTACTGGAGCGGCACGCCTTGTTGCCGCCACATCCGCCGAGCAACAACCCGATAACAATCACCCCCGCGATGGGACCCAAATGTGGCACTGCCATCCCCTGCGCGCTCAGATCGTTGCGCCGGACGGATTGACCAGCATCAAGGGAGAAACCTGGTTCGTCCGTGATACGGCCAGGCCCGCAACAACACGGCAAGCACACGGCTCGGGCGCGATCGGCGCCACGAAGGCCGCAGTCGCGGCTTCCCGCGCAGCGGATATGACCGTGTTGCCTTTCCGGTTCACGCTGGATTCGCCCCTGTGTTTACCTAAACCGAAGCATGGTATCCATGTGCCTCAGGCGTGACAAGGCGTCGCAGCGTAGCAGCGAGAAAGTTACCTGCTTCGGCAAGGTGTTATCCCGTCTGCATTGCCGTAAAAACCGCGTCCGGCGCGCAGGATTCAGGGCTCAATGCCCGTGGCCCGGGCAACCCGGCTGTCTGCCAGCGCCACCCAATCGCATCGAAGCCCGCAATTTTCACGGATCGCGTGACGAGCGCGCAGCCCGGGCCGACATGTGCGAGCGGATGCCCTGATCAGGTACGGTATTGAACGGGTTAGAACTTCACAACCAACTGCGCCTGGTCGCGTATTCATGAAAATTTCACTGCTTCGGGGTGACTCCGGGCTTTTCCTGATCTAAATTGTCGCGGTGGGACATCTGACCGGCTGTGGGTGTTTCGCCTACGCAACAGCTTCGGTGCGATAGGAAGTTTCGAATCATCGCCGCAGCTGAAAAAATATAGAAATAAAACAAGGGGTTGAACTGATGCTTGCAGGGCTGCTTTCGAGCGATCGCATCCGTCGTGGTGCATTGATATTTACATTTGGACTGTTTGGATTCGGACTCGCAGGTTGCGATGACGGAGACGACGGGCGCGACGGCACCGATGGCTCGGCGGGTCTGGCGTGCTGGGATCTCAACGAAAATGGCATTCCCGATTTTCCCGACGAAGACACCAATGGCGATGGCGTTATCGACGTCAATGACTGCCGCGGTGACTCAGGAAGTAGCGACAGCGGCGATCTCGGCAACCCCGATACCCTCGAGACGCTGATTGCCGAAGGCGAGCCGATTGTCGTGACAATTACCGACGCCACGGTCGCGAGCCCGCCGGTACTGGCCCTGACCGTCGCGGACGCGGACGGCAACCCGCTGACCAGTCTCGGCGAGGCCGCATCGATCTCCTGTACGTTCGACAAGCTGCTGCCTGCCGCGGATGGCTTCCCGACGATGTGGGAGAGCTACATCAATATCGTCGAAACCGATCAGGACTTCCCCGAGAGCGACTCGCCCAATCTGCTGGCCCGGGCGCGCCAGGCGGCGGCCGAGGGGGGCACACTCGAAGAACCTGGGACCGCTGGAGAATATGAATTTACTTACACGACGGATGTGACTGACGTTACCGAGCCGTTCGCGGTGAGCTACCAGCCAAGCCTGACCCACCGCGCGGGTTGCGAGGTCCGGTTTAGCGACGAGGCCGAGGTCCTGAACCCGGACAATCCGTATTTCGATTTTGTCCCGGCCGGCGGCGAGGTAACGACCAAGAAAATCGTCGATACCGCGACCTGTAACGACTGTCATGGCCGACTGGCCATTCATGGCGACGGCCGCTTCACTACCGACTATTGCCAGGCCTGTCATAACCCCTACACCCGCGACCAGGACTATGCCGAACTCCTCGACCTCGGGCACATGGCGCACGCGATCCATGCCGCCGAGGTTCGCACCGCTCAGGAGACCAACGAGGGCGAGTTCGCCTACAAAGTGCTCGGCTTCGGCGAGCGCTTCTCGGGCGATGCCGCAACGGATGATTACTCGCACGTCACTTATCCGCAGGCGGTAAATTTCTGCGAAACCTGCCACTCGGCATCGAACGAGGATACGCCGGACGGCGTAGCCTGGGAGGCGACGGCCACCGCCGAGGCCTGCGGCGCGTGCCATGTCAGCGGTTTGCTGGCAAGCGAGCCCGATCCGGACTCCGGTCTGTCCAGCTATTCGTTCCAGCATCCGCCGGAAGTTTTGGGCGGCGCGGTCGTTCCGAGCGGCAACTGCGGCAATTGCCATGGTGATGTCGACAATTCGACAGCGTTCATTGACAACCGCGACGTGCACAACAAGGGCGCGGTACTCGAAACCAACCTGGGCAAGAATTTCTTGTTCACAATCCTCGATGTCGAAAACCTTGCTCCCGGGGGCACGCCGGTCGTGACTTACCAGGTGGCCGACGCCGACGGCAACGTCTACGACGTGTTGAATGATCCGGAATTCGCTTCCGCCAACGGCGCGCGAATCCGGGCCTACTACGCGTGGACTACCGACGACATCTACAACGGTGACGAACTCGGAAATCTGGTCAATGGCGGGCGCGCGCCCGGCGACGACCATGACGTCATCGTCGAGTCGGCGACCGCCAACGGAGACGGCAGTTTCACCTATACCTCCGGGGTGAATATTCCAGCTGACTACAGCGGCGACGGCATGGCGGCAATGGGCGGCAACCCGGTAGTTAATGTCAACGGCACGTTCGAGAAAGCTTCGCCGCAGAGCACGTTCTTCTACCCGGGGAGCGCACGCGAGCAGGTCGTCGCGATCGAAGCCTGCGACAGCTGCCATGAAAACCTGACGCGCCATTTCGGCGGCTACAACTCAGTCGAGTATTGCCTGACCTGCCATAACAACGACTTCGCTTCGGGCAGCAATGACCGCAGCGTTGCATTGAGTGCTATCGGTCATGGGCTCCATGCGGGGATCACGTCGGATGTCACCTACCCGCGCGAGATCAGCGACTGCTACGCATGTCATACCGAAGACGGTATCTACGGGCGCGAAACCGCGCGTGCGGTGAGCAGCCTGCGCGGGGCGGAAGACAACCTGTGGCTCGACGATACTGCGACCACGTCGTTATCCGCGACCTGCGGCTTCTGCCATACCAGCAATGCGGCGGCCGGCCACTTTGCGTCGAATGGCGGCCAGGTCGATGAGTTGAAGTCCAACATCATCGGCGCCGATGCCAATGGCGGTATCCCGGTCGGCCAGGAGGCCTGCCTCGTGTGCCATGGTCCGGGGCGCAGCGTCGACGTGGCGATAGTGCATGGCCTGAAATAGAGCCGTACACAAATAGCACCCGGATTGCCGGGTGTGGCCACTTCAAGGGCCGGGGTTCGCTCCGGCCCTTTTCTGTTTCCGCCAGCTGCCCAAACCCATTTCGGAAAATCGCTAAGCCGGCTGTTGCGGATCAGACGAACGGCTCTATCATGGTTGTTACCTACGCTGCCGGAATGCCCGATGAAGAACGGAGGAATCGGTTTTGTCGCTGTCGCCGCGATGCTGGCAGCTCTCGCCAGTGGATGTGGGCCGAAGCCGCCCTCCCCGGCTCCCGGTCAGCTCTTTACTGATATCACCGCGCAGTCCGGAGTCGATTTCCAGCATCGCTCCGGCCTCGATGGAAGTTTTCGCATTGCCCAGATTGCCGGTTCCGGCTTGGCAGTTTTCGACGCCGACAACGATGCCGATCTGGACATCTTCCTGGTCAACGGCGAGTCATTGCCGAATCGGCTTTTTCTCCAGACAGCACCGGGACGGTTCGAAGACACGACCGATTCCGCGGGACTGGGCGATACCGGCTACGGCATGGGCGCGGCGATCGGCGATATCGACAACGACGGCGATCTCGATCTTTTTGTCAGCAATATCGGTACAGATCGACTTTATCGCAATGACGGAGCGGGCCGCTTTGCCGACATCAGCGAGACGCTCGCCGATGACCCGGGAACCTGGTCGACCTCGGCGGCGATGTTCGATTACGACCGCGACGGCGACCTCGATCTTTATGTCGCAAGCTATGTCGACGAAAATCCGCCCCGGCAGTGCCGCAGCCAGGGCGGGCGCCCGGATTTCTGCGGACCCTCGGCATACCCGGGCGTGGCAGACCGGTTGCTGCGCAACGACGGCGGCAACTTTACAGACGTATCGAAACAGAGCGGGATCGCCGATGCCCGGGGCCGTGGACTCGGCTTGGTCGTACACGATTTCGACGGCAATGGCTGGCCGGATGTTTTTGTCGCCAACGACGGCGAAGCCAATAACCTCTGGCTGAATTCAGGCGAAGGCGCATTCGAGGATCAAGCGGTGCGGGCCGGGGTTGCGTACAACATGTTCGGCAAATCCGAGGCCAGCATGGGGGTCGCGCTCGGCGACACCGATGGCAACGGCAGCCTGGACCTGTTTGTTACCCATCTCAGTACCGAGACGAACACCCTCTATAGTGCCGGCGGCGCCGGCAATATGCTGGACCAGACCGCGGCTTCGGGACTCGGGGCCGCCAGCTTGCCATATACCGGCTTCGGTACCGCGATGTTCGACCTCGAACTGGACGGAGATCTCGACATTGCCATTGCCAACGGGCGCGTCTCGCTAAGCCCCGAATACGAGAAATCGGCCGCGAGCGATCAAGACGAAGCCGACGAAGTGGCTTATTACGTGGCGGGATACGGCGAACCCGACCAGGTCTTCGTCAACGACGGAGGCGGAAGATTCGACCCCGGTTGCCCGAATGCCGGACCGTTTTGCAGCGAACCCAGCGTAGCTCGCGGACTTCTCGCCATAGACATCGATTCCGACGGCGACCTCGACTTGCTGATGACCCGCTCGAACGGTAGCGCGCGGATTTACCGCAACGATGCGCCGCGCGCCGGAGACTGGCTGACCGTGCGCGTACTTGATCGAAGCGGTACGCACGATGCAATCGGCGCAACCGTCGAATTGAGCGGTGCGCGGAGCACCCAGATTCGTCTCGTGCAGCACAGCAGCAGCTACCTGAGCAGTGCCGACGCCCGGGTTCATTTCGGGATTCCGCCGCAGTATGCGGTCACTGGCATGACCGTGACCTGGCCCGACGGCGAACGCGAGCGATTCGAGGTGGACGGACTCAATCGACAATTGACGGTACGGCAGGGCTCAGGTGCGTCGATCCAGTGAGGTGCTCGGAATTACAGTCGGCGAAATCAAACCGGCAAGTTGCGATACCTGAGCCGGCATTAGCGCCGGCCGGCCCGGGCTCGCCGCCACGCAACAGGACGAGCGCGGGGATTCCGCGGCAAAACCGGTTGTGCGGTTCAGCGCAATTAGCGCCGATATCGGCAACCTTGCCCGCAACGAGACTGCGAAAGTATCGTGGTGGGTGAGGGTTCGCCGCGATTCGATCCCAGCTGCTGCACGCCGGTCAACCCGCGTTAATATGTTTGTGCCCGATCCATCGGGAAAACCGGCGACCTGGCGAGTCAGGGCTCGTGAGACCGCGGCTCAGATAACGAACTAAATGCAATGTTCCGGACCGAGGAACCCGAAATACATGACTCCAGTCAAACGCCCGAACTCATTTTTAATCGCCGCTTTGCTGGTCATGGCCGCGGCAATGGCGTGGTGGCTCTTGCGGCCCGGTATTCCCGCACCGCCGCGACCGGACCTGAGCGGCAGCGAACCCCGTGTCGTGGAAAAACTGACCCGCCTGAGCCAGGCAGTCAGCGCTGACAACGACAATCCCGACGTTTGGGGCAGGCTGGGTTCGATGTACCTTGCGAGCGGCTTGGACGGCGAGGCTCTGGATTGTTTCGCCGTGGCAATGCAGCTGGCGCCGCGCGATTTTCGCTGGCCATATCTCAGCGGTTATGCGCTGCGCGACCGGAATCCCGATGCCGCTCTGGCAAGTTTTGAAGCAGCAGAGCGCCTGAACGACAACTATGCCGCATTGCACTTGCGCAAGGCCGATCTGTTGTTGCGGCTGGATCGCAGCGACGAAGCCGCGGCGGAATACCGGCACAGCCTCGACCTCGATCCGCGATCGAGCCATGCAAGGCTGGGCCTGGCGAGGATCGCGTTGCTGGAGAACCGTCCCGAGGAGGCGCTGGATCAGTTACAGCAGGCACTGCAATTGCAACCCGATCACTGGGAGGTCGCACGTGCGCTCGCGCAGACCTATTCCGTATTGGGAAACGACGAGGAGGCGCGAAGACTAAATTCAGGCGATCGCCCGACCCAGGTATCGACGGAGCCGGACGATCCGGTAGTAGCCGCGGTTTGGCAGGAAGCGGTTGACTCCAATACGATGCTGGTACGCGGAGCAGATGCTCTTTTCAGTGGCAATCCCGAGCAGGCAGTGGCAGAGTTTGCAGAGGTTGTCGCGCTGCGTCCGGACTCCTCCGAGCACCATCGCTGGCTGGCCGATGCCTACGCCGCGAGCGGGCGTGGCGCAGATGCTCAGAAATCTTATGAAGACGCCCTGGCCATCGATCCCGAATCGATACCGGCGCTGATGGGTCTGGGCGCTATCCGACTCGCGAACAATCAGTTTCAGGAGGCGATCCGCAACCTGCAACACGCCGTTGAACTCGACGACAGAGATGCCACGGCCAACTTTCTGCTCGGATCGGCGCGGGAAGCAAACGGTGAATCAGGTCTTGCGGCACAGTCCTACCGTGCGGCGACCACGATAGATGCGACGTTGACCCCTGCCTGGGCGGGTCTTGCCCGTACCAGCGAAAC
>PKUM01000014.1 GCA_002868855.1 Chromatiales bacterium | reverse complement strand
GCTGCTGGCCGCCGCGCTCGCCGGCCTCGGTTACTACGCGTTTACCCGCCTGCCGATCGATGCTTTTCCGGATGTCTCGCCGACCCAGGTGAAAATCATCGTCAAGGCGCCGGGGATGACTCCCGAGGAGGTCGAAACGCGCATTACCGCGCCGATCGAACTCGAGCTGCTCGGCATCCCGAACCAGGTAATGTTGCGTTCTGTCGCCAAGTATTCGTTGACGGATATCACGGTCGATTTTCTCGAACGGACAGACATTTACTGGGCGCGGCAACAGGTCGCGGAACGTCTCGGCGCGGTCTGGGACGCCCTGCCCGAAGGGATCGAGGGCGGCATTGCACCGATGACCACGCCGCTTGGCGAGATGTTCATGTTCACGGTGGAAGGCGACCTCAGCCTGGCGGAGCGGCGCACCCTGCTCGACTGGGTGATCCGCCCGGCATTGCGCACGGTGCCGGGCGTGGCCGACGTCAACTCACTGGGCGGGTTCGTACGCAGCTTCGAGATCGTTCCGGATCCGGTTCGCATGACTGCCCGCGGCATCGATCCGCTGATGCTGGCGGCCGCGGTCGAGGCAAACAACCGCAACGATGGTGCCGGTCGTATCAACGAAGGCGAGGAGACCTTGCTGGTGCGCTCCGAAGGCCGCATCGCCGACCTGGAGGACGTTCGCGCCATCGTCGTGCATGTCCATGACGGCACCCCGATACGGCTTGGCGATGTCGCCAACGTCAGGATCGGCGAGGTCACCCGCTACGGTGCGGTCAGCCAGAACGGCGAGGCCGAGGCAGTCCAGGGCCTGGTGCTGGGGCTGCGCGGCGCCAATGCACGCGAGGTAGTCGCCGGCGTGCGCAAAAAACTCGAGGAAATCGCTCCGGCGCTGCCCCCCGGCGTCAGTGTCGAGGTGTTCTACGACCGCGGCAAACTGGTGCAGCGCGCGGTCGCTACCGTGGCGAAAGCACTGGCCGAGGCCACGCTACTGGTACTGATCCTTCTGGTGCTTTTTCTCGGCAATATTCGTGCCTCCGTTACCGTCGCGCTGGTGCTGCCGCTGGCCGCCCTTGCCACGTTCATATTGATGCGCCAGGTCGGCATGTCAGCCAACCTGATGAGTCTCGGCGGTCTCGCCATCGCGATCGGCATGCTTGTCGATGCCGCGGTCGTCGTCGTCGAAAACATCACTACCCACCTGAGCAGCTGGCAAGCCGGGCGCCGCCTGCCGCGGCTGCATGTGATCTACCGCGCGGTCCGCGAAGTGTCGCTGCCGGTCTCCTCGGGTATTTTCATCATCATCATCGTTTTCCTGCCGTTACTTACGCTGCAGGGACTTGAGGGCAAGCTCTTTACCCCGGTGGCGCTGACGATCGTCTTCGCGCTTGCAAGCTCGCTGTTGCTGTCACTGACAGTGATACCGGTGCTCGCCTCGTTCCTGTTGACCCGGGTCAGTCACGAAGAACCATGGCTGCCGCGAAAACTCCAGGAAATCTATGTGCCGGTGCTGCGCTGGTGTCTCGACAACTCACGGGTGACGATCGCCGCGGCGCTTGTCGCACTGGCCCTGGCCGCGGTCGTCTATCCTTTCATCGGCAAGAGTTTTATGCCGACGATGGATGAAGGCGACATCATCGTACAGCTCGAAAAACTGCCGTCGATCACGCTGGACAAATCCGTGGATCTCGACCTGAAAGTCCAGCACGCAATTCTCGAGTCGGTGCCGGAGGTAACCCGAATCGTGGCCCGGGTCGGCTCCGATGAAATCGGCATGGACCCGATGGGACTCAACGAGAGCGATGTCTTCATGGTGCTGCGACCCAAGTCGGAATGGCGGATGCAGTCGAAGGACGAGCTGGCACAGGCAATCCGCGATGTGCTCGAACAGTTTCCCGGTGTGGCCTACGGTTTTACCCAGCCGATCGAGATGCGGGTATCGGAAATGCTGACCGGCGTGCGCGGTGACGTCGCCGTCAAATTGTTTGGGCCGGAGCTGGACGTGCTCGGCACCCTCGCCACCGAAATCGAATCGGTACTGCGCACCATCGATGGCAGCGAGGACGTGTTCGCCAGCCAGAACGACGGTGTGCAGTACCTGCAACTTACGATCGACCGGCTCGCGAGCGGCCGCATTGGCGTCGATGTCGACGATCTGCAGCGCGTTCTGCGCACCCAGCTCGAAGGACTGCCGCTCGGCATCGTTCAGGAGGGGGCGCGGCGCACCCCGCTGGTAATCCGCGCCGGCAATGACGCCGGGGTCTCGCCAGCCGTGATCGCATCGCTGCCGATCCTGCTGGAGGATGGCGCCAGCGTGCCGTTGGGCAGTATCGCCCGGGTCCGCAGGGTCGAGGGCATCGTCGCCG
>PKUM01000241.1 GCA_002868855.1 Chromatiales bacterium | reverse complement strand
GTCGTCCCAGGCGCCGAATGCGTAGGGTTCGCCCTTTGCATCCAGCTTGAACCACAGGATGCGCTGGTCGCCGGCCAGCACCTCGAGACGACCGTCGTCTCCGCTTGCGACCGACAGCGCCGGGTCGCGCGCGGCGACGCGGTGAATCGTACGGTACAGGTGCGCTTCGTACCAGCGCATATCGTCGGCATACAACTCCGACGGTACATCCTCTACAGCGCCGGAACGGCGCAAGCGCCAGCTGTTGTCACCGTCAATGACGCGGATCAGGTGGAGGTCCTGCGCGGTTGTCTCGATGCGGAAGCGCGGGCGCTCGAAATCCATCGTGATCACCGCGTAAACCACGGTCGGCTCGCCGGCTCTGTTCTGCTGGGACCCGTTAATCGTGTTCTTCAGCCCTGCCCACGCCGCGCGGCCGCCGAGTCGTTCGAGCATCTTGTCGGCCAGCGCGCCGGCGTCTCCAGCCCATGCGGTCGGGCCCACAAGGACAGTAGCGATCGCTACAATGAAAGCGATTCGAGTCGACACGTACCGTCGGGTCAGATTTCTGGTAGTTGGAAACATCGGTACCCCTTTTTTTGTGGTTATGATGCTTTCGACGGTCGCGATACGCCAGGGTTCACCGCGGTTTGCGCAAATCCGTATTGGCCAGCTCGAGGAGCGAGACAATGATCACTTATTTTTACTGGGCGCTGGTCATAGGCGCCGCGTTCGGCCTCGTGTTTCTATTCGGGGCGAAGTTCGGCCGCTGGAAATCGGCGGTGGTCGCCATGGTACTGGTGCTCGGCACCGGTTGGGGCGCCTACGTTTTCCACTTCCAGCAGTTGTTCGTGAAACGCTACGGCGGCGTGATGACGATCCGGGTGCCGCCCGGGCAACGCCACATCGCCGCCACCTGGAAGGCCGATAACCTCTGGGTCGAGAACTACGATCCGCGCACCAACGAATGCATTTTTTCCGAGTACTCGCGCGGCAGCGTGCTGGAAGGACGGGTGACGATCAAGAATTGCAATCCGATCGCGCGCGAGGGCGTGCCGCCCGAGATTCCCGCGGCGCCGGCGGAGGGTCGCTGATCGCTAGCTGGCGCGGGCGCAGTTCGCTGAGTGGTCCCAGGGGCTAGGGACCGGCAGGCTTGGGAGGTCGGCTCTCGCGGGCCGTCTCTGTCGTTCGGTCGGCGATGCCGAGCGCCGCAAATACGGCGTCGAAGTTGCGCCGCTACATCGTACCGGTCAAATTCAGGAAGTAACCGTGATGGTCATAACTGAGATCGGTCAGGTCATCCGAGAAGTCGGTGAAGTTGTAGCCGACTCCCACCTTCAGGTGATCGCCGAGGTAACGTGAAACCGTTGCCAGTGCGCCGCTGCGACGGTCGTCGAGGTCGGTCATGTCGAGCACCCGGCCCTCCAGCAACAGTTCCCAGTTCTTGCCGATCCGGTAGTCGCCGCGCACGACGTAGAGGCTTGCGTTGTTGTCGAAGAAATCAGGATCGTCGCGATCGAGCGTAATCTGGCCGAGGCGATAGGCGTATTTGCCGCCGACCGTGAAGTTTCGGGTCAGGTCGTAGGTGACGTCGATCGCGGCGATGTGGCTCTTCTGGATGTATTCGGCCGGCAGATCCTGCAACGTCACCTGGTCGGTGGTCGGCATATTGTAGAAGTAGGTGTATTTAATCAATGTATTGAGGCGGTCGTGTTCGACGGGACGATGCGCATAGCCGATCACGGCCTCGGTGTATCCGCCATCGTAGAAGGTTCCCAGAGAACTGTCGCTGTCTGCGTGATTAAACTTGCCGACCAGCCGTGAACCGGGATTGATCTGGTAGCTGAGGCTGTTCCTGAAAAGCCACGTGGTGCGCTCATCGCGCTGCAGGTCGAGTTGCTCGGCGTCGTCGTTGCGGTATTCGATTCCACTCGAGAGTTGCAGACCCTCGTGAGCAAGGCCGACCTGGATTCCGCTTGCAAGGCGCTCGGTCTCCGCGCCGGTCTCGAAGTCCTGGAGTTTGCCCGAATCGGTGGTAATACCGAAGCTCAGGTTTTTGGTCGGGGCGAAACTGATGCCGGAACCATGGGTCAGGCCGGTTTGACGATTGCTGTGCTGGTAGCGTTCCTCCAGAAATACGCTTGTGCTGTCGCTGAGCCGCGATTTCATGCCGGCCACGAGGTTGCCTTCGCCACCAGCCCTGCTGCCCGCGCTGCTCTCGTCGGATTGGTTCTGGAGTGCGTAGGTCAGGTACATGCTCGTGCGGTCTGACAGCAGATAATTGGTGCCGACGCGGCTGCCAGCGCCGAGATCGCCATCGGAGACCTCGGCGTCAACTCGCCACCGGTCGGAGACCCGGAATGAACCACCCATGCCCGCGCG
>PKUM01000178.1 GCA_002868855.1 Chromatiales bacterium | reverse complement strand
ATGGTGCCGCGGCCCTCGCAATCGTTGCCAGCGACGAGCCGATCGATCTTCTGCTGACCGACGTCATGATGCCCGGCGAACTGGACGGCCCGGCGTTGGCGGAGCGAACCCGGGAGGTCCGGCCCGGCATGAAGATTTTGTTTACCTCTGGATTTGCGGACGGAAAAGTGCTGCAACGGATCGACCGGATATCCGGTTCGGCACTCATCGCAAAACCCTATCGCAATGAAGAGCTGGCGCTAAGGATTCGCCAGACTCTTGACGAGGATGGCGCGAATGAAAGCCAATCACAATCGACTGCTGGTTCTCGATGACGAACCCGGAATCTGCGAGTTCGTCGGCGAAGTCGCCGAGGGACTGGGATTCGAGGTGTCGTTGACGACCCAGGCCGCAGAGTTCCGGCGCAGGGTGTCGAGCTTCGAACCTTCCGTGGTCGTGCTTGATCTGCAGATGCCCGAAGCCGATGGAATAGAACAACTGCGGTTTCTTGGCGAGACCGGCTGCGACGCGAAAGTGCTGGTGGTCAGTGGCATGGATACTCGCGTGCTCGCGACCGCCGAACACCTGGGCCGTTCGCTGGGTGTCGATATGCTCGGCACACAGCAGAAACCGCTGATGCTCGATGTGCTGGAGGCGACGCTCGAGCGCGCGCTTGTCAGCCAGCGCACGATCACCGCCGCGGATGTACGCCGCGGCCTGGACGAGCACGAATTCACGGTTTACTACCAGCCCAAGGCAAGCCGGATCGACGGCCGCTGGGTCATCGATGGGGTGGAAGCGCTGGTGCGGTGGAAACATCCCAAACTGGGGCTGGTACTGCCGGATGAGTTTGTGGCTGTTGCAGAAGACAACGATCTGATCGCTGCAATGACCGACCTGGTATTCCGTGATGCCATTGCCAACTGTGCGAGCTGGCGTGACGCTGGCACGCCACTTGCCGTCGCGGTGAATTTCTCGCCAAGACTCCTCACCGATCTTGCTTTTCCCGATCGCCTCAACGACCTCATCCAGGAATTCGGCGCCGATCCGGCATTGCTGATAGTCGAGGTCACCGAATCGGCCGCGATGATCGAGCCGGCGACAACCATGGATATCCTGACCCGTCTTCGGGTCAAGAATTTCGGATTATCGGTGGACGATTTCGGTACCGGTTTTTCGTCGTTGAAGCAGCTCTATCGCATGCCGTTCAACGAGATAAAGGTCGACTCTTCGTTCGTGCGCGAAATGGAGCGCGATCCGGAAGCACGCACGATCGTCGAAACGGTGGTCTACCTCGCACACAAGCTCGGTATGACCGCCTGCGCAGAAGGGGTCGAAAACGAAAATACCCTGGAGATCCTCGCCGAGCTCCGATGCGACCGCGTTCAGGGCTATCTGATCAGTCAGCCGGTGCCGGCCGACAGGATTGCCGAGATCGCCGCAAGCTGGAACGATTCGGGCAGGACGGGGCTGCGCCTCGCATGGTCGCGAGATGAGAGCTAAGCGCCGTTTGCGCGTTTGACCAGTTCCGAGGCGCCGAGCGCGGGCAGAGGTGCGGCCAGCAACGTGCCCTGCGCAACATGCCAGTTCCGGCTCTCGAGCCATTCGAGCTGCGCCTGCTCGTCGACGCCTTCCGCAATTAATTCGATTCCCAGGCCATCGCCGAAGTGCCTTAACGTGTCGGCAATGGCGGTAGCGCTGCGGTCGCCCGGCAGGGCGGCGACGATTCGACGGTGCAGCCTGAGCTTCGACAGCGGCAGCTGCGCCAGCTTGTCCAGTGCAATCGGCTGTACGCCGAAATCCCGCAACACGATGCGTATCCCTTCGTCACGGACCGCGCGGAGCGTCGCAACCGGGTCGAAAGCCTTGCTGGTCAGCAACAGAGCGCCGATTTCCACCTCCAGGCAGTCACCCGGAAGCCCGGCGTTGCGCAGAATCCGGGCCAGCCCGTCGACGATGTTGCGGCGCTGGAAAATACGTGGCGAAGCGCGGCAGGAAAGACGCAGATCGGGTTGTAACCTGCGCCACTCAGACAATTCGAGGCAGGCGCAGGCCAGCGCCCACTCGCTGACCGCATTGATCACACCCACGCTTTCGAGCAGCGGGATGAACTCCCGCGGCGCGATCTCGCCCTCGATCGGATGGCGCCAGCGCAGCTGGGCCTCGAAGCCGACCAGGCGATGCCGGGGCAATGCATATTGCGGCTGGTAGACGAGCCGGAACTCACCCCGCCCCAGCGCGCCGCGCAGCGCCTCTTCCAGATCGGCCTTGCGGCGGATTTCGCCGTCGAGTTGTTCCGAGTAGAAATGATAGGTGTTGCGGCCGTCCTTCTTGGCCTTGTACATGGCCTCGTCGGCGGCGCGCAGCAACGTCTCCGCGGTGCGGCCGCATTGCGGATGGGTTGCGATGCCGATACTCGGCGTAGTGTGCACCTGGCGGCCATCCAGCTCGAACGGTTGCCCCAGTTCCTGTATGACTTTTTTTGCAATGCGGGCGGCGTCGGTGTTCGAGGCGAGGCTCTCGAGCAGTACCGCAAACTCGTCGCCGCCGAGCCGGCCGACGATGTCGCCGACCCGAAGCCGTTCGCGAAGGCGTTTTCCGACCCCGGCAAGCAGCCGGTCGCCGATTGCGTGACCCATTGAATCGTTGATTTCCTTGAACCGGTCGAGGTCGAGGAAAAAAAGCCCCAGCATGCCGGGGCTGTCGTCCGCACGTCCGATCGCGCGCCGCAGCAAATCCAGGAACATCTCGCGATTGGCCACGCCGGTTAGACTGTCATGCTGGATTAAATGAGCGAGTTCATGGGACATCGGCGGTGCGTTGCCGGTTTCGTGCAAAACGAGCATCGCACCGTTGAGATTGCCCTCGCGGTCGCGTAGCGGCATGCCGCTGACCGACACCGGAATATCCACGGCGCTGCGTTCGCAGCGGTGCACCAGGTGTACCGGTGGGAAGGTCTCGCCGCCGAACGCACGGTGCAACGGTTGGCGCGCGGGTTCCAGGGCGCGCACCGGGTCTGCCGCAAACGCGGCGATCGAAGGCATGGCGGCGCCGGGCCGGCATTGTTCCGGGTCAAGCCGGAGCAGATCCTGCGCACGGGTGTTCACGATTACGATCTTCGCGGCCGCATCGCAGATCACGACCCCGTGTTGCATCTGCAACAGGGCCGTCGACAAAAGGCTGTCATGGCTTGCTTCAGGCACCGCGGCACAGCGCCGTTGGGCAAGGATTCGCTCGAGCACGGGATCGCCATTCAGGTCATCCGGCGACAGCGGGCCGGCGACCCCCAATTCGGCCAGTTCCTGTGGCATTTCGAAATTGTGGTCGGACGAAACCACGATAATCGAATCTGCAACTGCGGCGGCGTCGATTTGCCGGCTCAGTTGCCGGGCGCTATCGTGCGCTAGCTGCCCATCGACCAGGACGAGATCTGCATCGCCACGGCGTGCCGTTTCGAGAGCAGCGGCGATATCGGCGGACGAGGTCAGGCTGGCCTGCGGCGAAATTCGACGCCGTAGTGTCTCGCCGAGCCCGCTGTTCCGGGCGGCGTTATGTTCAACGATGAGAATTTTCAGTGACGCGGCAGCCATGATCCAGTCCGTTGCGCAGACAAATAATAACGGCCATTTAAACGCTGGATGAGTATTTTGCTTCTAAACCTTCAACAATGGCGGCAAACGCAGCAATTTTGGCGGTGCCCGCTGGCGGTCGGACGGCGCTGAGTATGGACTCGGAAAGCGCATTGATCCGCAGAGCAGCGGCAGGCGACCCAGCGGCATTCGAGTCGCTTTTCCGCTCCCACCAGGGAAGGGTTTATGGGCTGTGTTTGCGGATGACCGGATCCGCTCAGGTTGCCGAGGACTGTATGCAGGAGGCTTTTGTGCGCGCTTGGAGCAAACTCGACCGTTTTCGGGGTGACAGCAGTTTCGCGACCTGGATGCATCGCATCGCGGTCAACGAGGTGCTGGGCTGGCAACGTCGAGAGGGCCGGCGCGGCCAACACCTCGAGCTTTTCGAGGAACGCATTGAATCGCGCGATGCGGCGAGCGGAGCGGCAGATGTCGAGGCACGGCTGGAGCTTGAAAGAGCGGTCAAGCGGCTGCCCGAGGGCGCGCGCAACGTATTTGTGCTGACCGGGCTGTACGGCCACAGCCATGAGGAAGCGGCCACGATGCTGGGCATCGCGGTGGGAACCAGCAAGGCGCAACTGCATCGGGCAAGGCGCCTTCTGGCGGAGCAGCTACAGCTATGAATGACAATTTTGACGACATTGAAAAAGGCGCGGAGCTTGACGAGCTTCTGCGCTCGATCCCGCGCTCGGTCACGCCGCCGCACGACCGTTGGCCGGAGATTCACGAACGCATTACCGCCGCAGACACGACCGTATCGCGTTGGGTTTTCCCGGGCGGGTGGCCGGCGGCGCTGGCGGCCGGGCTGGTTCTGATGGCGGTTTCGTCGCTTGCCACCTGGCAGATCGCCGAGCGCGAGCCCGATGGTGCAAACGGCGCTGTCGTGATGGTATCGAGCGGACCGGCGGTACCGGCGCGTCTTGCTGGCATGCAGGATCTCGGCGATCGCTACAGGCTCGATCGCGAGCAGCTTGCCGAAGCATTCGAGGGCAAGCTGCAGCAGCTTCATCCGGAAACGCGCGAAGCGGTACTGACGAATCTTCGTGACATCCAGCGCGCGTTGGCCGAGATCAACCTGGCGCTGGATGCCGACCCCAACAACGTCCTGCTGCAGCAACTTCTGGTGGCGACCTACCAGGAGGAACTTGCGGTGTTCGATCAGGTAAACAGAATTGTGGCGGGTTCGCCGCAAAGGAGTGACAGCATATGAGAGCCGTGTTTCTGGCTGCCGTGCTTTTTGCAACGTCGGTACTGGCGGAAACGCCGATCGACGAGCGCACCGCGGCCGACCCCGATGGGCGGGTCGAAATTTCCAACGTGTCTGGTTCCGTCGAAGTCGTGGGCTCGAACCGGGACGAAGTTCATGTATCGGGACACCTCGGCAAAGGTACCGAGCGGCTCGAATTCGAACGCGATGGCAGCACTGTCAGGGTCAACGTAATCCTGGAGAAAAAGAAAAAGCACCGTCATGTCGATGACACCGACCTTCTCGTTTCGGTGCCAGAGGGCAGTCGCCTGACCGTCACGACGGTCAGCGCCGAGATCGACATCCGCGGCGTCGCCGGCAGCCAGCGTCTGCAATCGGTCAGCGGCGATATCGATACGAGGGCAATGGACGAAGATGTCGAGGCGAAGACCGTCAGCGGCAATGTGACTGTCGAGGGCAGCGGCAAGAGCGCGTTGCTGGCGCTGACTTCGGTCAGCGGAGACATCGCGGTCGAGGACGTTGCCGGCGAGGTGATCGCGACGGTGGTGAGCGGCGATATCGAAGTCTCGACGGACAAGCTGGCGCGGGCCCGTATCAAGACGACGAATGGCGACGTGGACCTGGTCGCCGGGCTCGAGCAAGGTGCGCGTTTTGAAGTCGAAACGATAAACGGGGACCTGGAAATCGAGTTTCGCGGCAACGTCGATGCCGAGTTCGACATCGAGACTTTCAATGGTTCGATCGACAATTGTTTTGGCCCGGATCCGGTGCGCACCAGCAAGTATGCGCCCGGCAAGGAGCTGCGATTCAGGGAAGGGGATGGCTCGGCCCGGGTCCTGATAAAGACCCTGAACGGCGGTATCAATATTTGCCGTGACTGACGCCATGCGGGCCCTGCCCCGGATGCCGGCGCTGGGCTCGCATTTCGGCATCGCCCGGCGCAGCCTCCGACAGTCCCTTCGTGCCGCAGTCCGGCGCGGTCCGCGACACCTCATCCGCCCGTGCCCAGATGAGCCCCTTCATCGTGATGGCTGTCGTGGGCGACGACGACCCGAGCCGCATCTGTGATAATGGCCGCTACACCTCAGTCAGTGACGGATCGTGACAGCAGTGGTGACAGCATGGCATTGATGCAGGAACTCAAACGGCGGCGGGTGTTTCGTGTTGCTGGTCTGTACCTGCTCGTCTCTTGGGTCATGGCCGAAGTCGCCGACGTGGTCTTCCCGGCATTGATGCTGCCGGACTGGACCATTACGTTTGTGATCCTGCTGCTGATGATGGGTTTTCCGGTGGCGATGCTGCTGGCGTGGATTTTCGATATCGGCCCGGAGGGCATCCAGCGTACAGCGCCGCGGCCGGGCGCCGCGGCCGCGCACAAAAAACCCAGTGCGATCATTGCCTATGCGCTGCTTCTGATCGTCGCGATGCTGATCCTCGGCGCCATTTTGCTGGCGCCGTGGAAGAGCTGGTTTGGCGGGGAAGAGGTCGGGCGCAGCTCGATAGCGGTGCTGCCGTTTACCAACCTGAGCGAAGACAGCGCCAATGATTATTTCTCGGACGGCATGTCCGAGGAACTGATCAACCTGTTGACCCGGGTGCCCGGTCTGCAGGTCGCGGCGCGGACATCGTCGTTCTCGTACAAGGAGCGCAACGTCGATATCCGCCAGCTTGCCGACGAGCTCGGCGTCGAAACCGTGCTCGAGGGCAGCGTGCGCTGGGCCGGCGACCGGGTCCGGATCACCGCCCAGCTGATCGACGCCGAAAGTGGCTATCACCTGTGGTCGGAAACCTACGACGAGCAGCTCGCGAACATCTTCGAGGTACAGGACCGGATTGCGCGCTCGATCGTCGACGCACTGCAGGTGACTCTCAGCGGCGAGGAGACGTCGGAGCAGGCGCTCGCGGCGGTCACCGCGCCGACCCGCGATGTCCAGGCCTACGATCTGTACCTGAAGGGCCGTGACATCCTGCGTCGCCGTGGCGAGCAGAATATCCGGGTCGCAATCGAGCTGTTCCAGTCTGCACTGGGGCGCGATCCCGGATTCGGGCAGGCCTATGCAGGGCTCGCCACCGCGTATGTGTTGTTGCCGACCTATGCCGACGAAAGCCCGGAGGAGGCGTTTGCGTTGGCTTCCGAAGCCGCGATCAAGGCGCTTACGCTGGATGCGACGCTGGCTGAGGCGCACGCGGTGCTGGCCCGGATCAACTACGCCAACTGGAACTGGACCGATGCCGAGACCGGGTTTTTCGCCGCGGCGGGGCTGCAACCGGGCGAGCCGATGCCGCACCATTGGTACAGCCACCTGTTGCGCGCGGCGGGGCGGCTCGAGGCGGCGATGGACGAGATCACCCAAGCCTACGAGCTGGATCCGCAGTCCGCCGTGGTCAACGCCATGCTGATGGCGACCAACACCCTGCTCGGCAATGACGAAGAGGCGCTGGCATTTGCCACCGCGGCGCGCCAGCTCGGGTTTGCGCAGCCGCAGGGCGATTACACCGGCATTATCGCGCTGCGCAATGACGATGCGGCGGGTGCGGCGGCGGCGTTCTCGAGCGGCGGGCCGGCACTCGACCTGCCACTGGATACTGCCCGGGCGCTCGCCGACGCGGTGCTCGACCCGGCGCTGCGTCCCGGGTTTCTCGCCGAACTCGAGGGTGCCGGCAATGCCGGGATAGACCCGCCGGAGATGCTGCTGATCCTGTTATTGCTGGATCAGCACGATGCCGCGTTCGCGCAGGCGCAGAGGTTGCTGGCGGCGCCGACGATCGACTGGGAGCTCGCGCTGTTCTGGCTGCCGGAGGCCGCCGGGTTCCGCGCCGACCCCCGGTTTGCGGTGTTGATGGACTCGATCGGCCTGCTCGACTACTGGAAACGCTACGGCTGGAGCGATTTCTGCGAAAGGAGCGACACCGGCGCGAGTTGCCGCTAATTCGCGGTTCAGGGTGCGTTTGGACGTCCCCCCGCGTCATAATAGGGCCACGTCTTTGCAGGGCATTCCCCGAGGTATTCCATGAAAGGGCTCTTCAAGTTCCTTGGACTTGCGGTCGGCGCGCTGGTGCTGCTGCTCGTCGTCGCGGCAATCTGGTTGTTTTTCATTTTCGACCCCAACGATTTCAAGCAGACGCTGTCGGACCAGGTGGCCGAGCAAACCGGGCGCCAACTGACCATTGACGGCGATATCGGCCTGTCGTTCTTCCCGTGGCTCGCGGTCGAGCTCGGGCCGGCAAAGCTCAGCAACGCACAGGGGTTTGGCGACGAGCCATTCGTTGCGATCGACGGTGCGCGCATGGGCGTCAGGCTGGTACCGCTGCTCCGCCGTAACATCGAACTCGACCAGGTGCGTCTCGACGGCCTACGCCTCAACCTGGCGGTCAACGAGCGCGGGGTCACGAACTGGGACGATCTCTCCACCGAAGACACCGCGCCGGCAGCGGCGGATTCCGGAGAGTCGGCTGGCATAGACTCGCTGCAGATCGGCGGACTCTCGATCAACGATGCGCGGATTCGCTATGTCGACAAACAGGCCGGGACGGATGTAGACATTCAGGATTTCGACCTGAAGACCGGCGAGATTGCACCGGGCGAACCGATCGACTTCGAATCGGCAGTGGTCGCGGTACTCGAGTCCAGCGGGGTTTCAGCCAATCTCAATCTCGACTCTACCGTCCGCTACTCCGGCGACTATCAGCAATTCGAGCTCGACAACCCGACGCTCGAGGTGCAGTTGAGCGGGAAGGATCTTCCCGGTGGCGAGATTCCAATCAAGGTTGAGCTAAAACGCTTCGCCGCCGATCTCGACAAGGAGACGATGGACCTCGAGGCGCTGAAAGCCGAGACCCTCGGGCTCACTTTCAACGCGGCACTGACCGGTACCGCGATCATGTCCACTCCGAATATCACCGGCGAGTTCAGTCTCGACGAGTTTTCTCCCCGCTCACTGATGGAGCGGATGGGAATGGAAGCCCCGGTTACCGCGGACGACGCCGTGCTGAAAAAGGCCAGTGCGAAGGCAACGCTGGCGCTGACCGACAATTCGGCGATGTTCAACGATCTCGAGTTCGTGCTCGACGACACCAAACTGGCTGGCAAGGCCGGGATCAGTAATCTCGAGAAGCAGTCGATTCGTTTCGATCTCGGTGTCGATGCAATCGACGCCGACCGTTACCTGCCGCCGGTGGTCGAGGGTGCCGAAGAGCAGGCGGTCGGTGGCGACGACGACGCAGAGATCCCGGTGGAAGCGCTGCGCGAGCTGGATGCGGAGGGGACGTTCCGGATCGGTTCGCTGAAGGTCAGCGGCATGGCATTGACCGACGTGACGCTGGGATTGAAAGCCGGCAATGGCAAGGTGCGGCTGAAGCCGGTCGAGGTGTCGCTTTACCAGGGAAAGGCATCGGGTGAAATTACGCTCGATGCGGCGGCAAGCCCACCGACCCTGGCGGTGCGCGAGAACCTGGACGGGGTGCAGTTGTGTATGCTCAGCGAGGATGCGATCGGGCGCGTGCTGGTTAGCGGTAGCGCCAGCGGCAAGGTTGCGCTCGATGCACGCGGCGCTACCGTCAATGCCATGCGCAATTCCCTGAGCGGCAATCTCGGTTTCGATGTCGGTGAGGGCGCGCTCGAGAATATCGATCTCGTGTACGCCGTCCGGCTGACCCGGTCGCTCTATCGCAAGCAGATGCCGCCGAGTCCGCCGCGGCCGCAGCGCACGCCGTTCGAAAGCCTCAGCGTGACCGCCACGGCGGTGGACGGGGTGCTCAAAAGCGATGACCTGAAGGTATTTATGCCGGTGCTGAGGGTAACCGGGGAGGGTGGCGTCAACCTCGTTGACTCGACGCTCGACTACCAAATGGTGGCGACCGTGATCAAGGTGCCGGAGGACGGAACCGACCCCGAGTTCGAGGAACTGATCGGTACCAGTATCCCGATGCGCATCAGCGGACCGCTCGACGATCCGAAGATTGCGCCCGATCTCTCCGGTCTGGCAAAGAAGGAAATCGACGATGTGTTGCAAAGCGACGATCCGGTCGAAGAAGTCAAGGAAAAGGCCGAAGAGCTGAAAGACAAGCTGAAGGGCCTGTTCGGCAACTGATGCGGGCCCGCTGGCTGATCGTTTTTGCATTGCTTCCGCTTGCGCTCGGCGCGGCGGACATCAGGCTGCTCGAGGTCGAAAAAGAAGACGACGCCTATGTCTTCGACTCGCTGACGTTTCTGCAGGCGTCGCCCGAGGCCGTCTTCGCGGTGTTGCTCGACTACGACCAATACCCGCGTATCTCCGGCGTCTACAAGGAAAGCCGCTATATCGAACCGGCCGAAGACGGCCGGCCGCGCGTTTACACGCGGGCCGAGGGCTGCATCCTGTGGGTGTGCCGCGAGCTGATCAAGACCGAGACATTGCACGTGACACCGCATTCGCATATCTCGGCCGTGGTCGAGTCCGCCGGCAGCAACCTGAGCTCGGGGCGCACCGACTGGTGGCTCGAGGCGGAAGGTGAAGGCACGCTGCTGCACTACCGGATGTCGCTGACGCCCGATTTCTGGGTGCCGCCGCTGATCGGTCCGCTGGTGATTCGGATCGCATTGAAACGCGCCGGCAGCCGCGCGGTGTTGCGGCTGGAGGGTCTCGCGCTTGAGCGACCTCGAGCCGCTGACTGACGGGGTCGCCGAGCGCCTGGTTGCCTGGCAACGCGCGGACGGGCGCAACGACCTGCCGTGGCAGCGCAGCGCCGACCCGTACCGGGTGTGGATTTCCGAGATCATGTTGCAGCAGACCCAGGTCGCTACCGTGATCCCGTATTTCGAGCGGTTCGTCGGCCGGTTTCCCGTCATTCCGGCATTGGCGGCAGCGCCGGTCGATGACGTGTTGCACCTGTGGTCGGGACTCGGCTATTACGCCCGGGCACGCAACCTGCACAAGGCGGCGCAGATCATCGTCGCGGATCATGGCGGTCGTTTTCCGCAAGCATTCGACGACGTGCTTGCGCTGCCCGGGATCGGCCGTTCCACCGCCGGCGCGATTCTCGCTCTTTCGGGCGGACGCCGATTCCCGATCCTGGACGGCAACGTCAAGCGCGTGCTCGCGCGGTTGCATGCGGTCGAGGGCTGGCCCGGCAGGCGCGAGGTCGAGAAACGTCTGTGGCAGCTGGCAGACGTTCATACGCCGGAAACGGATGTTGCCGTCTACACCCAGGCAATCATGGACCTCGGCGCGACTGTATGTACCCGGAGCCAGCCGCGCTGTGGAGCATGCCCGCTGCATGACGGTTGTGCCGCACGCAGCGCGGGCACGCAAAGCCGTTATCCAGGCAAACGCCCGCCGCGGAAACGACCGACCAGGACGACGAGGATGGTGCTGGCGATGGCCCCGGGCGGAGAGGTTCTGCTCGAGCGGCGCCCACCGAGCGGGATCTGGGGCGGTTTGTGGAGCCCGCCCGAGCTTGCGCAGGAAGACGATGTGGATGGCTGGTGCCGGGCGGTGTTTGGCGATGCCGTAAGCCGGATCGAGGAGGGCGCATCGATGCGCCATGCTTTTACCCATTTCGACCTGGAAATCACGCCGCTGATCGTGCGTCTCGCCGCCATGCCGGTGGCGCACTGCGTGGAGGATGGCGAACGTGTCTGGTATAACAGGCGCGCGCCGGCGCGGCTCGGTCTTGCCGCCCCGGTGGAGAGACTGCTGGCGGCACTGGGCGCGGGCGATTTAGCCTGAACACTAACCGGACCGGGCGGCACCGGTGCAACGGTGCCGTGACCACGGAGGAACAGACATGACGCGAACGGTGAACTGCGTGGTGATGCGTACCGAGGGGGAAGGCCTCGAGTACCTGCCGTATCCGGGCGATCTCGGCAAGCGCATCTACGACAATGTCTCGAAGGAAGGCTGGCAACGCTGGCTGGCGCATCAGACGATGCTGATCAACGAATACCGGCTGACCCCGATCGAGCCGAAAGCGCGCAAATTCCTCGAAGAGGAAATGGAGAAGTTCTTCTTCGGCCAGGGTTCGGCTGCACCCGAGGGCTATGTTGCGCCGGAGTAGGCTTCAAACTGCTGCATGGCAGCGGTCGCAGCGTAAGCCGCGGCACGAAACTCGTTCTGCAGCGATTTTTTTCGGGTGAACTCCGGCCGTTCCGGGTGCCGGCGGTTGGCCGTTGCGCAGGTGCGCATTTCCGGCGCCGCCGTTCGGACTGCGCAGTGCGGCTCAGATCGTTTCGAGATACTGCACCGAGAACAGGCCGTCGTCGTCCTTCCACACGTGGCGCACGCGCATGCCCGCCGCCGCGGCGAGCTGCGCAAACTGCGGCTCGGTGTATTTGTGCGATGACTCGGTGTGGATGGTCTCGCCGGCGGCGAAATCATAGCTTTGGCCGGCGACGGTCACTGTCTGCTCGGCCAGGCTTTCGAGGTGCATCTCGATGCGGTTGAGTTCTTCGTTGTAAAACGCGTGGTGGCGGAACAGTCGCGGATCGAAATCGCCGCCGAGTTCTTCGTTGATCCGCGACAACAGGTTGAAATTGAATGCGGCGGTAATGCCGTCGGCATCGTTGTACGCCGTTTCCAGCACGCCAATGTCCTTTTGCAGATCGGCGCCGATCAGCACGCCGCCATGATCGCCCGCGAGTTTTGCAATCCGTCGCAGCAGCCCGAGCGCCTCGGCCGGTTCGAAATTGCCGATCGTCGAACCCGGAAAATAGACCAGCGTGCGCGCCGGATGGCGCTTCGGCGCAGGCAACGTAAACGCGGTCGTGAAATCGGCGCAGATCGGCAGCGCCTCCACTTCCGGGTAGGCCGCCGCGAGCTCTTCGGCGACTTCCATCAGGTGGTCGCGTGAGATATCCACCGGCATGTAGGCGACGGCCTGATCGAGGTGCGCGAGCAGCAGCCGTGTCTTGACGCTGGAGCCAGAGCCGAACTCGACCAGCCTGACCCGCGGGCCGGCCAGCGCAGCCATTTCGCCGGCGTAGCGCTCCATGATCGCGATCTCGGTGCGGGTCGGGTAGTACTCGGACGTGGCGCAGATCCGGTCAAACAGCTTCGAGCCTGCGGCATCGTAAAAGTATTTCGGATGCAGCTGCTTCGGCGTCGCCGCAAGGCCGCGTCGTACGTCCTCGGCAAAGTCGTCCACTTCCGGCTCGAAATCGGTCAGGCGCACGGCGGCGCTGGCGGGGCTCATCGGTTCAGGCGTCCTTGGCCAGGCGGAGGCCGCTGAACTGCCAGCGGCTCTCCGGGTAAAAGAAATTGCGATACGTGGCGCGGATGTGATCGGCCGGGGTTGCACACGAGCCGCCGCGCAACACCATCTGGTTGCACATGAACTTGCAGTTGTACTCGCCCAGCGAGCCGGCAAGCGGTTGGAACCCGGGGTATGACGCATACGGCGACGCGGTCCATTCCCAGACGTCGCCGTACATTTGCCGCAAACCGGAGTCGCTGGCTGCAGGGGCAGGATGCAGTAGTTCTGTGTCGGCGAGGTTACCGCCGACCTCTTGCCCGGCGGCCGCGATTTCCCACTCGGCCTCCGTCGGAAGGCGGTGCCCGGCGCGGCGCGCATAGGCATCGGCTTCGTAGAAACTCAGGTGCGAGACCGGTGCATGCGGATCGATCGCGCGAAAACCGCCCAGCGTGAATTCGGATTCGAGATCCGCGGACCAGTACAGCGGCCGGTCGATCTGTTCGCGCCGGATCCAGGCCCAGCCGTCCGACAGCCAGCCGGCCACGTCGCGATAACCGCCGTCTTCGATGAATTCGCGATACTCGGCATTTGTGACCGGTCGCGAAGCCAGCGCAAACGGTCTGAGGAAAATCCGGTGCCGCGGGGTTTCGTTGTCGAAGCAGAACCCGGAGTCGCCGCCGGTGCCTATTTCGTGGACTCCCTCAGGAAAGCCGTGCCAGTCCAGCGGACCCGCCACGCCTGCGGGCGTGGCGAGATCGTCGCGATACGCTGGCTGCAGCGGGTTCACCGACAGAACATGCTTGATGTCGGTGAGCATCAGCTCCTGATGCTGCTGTTCGTGGTTCAGGCCGAGTGTCAGGAGATGGTCGAGCCGGGTGCCGGCCGCGCCATCCAGCAGCCGGTCCATCTGCGCATCGACGTGCTCGCGATAGGCGCGGACCTCTGCCACTGTCGGCCTGGTCAGGAGCCCGCGTTGGCTACGCAGGTGCATCTGGCCGACCGTGTAGTAATAGGAATTGAAGAGATAGTCGAAACGTTCGTCGAACTGACGATAGCCGGACAAGTGCGGGACCAGCAGGAAATTCTCGAAGAACCAGCTGGTATGTGCCAGATGCCACTTGGTCGGGCTGACATCGGGCATCGACTGCGCCACGAAATCCTCGGTCTGCAGCGACTCGCAGAGGTACAGCGACTGTTGCCTCACGCGCCGGTAGCGGTCCTTCAAATCGGCGTCGGGCCGGCCATTCGTGGCCTGCTCGGAAGATAAACTCATTGTAATTAGTGGAATTTCTGTGCTGCGAGGCTCTGGACAAGGGTACCGAGGGGTAACCGCCGCTGTCAAAAAAACGCGGCGAATCGGAGCTGCTGTTTCGTGGAAAATGTCGAGCCCCGGCGCCGGAGCAGGCTAATAGTTATGGCCGGCGTTCCTTGACGAATCCGGTGGGTGGGGCTTTAATACGCCGCTCCTCCGGGGTCGGGTAATATGAAGTCCTGGCATTCCGGCAGGGACGGCGGGGCCGGGTTAGAATTACAGAGCTGACGTTCCGGCAGGGACGCCAGCGAGAAGACCAAGAAAAGGCCAGGTAGCTCAGTTGGTAGAGCAGCGGACTGAAAATCCGCGTGTCGGCAGTTCGATTCTGCCCCTGGCCACCATCTAACGTTTTGTTATCGCTGACGATGTCCT
>PKUM01000084.1 GCA_002868855.1 Chromatiales bacterium | reverse complement strand
CTTCCGGGCGCTGTTTCTGTTGCGTTTGCTCACGATGATCTCCTTCAAAAGAAAAAGGTCAGGCCCAGGATGGCCTCAATGTTGTGATAAGTGTCGTCCTGGCCGAGCAGGTCGCTCTCAAAAATGTGATCGCGAACGTTTAGGTGGAAAGCCAGTGAGTCGGTCGGCAGAACCCGATAACCAAAGCCGAACACCATCGTAAATTCATCGTCCCCGCCGAAATCCGTGCTCCCGGCTCCGGCGACGAGATAGAGCGAACTGTCCATGGCCCTGGAGCCACCAAGAAAAACCTCGCCCGGGAATAAGTTGTACCCGAGTACCGCGTTGTAATACGTGAGGTCTCTCTCACTATCGCTTAGCAGTTCCGCTCCTCCGCTCAGGCGCTCGAAACTGGTCTTGTCGGTGGTTGTCATACCGTAGTTCGCTTCGATGAAGAAACTCTCGGTAATGTGGTAGGCCAGACGCGCACCGTAGACTGCATTGGTGCCAAAGTCCTCGACACTCATTATTCCGGCGTAGCCGCCGAGCTCGAAATTTTCGGTATCGATACGCGCGCGGTTAATGTCGCGACGCTCCACCTCTGGTTCGATGACCTGCGGCGACGACGGCCGCTCTTGCTGCGCAAGCGTAGCCTGCATGGGGCCAAGAAGAGCCGCGATCAAAAGAATACTGAAAAGCCTGCCGTCCATTCGTCTACTTCCTCATTGTCGTCACGACTCGTTAGAACCATGTAGTTGCGGTATTCCGCGCGAAAAATGAAGCGCCGGGTCAGATAGGCACGCACGCCGGCGGCGGCGTGTACCGTCTGGTCGGTACGATCCTCGGTCTGTACCAATGTCGACTTGGGTTCGGTATGCACAAGCCCGGTGCCAAGCGAGAAAAACGGCGAGACCCGCCACTTCGGGAAAAATGTATGCGTGAGGTTGGCGCTGGCGAGCCAGGTATTGGAGTAGTCACCCAGACCACGAGACCCGCGTAGTTCGGCCGTGAAGTTCGTGGTAAGCGCATATCCCAGATAAGCGGATATAAGGTTCGCCCCGTCGAGATCTCCGCCCTGAACACCAAACTCGAACCGATGGGCAAGAACGTCATTCATCACCGGATCGTCAAACTCGACGCCTTCGCCGGTCGGCAATAGCGTGAGTTCCATCTGCTTGCGCTTGACCCATCCTTCCTTGCCTTCCGGCGTGCGTACCTTGAACCAGTCGGTGCGCCGTTTCAGGACTTCGATGCGTTCCCCACGTTCGGTTACGTGAAAAATCGGATACCCGCGGCCCGGGCCGGTGTGCAACTCGATGTATGGATCGTTGACCACTACCTCGAACGCCTCCCTGGCGGCGAATACATCGTCGCAAAACAGACAAAGAAGTACGGCAAGTATTGGCAACAGTCGCATGATCTAGTTCACCGGGGCTTCAAATGGGTTGTTGTAATACTGCGCGCCGAGGTCCAGCCACTCTGACAAAAGCCTGAGTTCGGCGGGGGTAAGAAAACCGGCATGTGAACCACCGGCCTCGAAACGCTCGAAAAACGCAGGGGACAAACGCGCCCCGGCGAGACTCATCGAAGGCGCAACTCCGATCGGCTCGAAGACCGGATCGCCGGTATCCGGATCGACGCCGACTTCAACACGAGCATCCTGGAGCGCTCCGTCGACGAGTTGCTGTGCGTTATCGCCCGACAACAACTCGCGGTAGGCCTTGAAGTGATCCATGTCGATATCCGACAGGCCATCGCTCAGATCGAGCTGCCCCGCCGGTACCTGGGCGGCCGCCATCGCATCGCGGTCGTTGTGACACGACGTACATGTACGGTCTTCCAGAACGGTTACTTCATCGGCATCCAGAATCAGGCGCGGCGTCGACCACAGCGGATGGATATGGGCCTCATAATTGATCGTAATGCGGCAACCGGAATGCCAGTCACCGACACAATTCGGGTCGGTCGGAAACGGCGTTTCGAGTTCCTCATAGGTGTAAACAAACGGTTCGTCTTTTGCGCGCACGGTCTCGTCGGTCCAGACGTCTTCGTATTCGATGTCGACACTGGGGGTCATTGCGGCACAGTCGGTCGCACAGCTGATTCGCATACGTGCCTGTGCCATCGTTTCGCCGAAATCCGCGAAGATCGCCGGATCGGTGTTGGGGAATGGCTCGCCAGTAGTGGGGGAACCGTCGTTGACCGACAGAAATGCATCAGCGCGGCCATGAGAAATGCCGCTGCCCGGGTCGTGACAGCCGTTGCACTCGAGAACCTCGCCAGGCCGGACCTGCAGCCAGTTGCTGTGACGCGGTCCAAACCGGCGGCCGTCCTTGTCGAGCATGCTTATTGCGAACGGAACATTGGCCGGCACCTTCATCATTATCGAGCCGTCGGGCTCGATCGGCTGGTAGGCAAGGATCTCGCGCATCCCCTGCCCTGCGCTAACGCCGAATGCCGAATTATCGAAGTCCAGGATATCGTCATCGGGCATACTCACCGGTTTGACGATCCGGACAAACCGCAGCGGCCGGTCGTCGGCGCTGGTCTGCGCCGGATCCGCCAGCGCCGGAATGTCCGCAATCGCTGCACCGTCGAAGTCGTAGACGCTGCGTATGTGGATGACACCGACATTTTGCTGTACCAGGTCCGAATCCACATCCAGGCCGGGTACCTTGTCGAGAATAACCGGCGGACGCGGACGCGGCGCCGCGACCACACCTTCCGTCACCATGATTCCCTGTTGCGGCGGAACAATGGGAAGTTGAGTGTCCTCGCTGCGGTCATAAACCCACAGACCATAGGCCGGGCGCGCCGCCTCATACAGCGGATCGGCCAATCGGTCCGGCGTACACGCATAGATAGTCACCGGCTCCGCGGTAAGCGGATCGGCATCCGGATCGAACGCACCGACCTCCTGCAACCGGCACTGGCTCCAGCTCACGATCATTCGCTCGGTGCCGTCCCACAGCGGATACATCGACATAAATTTCCCGCCGGGCGAAATCTGATCATCGGTGCGGACGTCGTTGACCGTTACTTTTTCCTGCGCCGGCCCGACCATTGCGCCACTGTTCGACGCCGTCGTTTGTTCGTTCTCTATAAAATTCGCGACATCGATCGCCGAGATATCACCGCCGAAGTCGGTGTCGGCAAATGGCCGAATCAGCACCATCACCCGGCCGTCTGGCATCTCACGCGGCTGGGCAAACTGAATAATGCTGCCGTCGACGCCGGTGTCATGACTGTTTGCGCCATACAGCAGTTCGAGGTCACTGCCATCGGGGTTCATTTTGAAAAGATGAATGCCGTCAACACCGGGAGCGTGATCCCAGCGCGAGAACATCACCTGACCATTCGACAGCACGGTTGGATCGCGGTCATGGCTCTGGTTGAACGACACCTGCTGGATATCGCTGCCGTCCGAAGTCATTACATGGAGGACGAATGCGGGCTCATTGCGGTTCTCATCCTGCGCCTCGAATTGCGGCTTGCTCTCGTCGAGAAGCACCGCCTTTGAGGTCCGCTGCCGCGTCGACGTAAATATGATTCGCCCGTCTGGAAGGTAGTGCGGCGCAACGTCCTGGCCTGCCTCGGCAGTAATATCGGAGGCGATAACGCGGCGCAGGACGTCGTTCTCGACTTCATATTCCCAGATGTTCCATGTCGGCTGTTCGTCCTCATCGAGATTCTCGTCGAACGGCCCACGCATCGCGAACACGACCTTTGTACCGTCGAAAGAAACATCGAGATCGCGAACATCGTACAGACCTTCGGTAAACCCACCGGTGATGTTGTACTCGATGGCACTTGGGGAAGCCCGTTTCTTTAAATAGAGATCGGCACCGATGTTGAACGTGTTCAGTTCGCGAAGGTCACCGTCCTCGAGCGGCACCGGCATTTTGACGTAAGCGATCGGGAAATCCACAACTACCGGATCTTCGTCCTGGTTCCCGCCAAGGTCGAGACCATTGCTATCCGAACCGCCGTCGCACGCTGAAAGGACAAAGGCCAACGCAGTGCATGCAAGCATACGCCGCAAGCTCTTTTGCAAAGTTCTGATGGTGTTGGTTTCAACGCTTTTCATAACGTCTTCGATTGCTGGCCCAGCCGTGCTCTCACCAGGCATTTGGATAGTCGATTGCGAAGTTAACGTAATCATGGACATGACATATTGTCCTTTCTGTTAAGGGCATCACAGAAATGGTTTCGGCATCGCGATTCACTATGTACGCAGGCACTTTGCGACGCAGTTCACACTTTTCCGATGAACCTGAAACGAATGACCCGAGGTTACTAGAGAAGCGCAACAACACGAACGTGTCGCCGTATTGAGACGTCGCTGATTTTCGACATTACGCAGCGATTTTATTTTTGCTACTACTAAAAACCAGCTGGTATGGAACCGCGTTTTTGCGGCCAACCGGAAACGGATGAACGATGATCAGGATGCCTACGATGCCTAGACAACAAACCCGACGCGAGACATTGCGCCTTGCTGCGTTTGCGCTAACCGCTCTGTGTCTGATGGCGGTGAGCCTTGCCCCGGCCTATGCCGGCCCGCGCGAGCAGGCAAGGCGAATACACGATCGGATTGCGGGCGTGCCGCCGACCGATGCGGTTCTGGATTCGATGGCAGCGGATATCGCCGCTGGCGATGCAGAGGGCGCAGCCTACACGGCAATGGAAAACAGCGGGTTTTACAACATCACGCTCAAGAATTGGGCGGCCCCGTGGACCAATCGGGAACAGTCAGTATTCGTTCCGTTGAATGACTATACGGCAACCGTGATCGGGATGGTCCGCGACGAAATCGCATTCAATACACTGCTGTCCGCCGATATCGTCTACGTCGGTAACGACAATCTCGGACTTCCCGGCTACTCGATGGCGAACAACTCGCATTACGAGGAAATGGAAGACCGCGGCATCGATCTCAAAACCGGGCTCAGGAGAACCGAGCAAAGCACGGTGACCAGTCTTACTCCCAATGCCACTGCGGGAATCATGACAAGCAGAGCTGCCGCGGAGGCCTTTTTCATTGCCGGCACAAACCGGGCGATGTTCCGCTTTACGATGATTAATCACTTGTGCCGGGACATGGAAGAGGTGCACGACACCTCCCGCATTCCCGACCGGATTCGCCAGGACGTCTCGCGCAGTCCAGGCGGGGACAGCCGGGTATTCCTGAACAACTGCATTGGCTGTCACAACGGGATGGACCCGATGACGCAGGCTTTTGCTTACTACAATTTCAATCCGGACAGCGGCAGCATCGAGTACACCGAGGGTCAGGTCCAGCCCAAGTACTTCAACAACGCCGACAACTTCCGCCCCGGTTTCTCGACTCCCGATGACAGTTGGGACAACTACTGGCGCGCCGGCAAAAACTCGCTGCTCGGGTGGGACCCCAATCTCGGCGGATCCGGCAGCGGCGCCAAGTCCCTCGGCCAGGAACTCGGCAACAGCGATGCATTCGCGGAATGCCAGGCAACCAAGGTCTTCGAGGCCGTGTGCTTCCGCGGACCGGTTAATGGCGACGATCGTGCCCAGATCGATTCGATGGTCGCCTCACTGCGCGGCACGAATTACAAACTGAAACAGACGTTCGCGGAAGCGGCCGTCTACTGCATGGGCGACTAAGAGGAATCCGCAGATGAAAGTGATGAATGGTATTTCGAGCATCACCCCCTCGCGCCGCCTTTTGCTCGCGAGTGGAATACTGACAGTAGCGCTTGGGCTCAGTGCCTGCGGCTCCGGCGTCAGTACCGCGGACAACCCGCAGACGGTGGCCCAGAACGTCGTGGACTATGCCGGACCTCCCCCGAGCACGGATGACGTGCAGTCATTCAAGATCAACCTCTGGGACAACGTCAAGTCAAATAATCGTTGCGGATCCTGCCACACCGTTGGCGGCCAGTCCCCGGCCTTTGCAAGAACCGACGACGTCAACATGGCATACGAGGCCGCCAATGCAATTGTAGACCTCACCGATCCCGCGAATTCGCGGATGGTCGGAAAGGTGGCTGGCGGCCACAACTGCTGGCTGGACAGCGATGCGGCTTGTGGTGAGATTCTGACGACCTGGATCACCGCATGGGCCGGTGAGACGGCTGCTGGCGGCGGCCGCGCTATCGAACTCAAGCCACCCGTGATCAAGGACCCGGGCAACAGCAAGAATTTCCCGGACGACTCAGCGGCGTTTGCCTCGACTGTCTATCCGTTGCTGACCGAATACTGTTCGCGCTGTCATGTCAGCTCGGCCAACTCTCCGCAGTCTCCCTACTTCGCGAGCGCCGATGTCAACGAGGCTTACGCGGCAGTGCAATCCAAGATTGATCTGGACAATCCGGACGACTCGCGACTGGTCATTCGTCTGCTCGACGAATTCCACAACTGCTGGAGCGACTGCTCCGCCAACGGCAATGAAATGCTGGAGGCGATCGAGGCGCTGGCCGGCGGTATCGAGCCTACCCAGATCGATCCGAGCCTCGTTGTCAGCAAAGCCCTGACGTTGTACGACGGTGTCGTCGCCAGCGGAGGCAACCGCTACGAAGCCAATGTCGTCGGCATGTGGGAGTTCAAGACGGGTCAGGGCGCGGTCGCCTACGACACGAGCGGTGTCGAACCCGCGCTGAACCTGAATCTCTCCGGTGACATTTCCTGGTTCGGCGGCTGGGGCATCGAGATCAAGGGCGGTAAAGCGCAGGGCTCGACTTCTACGAGTAAAAAGCTGCATGACATGATCAAGGCTACCGGCGAATACTCGGTTGAAGCCTGGATCGTGCCAGCAAACGTGACTCAGGAAGACGCTCGTATCATCACCTACTCCGCCGGTGACATGGCGCGAAACTTCAGCCTGATGCAACGGCTGTACACCTACGAGCATTACAACCGCTCCAGTATCAGCGACGGCAACGGCGACCCGCGCCTTGCGACTAATGCCGACGACGAAGATCTCCAGGCGTCGCTGCAGCATGTCGTCGCCACCTACGACCCGGTGGAAGGGCGAAAGATTTATGTCAACGGTGCATACACCGAGGACATGGACGGCGCCGGAGGCGGCACCCTCAACGACTGGGACGATACATTCGCGTTCGTGATCGGAAACGAAGCATCGAACGACGGCCAGTGGCAGGGCATCGTGCGCCTTGTTGCGATACACAATCGCACCATGACGGCCGAGCAGGTGGCGCAGAATTTCGAAGCCGGGGTCGGCGAGAAATTCCTGTTGCTGTTCTACGTCGGCGACGTGGTGAACGTTCCCGAGTCGTACATCATGTTCGAGGTGAGCCAGTACGACAACTACAGCTATCTGTTCAACAAACCGGTGTTCCTGAGCCTGGATCCGAATGCTTCCCCGGACGGGATCCCGGTACAGGGAATGCTGCTCGGCATCAATGGCGCCGAAGCCCAGGTGGGACAGGTCTACGGCAACATGGATGAGACCGTGAGCGCAGCGTCATACACCGAGACCGGGCAGGTGCTGTCGCAACTCGGCACGATCGTGGGCCTGCAGAAGGGACCCGATCAGGACGAGTTCTTTTTGAGCTTCGAGCAGCTCGGCGCTTTCAGTAACGTCCGCGTCGAGGCGCTTCCGCTAGCGCCGGCACCGCCGCCGGACGGCGATCCGGAGCCGGCTATCGGTATCCGCACATTCGACGAAATCAACGCGACGATAGCGGCGATAACAACGGTCAGCACGCAGCAGACCGATGTTAAGCAGACCTTTGAAATCGTCAAGCAGCAGCTGCCCGTCGTGGAGAATATCGAGACCTTCTCCTCTGCTCACCAGGTCGGTATCGCGCAACTTGCGATCGAGTATTGCAACGCGCTTGTCGATGACAATGCGCTGCGGTCCGCCTACTTCCCCGGATTCGATTTTACCGCGGCGGCGAACGTGGCTTTCAACGGCGCTGCCCAACGCAGCCTCGTTCTGAACCCGCTGATTACCAGGACGTTGAACTCCAACGTCGGTTCGCAGCCGGACCCGGCCGACACACGAGTCCATCTGGACAGCCTGATCGACACACTGACGAGTTGCGGCGGCGGATGCCCGGCGGGAAGAACCGCAACGGTGGTGAAGGCGGTCTGCGCGGCAGCTGTGGGTAGCGCACCGATGTTGGTGCAATAAACGAACGTTAACGCATCGAGGCGAAAGCGATGTTAAGAAAGCGCAAGCAAAGAAGTATTGACGATCCGATTCTGCATGAGAATCACAAGCGTCCCGTAACCCGACGCGATTTTATCGCCCAGGGTTTCATGGCCGGTACCGGCACGATCCTCGGGCCGTCCATATTCGGAATGTTTGCCAACCCGCGCGCGGCCGAGGCGGCGTTGTCGCCGGACCTGCAGGCATTGCGCAACTCATGCGGGATCGCAGTCCAGGGAGCCGGCAAGGTGCCTTTTATTTGCATCGATCTGGCCGGCGGCGCCAACATCGCGGGCTCGAACGTTCTCGTGGGCCAACAGGGCGGGCAGATGGACTTTCTGAACACCGGAGGCTATGCCAAGCTCGGCCTGCCGGGTGACGTAGTCCCGTCCGTCGCTGATCCCGTTACCGGTGCAACGGATTTCATCAACACCGACCTGGGGATTGCGTTTCATTCCGATAGCGCTTTCCTGCGCGGAATACTCGACAAGGCATCGCCCGCCGCTCTTGCCAACACCAATGGCGCGGTAATTCCGGCGCGCTCCGAGAACGACACGGGAAACAATCCCCACAATCCGATGTACGGCATACACAAGGCCGGCGCGGATGGCGAATTGCTGACTTTGATCGGGTCGCGTAATTCCGAGTCAGGCGGCAACTCAATGGCTCCGGCCGACATGATCGACGTCGGGGTACGCCCGACAAAAGTCGATCGTACCAGTGACGTAACCGGACTGGTCGATACCGGAAAACTGGTCGGGTTGCTCGATCAATCCGACGCGGTAGCCGTGATGGAGGCCGTCCAGCGCATTAGCGACGACAAACTCGACCGGGTCAATACGGCGGTAAATCGCGATGACCTGATCAAGGAACTGGTCCGCTGCGGGTATGTAAAAGCGGCCGACCTGACTGATCGCTATGGCGATCCGTCAACGCTGAACCCGGAACTCGACGCCGAAATACTCGGTCCCGGTGGAATATTCAGTCGCGCTGAGTTCGACAACGACGGAGAGTTCCGCAAGACGTCGGCCGTGATGAAGATGGTTGTCAACGGATTCTCCGGAGCCGGCACTATTACGATGGGAGGTTACGACTATCATGGCGGCATGCGCCGCGAGGGCGAGGTCAAGGACTTTCGCGCCGGCCGCTGCATGGGCGCGTGCCTCGAATACGCGCACCGGATGCAGGTACCGTTGATGCTCTACGTCTTCAGTGATGGCTCGGTATCCGCCAACAGCACGATCGACGACTCTGTCGAGGGCCGCGGAAAATTCGAATGGCAGTCGGATAACCAGTCCACCGCAGCAGCATTTTTCCTTGTCTACAACCCGGGCGGACGGGCCCAGTTGTTCAGCGGAGACAGTCTCGACCCGGAAATGCACCGCCAGATAGGCTGGTTCCGGCCGGACGGATCGGTGGAAACGTCTTCTTCGCCGGCGGCCAACAATGTCAACCTGCTGGTTCAGACCGTAGTGCTGAACTATCTCGCGTTGCACGGCGAACAGAACCGGTTCACCGATGTGTTCCCCAACCACGGTCTTGGCAGCGTCTCGCTGCGCGACCAGTTGACGGCATTCAATCCCATCGTCAACGGTGTAATCGGCGGCTGATACGCTGCCAGCTGACTCGTACGGGCCCGCGAACCCAGCTCGCGGGCCCGTTTCGTTCAGGCACTCGGAACGTTCTCCAGCAAGTGCCACCATTCCCGGAAACAGCAGCATTTACCGTCGCCGTCCCATTCAGCGCTCAACACACCTTCGACCCGGACAGCCACTCGCGTACCGACCCGGTTGAAGCACGCCGACCAAGCCGCAATTCCTCTTTCCTGACCGGCACTGAGGATCTCGTACTCAAACCGGACGTCGCGCTGACTATCGGTTGTGCCACGCAATGCCGCGGCGATCGCCGCATGGCCGACGGAGGGAGGATCGAACGGGGTCCGGTAATAGCTGGCGGCGGCGCTGAACAGCCGTGCCGCGGCAGCACTGTCGCGTTGCTCCCACGCCGTCCCGTAATTTCGCGGCCAGCGATCGAAATGAGCGCTGCCGGAAGTTCGTTGCTTCATCAGAAACCACCTGCAACAGACGATGTGCTAGCGAATGTAATACCCGGCAACGCGCCATTCGTCGCCCTCGCGCATCAGCGTTACACGCTCCTGGGCACGCTCCTTATTGGTAAAGCTGCTGACGAACTGAAGCATCATGTAGTCTCCGTCCGGCGCACCGGGCAACGAAGCCGCGGCAGAACTCGATTGCAGGCGGCGTGATTGCATGGCGCCGATCGGGTCGCGTACCCCGGCCACGAGCCGGCTCCAGTCCTCTGCCGGCATCTGGCCGCGAAACAACTCCGCCGCGGCTTCCCAGCTCTCCCGGTAACGACCGCTATCCACCAGTTCCAGCCAGGCCAGAGCTGCCAGCTGGTCCGGACTCGTCTCTGGTTGTGGTTCTGACGACTGCGCCTCGCCCGGTAGTTGCGGCTCGACGGCGGTCCCGGTCTGGGCCAGTACGATCGCAGCGGGTGCCATTATCGCTAACAACGCGACTAATACTTTCATTTACGTCTCCTCCGGCCAGTTGCGTTTCGGCCCGGCAATCAATAATAGTTCAGGTCGTGCGGAGCGGGGTCACAGACAGAGTTTTCGCCAACCCCCCGCAACCCCAGGCGCCAGTTTGAGGGCGTCGGCCGCACGCTTCAACCATACCGGTCGATGCGTGCGGAAACGCGCAAAAGCGCTGCCCGCGACAACCTCCGCATGTGTTACCTTGCGCGCTGTCCGGGGCAATGCCCGTTTTTCGATCTCCAGCGCCGCGGAAATCCGAGATTGACATCGGGGTCGGACTCGAACGGAGAAACGGTTCAGAGGAATGAGAGAAATTCAGTCATGCGACGAGATTCTCGGTTGCCCGAGATGCGACCGCAGTCCGCTGCAACCCGCAGATGACGGCCTGCATTGCAGCGGTTGCCAAACCCGGTTTCCAGTATTCGACGGAATTCCGTGGTTATTTGCCGAACCGGCCGCTGCAGTAGCTGAATGGCGCCAGCGTCTGGGGATGGTCGTCGCGAAACGCGAGGACGATGCGAAGGCAATCGAAAAACGGTTGACAGGTCGCGACCTGGGCGCGTTGACGCGCTCCCGCCTGGAACTGCTGGCCCGCTCGTATCGCGAAAACGCGCGCGACCTGGTCGAATTACTCGAACCCGTGCAGGTCTCGGGCGACACGCCCTACGCCACCCAACTTGCACTGCGCACCCGAATGCCCGCACCTCAGGGCATTGCGACCTACTATGCCAATGTGCATCGCGACTGGGGCTGGGGCGCCGAGGAAAACGCGGTGTCCCTCGACCTTGTCAGAACGGCACTCGGCGACGAGGTCGCTCCGGGCCGGGTCCTGACGCTGGGCGCCGGGGCATGCCGTCTTGCCTATGACTTCCACCGTACGCTTGGGGCCACCAGCAGCATCGCGCTGGATATCAACCCGTTCCTGCTGTTGCTGACTGCGCGGCTGTTGCGCGGTGAGACAATCCGGTTGCACGAATTCCCGATTGCGCCACGGAGGCTCGCGGACAACGCCGTATTGCGCGAACTCGCGGCACCGCATACTCCGTGTGACAACTTTCAGCTGGTGCTCGCTGATGCATTGCGGCCGCCGTTTGCGCGCGAGAGTTTCGATACGGTCATCACACCGTGGCTCGTCGACATTGTGTCCGAGGAATTTGCGCTTCTCGCCCGGCGAGTCAACGGCCTGCTGCGCAAAGGCGGACGCTGGGTGATGTTTGGCTCTTTGTCCTTCGCCCACCAGGACGCTGCACTTCGTTACAGCCTCGAAGAGGTGCTCGAACTGACGCAACAGGCCGGTTTCGCGATGCCGCAGGCGCAGGAAACGACGATCCCCTATATGTGTTCGCCGGCCAGCCGTCACGGCCGCAACGAAATGGTGGTGTCTTTCGCCACGGAAAAGCTCAAATCGGTAAAGCGCGCACAACGCCACAGCGCTCTGCCTGACTGGATCGTCGAGCGCGATCAGCCTGTTCCCCTGCTTCCGTCATTCGAAATGCAGGCCATGTCGACCCGCGTCTATGCGATGATAATGGGAATGATTGACGGTCGCCGCTCGATCCGAGACATGGCAGCGATCATGGAGCAGAAAAGACTGATGACCCGCCAGGACGCCGAACCGGCAATACGCGGATTTCTGATCAAGATGTACGATGAGAGCCAGCAGGGCGAAAACAGCTGAGCGATTCAGATCCGGGTCATGATCGTTTCCAGGCGCCGTGACAGACCAACGATCACCGACCAGTTGGAGCCGACAATATCCTGCGAATGGGCAAGATTATTGCGTAACGACTCGATCTCCTTCAGGCGCTGTTTGCCCTCTCGAATCGAAGCGAACCCGACATCTTCGCGGATGTGCGGATCGTTCAGCAGAATCCTTCCTTTTTCGCCAAACTGAAGACAGTCCAGCAGTTGCACACGCTCTTTCCTGCGCTGTCTCTCCTCGAACAATGCCCGCGCCTTTCCCAGCCGGCCGGCACTGACCGTTTGCTGCCAGCTATCATCCGGATATTTTTCACGAATAATCCGGGTGATGTATGTCTCGAGGATCGTAATCATCCCGAATAGCCACATCCTGACCGGTGGCTTGTGCACCTCGCGCAGGGAAACGTACGCACCGACATGCCCCAGCATTGCGATGAAACAATATGGATATTTTTCAAGCATAAGAATCGCATCGGCGAGGTTGCCGGATTCCGGCAAAATCTGGCTTTCGTAAAATGACTCGACGTGATCCAGGCAAGAACCATTTGCAAGATTCTCGCGCCTCGCATAACCGACGACGACACCGTTGCGCCGGACGCCGACGAGATCGAGGCCACTCTCATCCATCCACTTCGCTGCGACTCGCGATTCGCGGACGCCATCGACCGAATACAGCGGTTCGGCGATATCGATCGCTGCGAAGCCTTCGGTAAAAAGGCGCCGCATCCGCGCCTGCCTTGTCAGCCGATCCATGTCAGCTCCATAACGGTTTTTCGATCATTGTGTCGGGTATTCCAGGGCCGCCAGCATCGATTCGAGAGCGGCGTGGTCGAACCACTGACCACGCAGCATGACGCCGTCGATGCTGCGGGTATTGCCAATACTCTCCAATGGGTTGCCGCGCAGCAATATAAAATCGGCGCCGGCTCCGGCTGCAATAATTCCGGATTCGCCGGCCTCTCCAAAAAATTCCGCCGGGTTCGCGGTTCCCGTCAAAAGCGCCTCATACGGACTGAGCCCCGCCGCCACAAGCAATTCCAGTTCCTGGTGGACGCTAAATCCGGGCACGTTGAAAACCTGTGGCGCATCGGAGCCAAGCAGCAAACCGGCACCGGCCTTATGCAGGGCCAGGATCAGCTGCGACCTGACTTTGAGAAAATGCGTAGCGAGTTCCGGGGAATATTTTCCGGCGCCGACGATCTGGTTTTTTCGCCTAGCGTATTCAGCACGCAGCTCGGGTGCGACGAACCGCATTTCCGGTCGCAGCAGCAACTGCCGGGACGCCTCGGGACCCGCCCAGTTGACCATCAGCGCCTGGGTCGGGACATTCCAGACACCCGCGCTTGCGGTGCGGGCAGCCCAATCCGTAATGCTGGCGTCCCGGGCGAGAGTTGCAATCGGAAATCCGAAAAATCCCCATTCCGCCGGTACCGGCAGCTCATCGGCCGGCGCCAGTGCCTGCATGTATCCGTCAAGGTGATCGATACTCGCCTGGCCAGCCTCGAGCGTTCTCTCCAACCCGACATCGACCGAGACGTGCCCGGCGAACGGCATGCCCAGTCGCTTCGCCTCGGCGGCTATGGCGTTGAACGCGGCAAGCGAGAGGCCGGGATGGAGTTTCAGGAAATCGTATCCGGCAGCCTCCTGCTCGCGCACCATGCGCGATCCCTCCTCCGGACTGGTCACGGAGCGGCCGTTCAACGACGGACCGGAGGTGATCAGGCGAGGACCGATGCGGGTGTTGGCGGCAAGCTGATCACGCAGGTCGAGATGCCCGGGGCGACCGAGCATGCCGCGAATCAGGGTGATGCCATTAGCAACGTAGAGCTGAAGCACGCGGTCGAGATATTCACCATCCGCGACCGGGTCCGGAACATGCGCATGCATTTCCGCCAGGCCCGGGATCAGATATCGGCCGCCGCCATCGATGGTAATGGCGCCATCGGGTATTCGCACCCCGGAGTCCGGGCCCACACTGGCAATTGCGCCATCTATCACGACCACGGTGTGGTCCGGGAGTATTTCCGCTGAGCGCATCGTTATGACCCGCGCCCCGGTTATTGCGACCGCCTCGGCCGCCGCCGCCAAAGGAGCGCCCGCAAAGACCGCAAGTACCGCCGCCAGTCCGGCCCTTCTGATTATCGCCATCGCTCTGCTCCCTCCAGCCACTGCCGCGGCGCCACAGTTCGCCCGACCGCCACTATCATCGCGCCTCCGCCAGGCGATTGCATGCCCAGATGCGAACGTTTAACGCAGCACAATGCGCTGTGCAAGGGCAAACCGGCCGAGCCGCG
>PKUM01000060.1 GCA_002868855.1 Chromatiales bacterium | reverse complement strand
GGAAAATCGAGCCACGGGTCCTAGCTTCCTTCGACCTGCCTGGAAGACCCGCCGAAGGACCCCTTGAGCCGCGGCTCGAAATGCCGCCCTGAAAACATTCAGTTTTAATGGTGTGATGTGCCAGATTTCTCACGGTTGATGGTCGAGATGCGTCGTCGTCACGTGTTTCGTGTGACGGGGATTTACATCGTGGCTGCCTGGGTGATTCTTCAGGTGTGCGACCTCGCGTTCGAGTCGTTCGGCCTGCCATCGCAGGCGATGCGTTTCGTTTGGCTTGCCCTGGTCGTGTTGTTCCCGCTGGCCATCATCTGGGGCTGGCGTTACGACATTACGTCCCGAGGCATCGTCCGTACATTGCCGGCCGCTACAACGGAAACCACCACACTCGCGCTGCGCGCCCCGGATTTCGTCATTATCTCGGCACTGGCGGCGATCGTGTTGTTCGTCGTGACGGCCACTGTCAATCAAATAGTGCATACCCCCGGAGGCCTCGACCAGCGGCATTCATTGGGCCGCAACGTGTTGTCGTCGATCGTTGTGTTGCCGTTCGAGAGTCTCTCGGCCGATGCATCGCAAGGCTACCTCGCCGCCGGATTGCACGATGCGCTGATAGCGAGCCTGGCCAAGGTCAAAGCGTTCAAGGTGATCTCCCGAACCTCGAGCCTGCGAATGCCGCCGACATGGACGATACCCGAGATCGGCAAGCAGCTCGGCGTGGACAAGATTATTGAAGGGACAGTGACCCGTGACGAAGACACCGTACGTGTCAGCATCCAGCTGATCGATACCGAGCGCGAGGACCACATCTGGAGCGAAACCTACGTCCGATCGTTCGACAGCCTGGTTGCGCTCCAGGGCGAGATTGCGACGGCCGTCGCCAGCGCAGTCCAGGTGCGGCTGACGCCCGAGGAGCAGCGACGGCTCGCGTCACGCGGCGAAGTCAATCCGCAGACCTATGATACGTACCTGCGCGCAATGTACCGCATCCGTCGCGAGACCCGACAGGGCATGCGCGAGGCCATGGATCTGCTGATGGACGCGGTCGAGAATGATCCGACCAGCGCGCTGGCCTGGGCCGGGTTGGCCTACGGTTATGGCGAATTGGGACACAGCCCGTTCCCGGAGAAAGGGGCTTACCCGCGGGCGAAGGCGGCCGCCGATCGCGCCATCGAACTGGATCCGAACCTCGCCGAGGCGCACCTGGCCGTTGCGATGTACCAGACTTACTACGAATGGGATTTCCAGACGGCGGAAAAATCCTACCAGCGGGCCATCGAGATCAATCCGAGCCTCGCCGACGCTCAATATCACCTGGCCTGGCTGTACGAGTTGCTGGAGCGGGATGAGGAGGCCATCCGCCTGGGCGAGCTGACCATGGAGCTGGATCCGTTATCGGCGCTGTACAGTGCCTGGCTTGCCGAGCAGTACCGTGACGCGGGCATGTACGACAAAGCCATCGAGACCGCCGAGGCGACGCTGCAATTGCGGCCGGATTTTCCAGTCGCGAACTATTCGCTCGGCGAAACCTATGCGGAACTGGGCGATTTCGACAGGGCGCTCGAGTATCACGAGAAGTTGAAAGACAGGCCCTTCTGGTCATGGGCGTTCGCGGCGACCCTTGCGAGCGCGGGCCGAATCGATGAGGCGCGCGAGATTGTCGGCAAACTGGAGGAGAGTGGCGACTCCATGGTCCTGGTCCTGATATACGCAGCATCCGGGGATTATGACGCGGCAATGAAGTGGCTGCTGCAGGCCCGGGATGACAGGATTCCCTGGTATCCGGCGCTGCTAAAGTGGTTTCCGCAAACACAGGGATTTCGTGACGACCCGCGGGTCATTGCACTGGCCGAGGAACTTGGTCTGTAGGCGGAGATCTGCCCGGTCGGCGCAATCCGGCCGCGTGTCCGACGCGGTTCAGAATTTGCCGAAACCGAGTCGCGCACTCAGGCGCGGTAAACACGGGTCGTCGCGCTGGCCTCGGCACATGCGATGGACGACAGGGGACAGGGCAAGAATTGACAGCGCTGTCATTGCGTGATGCAATGCGCTCTTTCCAATGCGCTATTTCCAACGACTCGCCAGCCATCACGTCTGTTAGTCGATTACCGGCGCCGACAATCCCAGCGTAAGGAGTCCGGTATTCCGACCCCCGCGAAATTACACGTCGTTCCGACCGTGCTGGTCGCGTTGTGCCTGTCGGCCTGCGGCGGCGGGGGTGGTGGCGGAAGCGCGAGTTCGGTCGACAGGACGCCACCGGTCATTACGCTCAAGGGCGAGTCGACGGTCGACCACGAGCAGGGCACCGTATTCTCCGACCCGGGCGCGACGGCGACCGATGCGGAAGACGGTTCGGTGCCCGTCGTAACTTCCGGTTC
>PKUM01000109.1 GCA_002868855.1 Chromatiales bacterium | reverse complement strand
CCGAGGATCATGGCATCGGCAATATCCGAAACGAAAAACTCGTCAAAGCAGATTATCCGCGCACGCCGCGCCAGCCGGTCGGCGACTTTGTCCAGCGGGGATGCAACGTGGTTCAGTTCGTTCAGTTGTTCGTGGACGCCGAACATGAAGCGATGGAAATGGGTGCGCAGGCCGATTCCGGCTGGCAGGCACGAATAGAACAAATCAACCAGAAACGTTTTGCCACGGCCGACCCCGCCCCAAAGATAAAGACCGCGCAGCGGTTCGATCATCGCGTTGCCTGGCCTGACGCGCAGCAGCAACCGGTCGAGCGCGCCATAGCCGGGAGCATCCGGCAACGCCAGCGCCAGCGCCTGCAGGTAACGCAATACTTCTCGTTGCGCCGGGTCCGGCTGCACTTCGCCGGCGTCAACGAGGGCCTGGTAACGCGCTTCCGGGGTGAGCGGGGCCTGGGCGCTGTTGGCACCGGTTCCCGGGCCCGACCGGTGCGGAGCCTGACGAGTATTCATCGCTGCATCCCGCCGGTCCTGCCGCGGCTGGCGAGCTCAGTCTTCATTGAGTTCCGGCCGGTTGCGAAAGAGATCGAGTGCTTCGGGGTTGGCCAGTGCATCGCTGTTCCTGACGCTTCGGCCATGAACCACATCGCGCACCGCAAGCTCGGTAATCTTGCCGCTCAGCGTGCGGGGAATATCCGATACCGCGAGTATTTTGGCCGGGACGTGGCGTGGCGTGGTGTTTTCGCGGAGCTGGGCCCTGATCCGGTCGCACAAGTGCCGATCGAGTTCGAAGCCGTTCTGGAGGCGGACGAACAGTATCACGCGCACGTCGCCGTGCCAGTCCTGGCCGACGGCAATGCTCTCGGCAATCTCTTCGAGTTGCTCGACCTGGCGATAGATTTCGGCAGTGCCGATTCGAACGCCGCCGGGATTGAGAACCGCATCGGATCGGCCATGAATTATCAGCCCGCCATGCTCGGTCAGCTCGGCAAAATCGCCATGGCACCAGATGCCCTCGAAGCGGCTGAAGTATGCGTCGAGATATCGTTCGTTGCCGGGATCGTTCCAGAAGCCAATCGGCATCGACGGAAAAGGACGGGTGCAGACCAGTTCGCCCTGCTGCCCGGTCATTGGCTGGCCGGCTTCGTCCCAGACCTCGACGGCCATTCCGAGACCGCGACACTGCAACTCTCCGCGCCAAACCGGCAATATGGGGTTGCCGAGAGCGAAACACGAGATGATGTCGGTTCCGCCCGAGATCGACGACAATTGCAGAGACTCTGAGATCTCGCGATACACGTAATCGAAGCTCTCCGGAGCCAGCGGCGATCCCGTAGACAGAACGCAGCGCAGTGCGGCAAGGTCGGTGAGCTGGCGTGGCTTGATCGCGTGCTTGTCCAGTGCGGAAATGTACTTGGCGCTCGTCCCGAATACGGTGATCTTCTCCTGCCCGGCCATGTGCCACAACGCTTCGCCATCGGGGTAAAACGGCGATCCGTCAAAAAGGACAATGCGAGTGCCCAGCGCCAGGCCGCTGACCAGCCAGTTCCACATCATCCAGCCACAGGTCGTGAAGTAGAAAACCGTATCCGCGTCCGTGATGTCGGTGTGCAGCGCATGCTCCTTGAAATGCTGCAGCAACGTTCCCCCCGCGCCGTGAACAATGCATTTCGGCGCTCCGGTGGTGCCGGAGGAATACATCACATAGAGTGGGTGGTCGAATGGCAGGCGCGAAAAACGCACGGTCGTATCGTGTCCGGCCCGAAAGTCGGCGATCGATACCGCATTGCCCAGACCGGCAAGGTCCGGTTGCTCCCTCAGGTGCGGTACTACGATGACCTGCTCGATCGATTCCAGCCTGGGCAGGAACTCCCGGACCCGGGACAGCGAATCGATGCGTTTCCCGTTGTACAGGTAGCCGTCCGCGGTAAACAGGAGTTTCGGCCTGATCTGACCGAACCGGTCGACGACACCATTGACCCCGAAATCGGGCGAGCAGCTCGACCAGATAGCGCCAATGCAGGCGCTTGCCAGCATTGCGATGACGGTCTCAGGATGATTCGGCATGAATCCGGCGACCCGGTCGCCGGCGACCACGCCGCAGGCCCTCATCGCGGCGGCGGTGGCCGCGACTCGATGGCGCAACTCGCGATAATTCAGCTCGACCCGAAAATCGTCTTCGCGGCGATACACCAGTGCCACCGCGGACGAATCATGGCGCAGCAGGTTTTCGGCGAAATTCAGCCTGGCGCCTTCGAACCAGACCGCGCCTGGCATCCTGTGACTGTCGCGCAGTGCCGGACCGTTTCCACGGTCACCGACGATACCGGCAAATTCCCAGATCGCGTCCCAGAATGCTTCAGGGTCTGCAATCGACCATT
>PKUM01000328.1 GCA_002868855.1 Chromatiales bacterium | reverse complement strand
GGCCGCACCGTCCGCCGCGAGATCCATCGCGATCGGAGTGGCCTCGATCGCGTGTTTGCTGCTCAGGTTGCGCGCCAGCGAGACCAGCTTCTGTTTACGCCGGGCAACGAGAATCAGGTTGTGGCCGTTGGCGGCAAATACTTTTGCAAGTTCATGACCGATACCGGCCGAGGCGCCTGTGATCAACGCGGTGTGATTGGGACTCATCCGTGGGCTCCCTCGAAAAAACAGGTGCTGCCCGGTTCGGTTCCCAGCGGCGGCGGGATCAGGACCACGCGGGCCGGCGCAACGCTTTGAGCAGGCGGCCCGGTTGTTATTCGGGCAGCGCCTGGATGCGAAAGACCGCGAGCAGCAGCGGGTTCGGTTCCATCTCGAACTCGCCGAACCATTTGCGGTACAACGCCAGAATCTGGTTTGTGCCGAAAGTCTTGGCCAGCGCACGGTTGACCGCCAGGCGGAAATCCGGGTCGCCGCGGCGAATCACCAGCCCATACGGCTCGTAAGAGAACAGATCCTCGGCAAGGTCGTATTTATCGCGATCGGCAACCTTTAGCACCTGGCCGCGCAACACGATCTGGTCGGCGGCGTATGCGTCGATTTCGCCGGAATCGAGCATCCTCATGCCATCAGCGTGGGATTCGACCGCGCGGACATCGGCCTGGACGAGCTTCAGCCACAGGTATTTCTCCAGTGCGGCCTCGGTGGTCGTGCCCTTGCTGACGGCAATGCGTTTGCCGTTCAGATCGGATGCCGACCTCACATCGGAGGCTTTGAGCGTCACAAAGCTGCCGCCGGTGACAAATGTGATCAGGCTGAAATCGACCATTTCCTGGCGCGACAGCGTATTGGTCGTGGCGCCGCATTCGATATCGACCTTGTTGTTGGCGACGTCTTCCATCCGTTTTTCTGCGGAAACCGGAATCCACTCAATCTGTAACTCATCCAATTCGAGTTGTTTTTGAATCGACTGGGCGACGGCCATGCACAGGTCTACCGAGTATCCGGCAGCTTCACCGTCCTCGACAAATGCGAACGGCGGCGTATTCTCGCGATAACCGAGCTTTATCTTGCCGGTGGAGCGGATGGTGTCCAGCGTGCCCGCAGCAAAAGCAGCGGCCGGCACTCCGGTCATCAGGCTGAGAGCCAGGGTTAGCGTCAGAAAACGTCGCATGGTGTCGTCCCTTTTTACTTGGTAGCGGGAGGGGTCAGGCCGTTTTGCGCCCGCCGCCGGCTTGTCGATCCTCGTAGCATAACCTGAAAGACTTGCGGGTCAAGAAAGCTTGGCAAAATTAACAGCGCCCGAAACGCTATTGCTAGCAGGAAAATTCTCGGCTGGCTTGACGGAGGGTGAGGGTAAGAACCGGGATTCGCCGGAAAAACTCCGTCTGCGGACATTTAAGGCCGATAATTCAAGCGACCTCGAGCTGGATCGCCGGGTCTGGCCAAGAAAACGGGCCCCGACGGGGCCCGTTACGATCGACGAAACCGGTCGTGCGGTCACGGTATGGTGCAGTTGCCAAACAGTACGAAAGCGATCTCCTCACCGGCAACGGTCGCGCTCATCTCGCCGGTATCGGTCACTACCGTGACGACCCAGCCGCGCAAATCTTCGAAGCCATGCATGACCAGCACGTTGTCTTTTTGCGAGCTGTGAAGAATCTCCGAATCCCTTGGTTCATGGTCGGTCTGAGCGACCAGCGACTTCTTCTTCAGGTCGACCCGCAAAAACTCCGGCGCCCGCGTGGCCCGCGTGGTCTCGTGCGAGCAGCCTTCCTTCTCGTAACACTCGAGCACTTCGGTCACCGCGCAGATAAATGGCTGGGAACCGTCGAATTTTTCCGCCGCGGCCAGTAAAGGCAGACTGAGCGCAGCAGCGCCGAAAACCAAAATCAAACGTTTGATAATCATTTTGCTGACTCCTCAGGATTACTTGACCGTGTAGCCGCGACCTTCGAGGCATGCGGCGTAAGCGCGGTTGTATTCGTTACGGCGTTGCGCATATTGCTGCGCCTGCTGCTGTTCCCATTGCTGCCGGTCTTTGTTCGAGCTTGCCCGCCTGGCGCCGCCGGTCAGGCCTCCCAGTGCTCCGCCAATCAGTGCTCCCTGCTTGGTATCCCCGGCAATTGCGCCAACCAACGCGCCCGCGGCGGCACCGCCGACGGCGCCGCGGCCGGCGCCGCCTTTCTGCTCTGGCTCCGGGGAGGATGCGCGAGGTACTTCCATCGGATCGAAGCCGGTTCGATCACGGGCCCAGGTGTAGCACTGGAACTGATCCTGTTCCTGCTGGTCCTGCGATTGTCCTTTGGCCGGGTAGACCATCAGATCCTGCGCTGCGAGCGAGACGCTCAAGAGCAACGCGGCTGCGACAAAGCCTGATCGCACAAAATTTCGCGACATGTTTTCCTCCAGTCTGCGGAAGCCGGGGCAACGCCGCCGGCGGTTTGAACCTGGTCCCGTCAGTAGAAGCTGGCCCCGCTAAGGTGGCGTAAATGACGAGGAATCTCTCCTGGCCGCGATTCTGCCGGGTTGTAACCTGCCCCGCAACCGGCTTTCAGCAGACGGAATCATGGGGTGGGGGCTCCCGGCACCGGCGGCACGCCGTGCGAGCCCGGTTTATACTGATTTGTCGATCGCGGTTTCGGATGGCGCATGGCAAAGGATTCGAATGATCGTGCCTTTCTTCCCGCCCATGAACTGGGACGGCTGATACGCGAACGCGAGCTCGGCGCGGTGGAGGCGGTTCGGATTTATCTCGATCGGATCGAAAAGCTCAATCCGGCCCTGAATGCAGTCGTCACTATCCAGGCCGAGGCTGCTCTGGAGCGTGCAGAACAGGCTGACCGGGCATTGTCGCGTGGTGTCGTGTGGGGTCTGTTTCACGGCGTGCCGGTAACGATAAAGGACTGTTTCGAGACTGCCGGATTGCGAACTACCTGCGGATTTACCCAACTGTCGGGACATGTGCCTGCCGGGGACGCAACGGTGGTCAGCCGTCTTTGTCACGCCGGCGCGATCCTGCTCGGCAAAACCAATGTTCCGCCGCTGGCAGCCGACTTTCAGACCGACAATCCTGTATTTGGCCGTACCAACAATCCCTGGAATACCGCGTGCACGCCGGGCGGCAGCAGCGGTGGCAGTGCCGCGGCGGTGGCCGCCGGCCTGTCGGCGCTGGACATTGGCAGCGATCTCGGCGGGTCGATCCGTGTGCCGTCGCACTTTTGTGGCGTCTATGGTTTCAAACCGACGGAGCATCGCGTTTCATCGGTCGGGCACCTGCCCGATGCCGATTTGCCGGGCATGAGCGGCGTCAGGGCGAGCCTGCGCCACCAGGGCGTGTACGGCCCGATCGCAAGATCGATTCAGGACCTGCGGCTCGCGATGCAGGTGATCGAGGGGCCTGATCCGCTTGCCCCGGCTGTACCGCCGGTCAGCCCGGTAGAGGGCCACGCGCCACGGCCTCGTCAGCTGCGAATTGCGTGGACCGACCGACTCGGCGGCGTGGCAGTCGGCAAAGAAACGTCCGATGCTCTGGCCGCGTTTGCCGCGCGTCTCAGTGCGGCCGGTTTCGAGGTGCATCAGGCTGCGCCGCAGGATTGGGATCTCGACGACGTGTGGCAGACCTGGGGCGAAATAGCCGGATCCGAGATTGGAGTAGCCTGTCCCGCACTGGTTCGCGGTTTGCTGCGTCTTGATTTGTGGCGTTCGCCGGACCGCTCTTCGATGCGGCGCGGACTGTTGCGCGGGCTGCGCCTGAATCTGCGTCGATACATGGCTGCGCTGGCGCGGCGGGACCGGTTGATCGCGGTTGCGGAACAATTTCTCGGTGAATGGGATTGCTGGCTGTGTCCTGTTGCCTCCGGACCGGCGTTTACCCATCGCAAGAGCGGGGCGAAGATCGAAATAGATGGCCGGCCGATCGATTATTTGGATGCGGCCGCCGCCTATACGACGCCTTTCAACCTGAGCGGAAACCCGGTCCTTGTGATGCCGCTCGCAAAATCCGCTGACGGTATGCCGATCGGGGTCCAGGTCGTGGCCAGGCGCTGGGCGGACGAGCGCCTGCTCGCCATCGGCGAATTACTCGACTCCAGTGGCGCGGGATATTTCGCGCCGCCCGAGCCGGCGCCGGCCTCCGGCGTGTCTGTAGCCGGCTAGATGGGTCACATTCTTACGCCGGACCCGGGATCCGGGGTAATTGGCATATCGGGTATGGACGGGACCAGAACCACAACGATACTCTTGACCGGATTATTCGATGTCGCTGCGACCTGCAGTTTCGCGGCGCGGAATCGCCTGTGACCAGACCGGGCCTCGACGCGGGAACAATCCATGGCAGCCAGAGAACCGATCACCGAATTCGATACCCACGCGGTTACCAACCAGCCGCCGCCGCTGGAGCAGTACAACGCTTTTGTCGCGGATACTGCGCTGCGCGAGGCTGTGGAGCGCGAGGGTGGTGGCTGGGCGGATCAGCGACTGCGCGATTTCGGAGTACAGACCGGTGGCGCCGAGATGCAGGAACTGGCTGCTGCGGCCAATAGCCATGTTCCGGAGTTCAGGCCGTTTGACCGGTTTGGTCAGCGTATCGACGAGGTCGTGTTTCACCCGGCTTATCATCGACTGATGGAAATCGCGGTAGCCGGCGAGCTGCCGTCGATCGCGTGGACCGGGAATCGCAGCGGGTCGCATATTGCTCACGTGGCACTGACCTATCTGTTCTATCAGGTCGAACAGGGCATCAACTGCCCATTGGCGATGACTTATGCCGCCATCCCTTCTTTGCGCCGGCAACCGGAGGTTGCAGCTGAATGGGAGCCGCGCCTGTTGTCTTCTGACTATGACCCGCGCTGCATTCCGGCTGCCGAAAAACGCGGCGCGCAAATTGGCATGGCGATGACAGAAAAGCAGGGCGGCTCCGACGTTCGCGCCAACACGACACGGGCAAGCCGCAGCGGCGACGATACCTATTTGCTCACCGGCCACAAGTGGTTTTGTTCGGCGCCGATGTGCGATGCGTTCCTTACCCTGGCGCAGACCGAGGCGGGGCCAACCTGCTTCCTGGTGCCGCGTTGGCGTCCGGATGGCAGTCGCAACCCGTTCCACATTCAGCGCCTCAAGGACAAGCTCGGCGACCGCTCCAATGCGTCGAGCGAAATCGAGTACCGCGACACCTGGGCCCAGCGGATCGGTGAAGAAGGGCGCGGCATACGCGCGATCATGGATATGGTTCACCATACTCGACTCGAGTGCACCACTGCGCCGGCGGCGCTGATGCGCCAGGCAACGGTGCAGGCGCTGCATCATGCGCGTAATCGCAGCGCATTCGGTCGCAAGCTGGTCGAACATCGGTTGATGAGAAACGTACTTGCCGATCTTGCGGTGGAGTCCGAGGCGGCAACGGCGCTGGCGCTGCGGGTCGCGCGGGCGTTCGATGACGCTCATAACGGTGAGTCCGGGGAGGCATTTGCCCGGCTCGCGGTTGCGGTCAGCAAGTACTGGCTGAACAAGCGGGTTTCCGCGCATGTCGCTGAAGCCATGGAATGTCTCGGTGGCGCTGGCTACGTCGAGGAGTCGGTAATGCCGCGGCTGTACAGGCAGGCGCCACTCAACGGAATCTGGGAGGGTTCCGGCAACGTGATTTGTCTGGATGTGCTGCGAACGATAAACCGCGAGCCCGAAGCGCTCGAACGGTTCATGAACGAGATATCGTTGGCTCGCGGCGGTGACGATCGGCTGGATATGGCGATCGGTGGCCTGGAGAGGGTTCTGCAAGACCCTGCCGGGCTCGAACCGAATGCGCGCCGCGTGGTGGAGTTGATGGCGGTCGTGCTGCAGGGAGCGCTGCTGGTGCAATTTGCGCCGGAAGCGGTTGCCGATACGTTTTGCGCGACCCGGCTCGGTGGCGATTGGGGCCTTGCCTATGGCACTCTGCCTGCCGACGCGCCGGTGGATTTTCTAATCGACCGATCGTGGTCGACGGAAATTTAGGCGTTTGTCGCAACACGACTTGTCCGGGGAGCAGCAATGACAATGGTGACGCCGTCGGGCGAGCAATGGTCCTCCAGGTTTGCGTTTATCCTCGCGGCGGTAGGGGCCGCCGTCGGTCTCGGTAACGTCTGGAAATTTCCCTACACCACGGGTAGCAGCGGTGGCAGTGCGTTTGTCCTGGTTTACCTGCTGGCGGTCATGCTGGTTGCGCTGCCGATTCTGATCGTCGAGCTGACGATCGGGCGTAAAGGCAGGTGCAGTCCTCCGGAATCGGTTGCGCTGGTTGCAGAACGAAACGGACGCAGCCGGCGTTGGGGCTGGATTGGCTGGCTCGGTCCTCTCGCGGCATTTCTGGTGTTGTCGTTCTACAGCGTGATTGGCGGCTGGGTCATGGCGTATGTGCCGAAGTCGATGTCCGGCGCATTTGCGGCGGCCGATGCAGACGCTGTTGGCGCGGTGTTCGGATCCATGCTCAGTCAGCCGCTGACCATGCTCCTGTGGCATACGGTCTTTATGGCACTGACGGTGATTATCGTCAGTGCGGGCGTGCGCAAGGGTCTCGAGCGTGTCGTCGACATGCTGATGCCGGCGCTGGTGCTGATGCTGTTTGTGCTGGTCGGCTATGCGCTCTATGCCGGTGATGCGGCGAGCGCATTCAGATTCATGTTTTCCGCGGATTTCTCGGCGATCACGCCGGAGGTGGTGCTGGCCGCGGTCGGTCAGGCGTTGTTTTCCACCGCGGTTGGCGCGGGCGCGATGATGGCCTACGGCGCCTACCTGCCGCAGTCTGTATCGATCCCTCGAGTCTCGCTGATCGTGGTGCTTGCCGATACTTTCGTTGCCCTGATGGCCGGTCTGATCGTGTTTCCCCTGGTGTTTGCCAACGGTCTCGATCCTGCCGAAGGCCCCGGCCTGGTTTTTGTCAGTCTGCCATTGGCTTTCGGCCACATGCCGGCCGGGAGTTTCTTCGCCTCGTTTTTCTTCGTGCTGTTGTTCTTCGCCGCGATTACGTCTTCGATTTCGATGCTCGAACCTATCGTTGCCTGGGCACGCGAGCGCTTCGCCATGCAGCGCAAGATGTCCGCGCTGATCGCCGGCGGCCTCGCCTGGGGTATCGGTCTGCTGACGATTCTGTCATTTAATGTCTGGAGCGATGTTCATCCCCTCGACCGGTTCGCGACGTTCTCCGGCAAGACCATTTTCGATCTTCTCGACTACTTCGTTTCGAATATGCTGCTGCCGCTGTCGGCGATGCTGTTGGCGTTATTTGCCGGATGGATGATGTCTGGCGCCTCGGTCAGGGAGGAGCTGGGTCTGCGTGACGGCCCCGTGTTCAGGCTGTGGCAGTGGTCGGCGCGGGTAGTTGCGCCGCTGGCGGTTGCATTGGTGTTTGTTACGAACCTGGCCTGATAAAGGAGCCGGAATGAGTTTATTGATCCTCGGCCTGGCTGTTTTTTTCGCCATCCACCTGCTGCCATCGGCACCGCGTCTTCGCGAACGGCTATTGAGCGGCCTCGGCGCGGAGCGCTATCGGCTCATTTTCGCGACAGTCGCGATTCTCGGGTTTTTGTTGATCGTAATCGGCAAGTCGCGCGCGCCGTTCGAATTCCTCTACGTGCCACCCGTGTGGGGCCGGCATGCGACAATGTTGCTGGTGCTGATTGCAATGATTTTGCTGTCCGCCTCGCATATGCCCAGCAATCTGAAACGCTTGACGCCCCACCCGATGCTGTGGGCTACCATCGTTTGGGCTATCGGACATCTGCTCGCGAACGGCGATGTTGCGTCAGTGCTTTTGTTCGGCGGCTTTCTGGTTTTCGCGGTGCTCGGTATCGCGTCCGCCAATCGCCGCGGGGCGCGGCCTGCAACCGAGGCGGTGCCCTATCGCCGTGACCTGATTGTCGTTGCCGCCGGAGTGGTTATTTACCTGGTATTCATCGGCTTGCATCAAACCCTGTTCGGTGTGCCGGTACTGAGGCTATGACGGGTCCGGTTAGCCCGGATCGTCAATTTTCAACGAGTGGTGTATCGAAATGCTGATTGGTGAGGACGACGGCGAAGCCGTATTCGACGAAGCGGCGCAACGCGCAGTGGACCAGGGCAACGCGTTGTTGGACAAATATCCGGATGCCGACGAGTGGACGGTGGCATCCGGGGTGGTCGCCGGTGCGGTGCAGTTCTGGCTATTCTCGCGCCAGCCGTGCAATGACCCGGACTGCGAGGACTGCGCCGATATCAATACCGCCGAACGCCGGCTGGCGAAGCTCATCGCTGAAATCCGCGAGTACGCAATCGACAGCGATTACTATCACACTCCGCACGATGCCAACGTAGGCACCGCCTGAGGCTCAGGCCCTAGACGACATCCCAGGGATATTTTTTGAGTTCCCCGATGTAGCCTGCCAGCGATTTCGCTTCTTCGTCCTCGTTGCGCTGGATGCGGCGCAGATTCTGCTTCATTCGCCGCTTGGCCTGTTGACTGAAAACACGCGCGATTTCGATTGCATGCGGCGCCGATGGGTCCGACCCGGCCCGCAGTTCACTGGCGCGCGACAGCACACACAACCCGACAAACATGTCGATGATGATGTCCGCTGTGCGTTTCAGCGCGAATTGCTTTTCGATTATGTTGCGGCCGTGACGCCGCAGCAGATACTCCGAGGCACGCGCGAAGCGCAAAGCATAGTTCTCGTAAATCAGCGCTTCCGGCGCCAGTTCCTCGCACACGGCGTCGACGATCCGGTCTCGGCCGAGCGTGGTCAGCTGGGTGAGTTTGCGTCCCGCGTAGCCGCCGAGAATGCCAAAGCCCTTGATCGGACTATTGAAAATATCGTCGACCGCACTGCGGATACTCTCGAGGTGCTGCCCGGCATCTTTCAGGCCGGCGAGTGCGATGTACAGGCGCAGGATCTCGCTGGTCCCCTCGAAGATCGTCAGGATTCGCGAGTCACGAACGATGCGCTCATAGGGCAGTTCGCGCATGTAGCCGGTGCCGGCGGCAATCTGTTGCGCCTCGTAGGCGGCGCGCCCCATGGCCTCGCTGGAAAAGACCTTACTGATTGCCGCTTCCGTCGAGCAATCCTCCGATCCGGCATCGATATAACTGGCGACCATCCACACCACGCTTTCGGCAGCGAAACAGTCGATAGTCATCTGCGCTATCTTCTCTTTGATCAGGCCGTATTCGGAGATGGACCGTCCGAACTGCTTGCGCTCCTGCGACTGTTCGGTAGCGAGCTCGATACAGCGTTTCATGCCGCCGACAGCACCGCCGCCCAGGCCGGTGCGGCCATTGTTCAAAATGGCCATCGCGACCTTGAATCCCTTGCCTTCTTCGCCAAGCAGGCAGCCGGCCGGTACCCGTACGTCACTAAAACTGACGGTCGTCGTCGACGATGCGCGGATGCCCATCTTGTCTTCCTTGGCGCCAGTTGCGACCCCGTCCCAGTCTCGCTCGACGATGAACGCGGAAATCTTGCCGGACTCCCCTTCGGTCCGGGCGAATACCGTGTAGAAATCGGCAATGCCGCCGTTGGTGATCCAGATCTTTTCGCCGTTCAGAGTCCAGCTGCCATCCGGGTTTTTGTCTGCCCGGGTGCGTATCGAGGCAGCATCCGATCCCGAGCCCGTTTCGGTCAGGCAGAACGCTGCAATCATCTCGCCGCTGGCCAGGCGCGGCAAATAGGTTTTCTTTTGCACTTCGTTGCCAAACAGCAACAGGCCCTTCATGCCGATCGAGCTGTGGGCGCCGACGGTCAGTGCGGTAGAGGTATCGTGACCCGCGATCTCCTCGATGGCTCGCGCGTATGCGGCATTTGACAGCCCGATACCGCCGTAGACCTCGGGAATGATAAGACCGAAAAGCCCAAGTTCGCGCAGACCCTCGATGAACTCCGCAGGTTGTTCACCGCTTTGATCCCAGTCGGCGAAGCGTTCCTCGTGATCGGACATGAATCGATCGACGGATTCCAGGACCATTGCCAGAACCTCGCGTTCTTCCTCCGCGATCGAAGGAAACGGAAACAGCTGCCGGGCGAGGATGCTGCCCGAGAAAAGCGCTTTTGCCGCGCTCGTTTCGAGTTCGGGACTGTCGGCAGTCTGCGCGACGGGGGCGGAAGTCTGTGTTTGCAGTTCGGTCATTGTTGCCTGGTCTCCATTCGCGAGGTGGGCGCGGCGCTCGTCACCAACTAATTTGACACAGTGCAGCATATCCGGTTCTGCGGTGCGCGTACAACCCGCCGCAAATTTGTCATGGGAAATAAGTTAACTTATTGAAAATAAGTCAAAAAAATGCAAATACATGCATGTCCCGAATAATTGCGCGGACCCACCGGAGCCGGCGGGATCAGCGACTTTCGGGCGTTTTCCAGGGTGTCAATCAATCGGCCGGAAACGCTGCGGAACAGTCCGCCATTGCCCCCTGCCACGGTCCGGGGCGCGGCTCGGCCGGTCTCCTGGCGCAGAGGTGTTCGGCGGCGCCCAAAGACCAGTGTGAACGCAATCCCGGGTTTTGCCGCCGGTTCCCGCAATTTCGCAGAGTGCGCGTTCTTTGAGTGCGCCTCGATGGAGCAGGCCGTGCATTATGAAAAACCGCTGGCCGGATCTTCTGGGAATTAAATACCAAAGCAAAAACAAAGACTTGCGCGCAGTTGAGTGCTCGACTTAGAATGCTCGTCCATCGCAAAACAACAACAACACAGAAGGCGATGAATTGAAAAACAGCCTAATCAGCAATTGTTATCAGCTGCTCCTGCCACTTACCCGTCTGTTGCTGCGGCTCGGCATCAGTTGGCGCGAAATGTCCGAACTTACCAAGCGCGCCTACGTCCAGGCGGCTGCTCAGGATTACGCAGAGAAACGGCGCCCGGTGAACACGTCGCGTCTGGCGATCATGACCGGTCTTACCCGCAAGGAAGTCAAACGTATTCGCGACTTGCTCGCCGCCGGCAACTGTCTGGACGAGGTGCGAAGCGGTGCCGCCGATGCGGTACTGCTGGGCTGGCATTCCGATCCGGAGTTTCGCGCCGCGAACGGTCTTCCTGCGATTCTCGATATCGAGGGTGAAGACCGCTCATTCAATGCGCTGACACGCCGTTTTGCCGGCGATCTGCCGCCGGGCGCGATGCTGAAGGAACTCGTACGCGTTGGTGCCGTTGAGCGTCTGGAATCGGGTCGCCTCAGATTGCTACGCGATCACTATGCGCAGGTCGATATTACGGATGCGACGCTGGATCATGTGGCCCAGGCAATGACCACGATGGGCCGCTCGCTGGTCAATTATGTCGAGGACCAGGACTGTAGCGGCAATTCGCGGCAACACTGACTCATGTTGCCCCCGGGCCACGCCACTTCGGGGCCCGGGGACACGGTAAAACCAGCCCTGTCCGTATCTACGCTGCGCCGGCGTTAAACGATCGCCAGCAGGCCAATCGTACCCGTGGCAAGCAGATAGGAACCCGAACCGACCAGCAACGGGGTAAGCCCGTAATCGCCGGGTTGGCCGTGCCGGCGGACACCGAAAGCGAGGGTCCAGGCGCCGGTCAGGATCAGCGCTCCGGTGATGCTGCCGGGGCTCGCCAGGAGTGCCAGCGCGAACACCGCCGCCGCGATCGCCAGGTGGGCAACCGCCACCGCTGCCGACCGGGCGTCAAGAGCGAGGCTGAGCACGCCAAACGACGCGGTAGCGGCCAGCGCGCCGGCATAGAGAATCCCGTCCCCGGGCAGCATGCCGGCAAGGCCGAACGTCAGTGCGCTGAATCCCAGTCCTCCGAGCGCTACGATCACCAGCCTCAGTGCGGCGAAGTCGGGCTTTTTCAACAGTCCGAGGACCAATGCGGTGAGCGGTCCGCCGCCGGGAGACACTCTGAAGTCGCGGCCGGTCGATGTGCGGGTATCAGTAACTGATGTGCCCTGTAAAGAAGTCGTTGCTTGGTTCATGCGTTTACCCTCCGGAATATCATTACTTACTGATAAGTAAGTGTAACGAGCAAAAAAAAACGATCAGGCAATGGCCTCGGTCCGGTCCAATTTCCGCACCAGTTCGCTGCCGATACCGAGATCGGCACGTATTTGCCGAACCGCGGCATCCATCGTTGCCGGGCCGGCCATGCGCGCCAACTGCGACGCTCCCTGCATGGAAGTCAGGATCAACAGCGCCTTGTCGCCCGGGTCGCCATCGAAGTTGAATTCACCCTGTTCCCGACCAACATCGAGCACCTTTGTCATCCAGTTACGAATTTCCATCGACAGGGTCTTGCCTGCCTCCTGCATCGCGGCCGGCACCGTGGCGAACTCGCTGGCCAGCGTCGCGATCAGGCACGTGCCCTGGTTGCTGCAGATTTTGTCGCCATAAAAAGCGATAAAACCCTCCAGCTGGTCCAGTGCGCAGCCGCCATGTTTCATGAATTCGCTGGTATGACTGCTCAGAATTTCCCCGTACCGCGTCAGCAATGCGACACCGAGGTCCGCCTTGGTCGGGAAGTGATAATGAATCGCCGCATTCTTGATGCCCAGCGGCTGCGAAATATCGCGATAGCTGAATCCGCCGAATCCGCGTTGCCGCGCCAGTTGTTCCGCGATATCGAGGATCTGGGTTCGGGTATCGATAGCTTGTGCTGCTGCGTTCATGGTGCTTACTTATAGGTAAGTAAGGTCGTGATGTCAAGCTTTTTTTGCGATTGGACCGGGCGCCGCATCCGCCTGCAAACGGCAATAGGCCAGCGCGACCGCGGTGCCGGCAACGTCGTCTGTAAGGTAGAAACAGCTTGCTCCGGGGGCGGCTGCGCAGTCGGCGACCCCATGTTCGAGGCAGGCGGTCCTGAGCCGGAAATCCTTCAGGACCACCGTCTGCGGTACCGAGACTGACTTGTAGGCGGCTTCCTTGAGCGCCCACAAACGGTTGGTGGCGGATTGCCGGGTGGACGCGGACAACATTCCCAGCCAGCGCTGTTCCCGATCGCTTAGAAAAAGCCTCCGGCTGCGTTCGCTGGGCCCGGGAGGCGCTTCGATATCGACTCCGATTGCCAAATCCCGCTCCGTGGTCGCCACCGCAATGGCCAGATCGTCGGTATGACAGAGCGACCACTGTGCCTGCTGCGGCGTACCGGCACTGCCGGGTGGAGGGCGGTTCGCGGCAAAAAGCCGGGCCAGCGCAGCGCGGCCCAATCGCCATTGCTTGCGCCGTGGCCCGCTTCCCAGATCACGCAGATACGCGTGTTCGATCTGACTCAGTGAATTCAGACTCAGTGGTCTGATCGCGCAGGCGACCGTAACCGGGAACGGCAATTTGGCCGCCAGCGCCGATATGCCGTCCATGATCGCCGCTGCCTGCGTTGGAAGCGCGGCTACCGCAGCGTCGGCGGGCGCATCTGTCGCGGTCTCTTTGGCCATGGGTGGATGAGTGTTCATGCGTCGAGACGAAGCCGCAGTCTGTCGAGAGCGAGTCCACAGTCGGCTTCGACCTTGACCGTCAGCATGTCGTCCGCCCGGGTCCGGCCAAGATTTATCGCCGCGACCGGAACGCCTCTTTGCGCCGCGCCACGGGCAAAGCGAAATCCGGAAAACACCATCAGCGATGAGCCCGCGACAAGCAGAAGATCCGCTTGATTCACCTCGGCCCACGCCCGCTCAACCCGCTCACGCGGTACGGATTCGCCAAAGAACACGACCGATGGTTTTACCATCCCCGAGCATTTATCGCAGGTCGGGACATTGAACGCCGCGCAGCTTTCCGGGTCCAGGTCGGCGTCGCCGTCAGGGGCTGGAGCGGCCGCCTTCGGCCGCCAACCGGGATTCTCCGCGCGCAGCCGGTTCTGGAACATGGTCCGGTCGCAGCTTGCGCCGCACTCGAGGCAATCGACGTTATCGAGTCGCCCGTGCAGGTCGGTAACCTGCCTGCTCCCGGCACGTTGGTGCAGACCGTCGACGTTCTGGGTGACCAGGTGCGCGATTTTGCCCCGCGCCTCGAGAGCGGCAAGCGCTTCGTGTGCACGGTTTGGCGCCGCTGACCGGATGCGCTCCCAGCCAACGAAGCTGCGGGCCCAGTAGCGCTGTCGAGTTGCCGGGTCACGGACAAAATCCTGATATTGAACCGGTTGCGGCCGCTTCCATTGACCGGCGCTGTCGCGGTAGTCCGGAATACCGCTCGCGGTGCTGCAACCGGCGCCACTGAGAACTACCGTACGATCAGAATCGGCCAGCAGCCTGGCCAGCCGTGCCAGCGCGCCGTCCTGTCTCGCGGTTTCATCGGTGTCTGCCGTGGTCTGGTCGGGTGATTGCACGAATTTGCTTCCCTGCAACGGACGTCTGCCCGGTTGGCTAGCGCCGTGTTTGGTCGTTGTGGCAGAACCGCTGGATCATGCCCTCGAGTATCTGCAGTGTCGGCTGGATCGTATCCAGTGCCAGGTACTCGTCTGGCTGGTGTGCCTGTTCGATATCGCCCGGGCCGAGAATGATGGTGTCGGTGCCGAGTTTCTTGAAATAGGGGCCCTCCGTGCCGAACGCAACCGCTGAACTGCCCTGTCCGGTGAGCGTCTCGGCCGCACTGACGATGGCAGCATCCGCAGCCGTCTCGAGTGCCGGTATGCCGTCGAAGAGTACCCGGAACTCCAGTTCGAACGCGGTGTTCTCCAGCACCCGCCGGACCCGGGCCCGCAGTTCTTCGCGCAATGCCTCCGTATCCATGCCCGGCAGCGGCCTGAGATCAATGTGAATTTCGCAGTCGCCACAGATGCGATTGGGATTATCGCCGCCGTGGATATGGCCGAGGTTGAGGGTTGCGTAGGGTACGGCGAAAGCCGCGTTACTCTCGCGTGCCCGAATTTCTCCGCGCCAT
>PKUM01000148.1 GCA_002868855.1 Chromatiales bacterium | reverse complement strand
TATCCTGATCCGCACACTCGTACAACACCCCGCCTATTTCACGCTGCATGCGGGCGCGGGCATCGTCGCTGATTCGCAACCGCAGCACGAACTGGAGGAAACGCGGGCCAAGGCCAGGGGCGTGCTGGCGGCACTCGACCCGGAGCAAGTTCATGCCTGAGCCCGGGGCCTGTCTAGTGGATGGGAAGCAAACGCGACTTCTGCCGGTCAGCGACCGGGGGTTCCTCTACGGCGACGGACTGTTCGAGACGATAGCGTGGATTGACGGGCTGGCGCCGCTGCTGGATCGCCACCTGCAACGACTCGCTCATGGCTGTGAACGCCTGGCGCTGGATTTGCCAGAGCGAACTTTGCTCGAATCGGAAATTCATCGCGTCGCGGCCGACTCGTCTCGCGCCGTTATCAAGCTGATCGTTTCGCGGTCAGGCGGCGAGCGCGGCTACCGGATTGACGCCAATGCCGGTTCGCGACGGGTCGTATTATCCAGTCCCTGGCCCGAACGTCCGGCTCACTGGTACCGGGAAGGTGTCGCAGTGCGCGTATGCAGCACCCGACTTTCGTCCCAGCCGCTGCTGGCTGGATTGAAAACACTTGCGCGGCTCGACCAGGTACTGGCGCGTGCGGAATGGGGTGGCGATGAGTTCTACGATGGAATCATGTTGCAGGCCGGGGGCACCGTCGTGTGCGGTACGATGAGCAATGTTTTTGTGGTCCGAAACTCCGTGCTGCTGACCCCGGACCTGTCGCGTTGCGGAGTAGCCGGTGTAATGCGAGCGACTGTGATGGATATTGCCCGTGAGGAGGGACTCAGAGTCGAATGCCGCGACGTTGAACTCGAAGAACTGCACGATTGCGACGAACTGCTGCTGACAAATGCGGTGTCCGGCATCCTGCCGGTCAACCGCATCGATACCCGGGTCCTGCCGGTGGGGCCGCTAACACGAAGACTGCAAGGTCTGGCTGACGCCAGGTTCAGGTTGCGATGAAACGGTTGCTCATATTTGTAACCCTGCTGATCGTTGTCGGCGCCGCCAGTCTGGCGGGTGTAGCGTGGTGGGTCGACCAGTCGATGCGGCAAAGCGTGGACCCGCAGGGCGAACCGATCATAATCGTGATCGAAAGTGGTTCGTCGTTGCATCGCGTCGCGCGGCTGCTGGACGAGGCCGGCGTATTGGATTCGCGCGACGCGTTTGTCTGGTACACGCGTTACCGCGGGCTGGCGCAAGAGATAAAGGCGGGCGAGTATGAGATCCCTCCCGGTATCACCGGCCTTCAGGTGCTTGAAAAGCTGGTGGCCGGCGAGGTGTTTCTCCACACCGTCACGCTGGTCGAGGGATGGACATACCGCGAAGCACTTCTTGCATTGCAGGCGCACCCGGCGATTCGGGTTACCCAGGAGGTGGACGATCCGGCTGCAACCATGGCCGCACTGGGGCGATCCGATCTGCACCCCGAGGGCCGTTTTTTCCCCGATACCTATCGCTTCGAACGCGACACCAGTGACTTGCAGTTGTTGGGGGTCGCGCTCGAGCGAATGGACGTCGAGCTCGAGCGCGCATGGGCCGGGCGCAAGCCTGATCTGCCGATCGAAACCCCGGATGAGCTGCTAACGCTCGCCTCGATCATTGAGAAAGAGACGGCGCTGGATTCGGAACGTCCAGAGATTGCCGGCGTGTTTGTCCGCAGGCTCAACAAAAGGATGCGTCTGCAAACCGACCCGACCGTCATATACGGTATAGGTCCTGCTTTCGACGGCAATCTCAGGCGCCGCGACCTGAATACGGATACCCCCTACAACACGTACACTCGTCATGGACTTACGCCGACGCCGATCTGTTTGCCCGGCCGCGAGTCGCTGGCCGCAGCTGCCGATCCCGCGCCCGGAACAAGCCTGTTTTTCGTCGCAACCGGCGACCCTGATGGCAGCCATTATTTCTCCGACACACTCGAGGAGCACAATGCGGCGGTGGCGAGGTATCTGAAAAAACTGAAAAGCGGTGCAAATCGATGAGGCCCGGGCGCGGAAAGTTTATTACGCTGGAAGGTATCGAGGGTGTCGGCAAGTCCACGCAACTGGAGCATGTGGCCGACCTGATTCGAGCGGCAGGTAATTCGGTAATCTGCACCCGCGAACCGGGCGGTACGCCCCTGGCAGAAGATATTCGCGATCTATTGTTGACCCCGTCCGATGAGCAGGTGCCGCCAAGTGGCGAATTGCTGTTGATGTTCGCCGCACGGGCCGTGCACCTCGAGAACCTGATCCGGCCGGCCCTCGAGCGTGGCGACTGGGTAGTGTGCGACCGCTTCACCGACGCGACCTACGCTTACCAGGGTTTCGGCAGGGGAATGGCACGCGCGGAAATCGGAATGCTCGAGCGGCTGGTACAAGGCGAATTGCGGCCGGATTTGACGATTCTTTTGGATACGCCGGTCGAGGTCGGGCTTGCCCGGGCCCGCAAGCGTGGCGAGCCCGACCGGTTCGAATCCGAAAAAGCGCAGTTTTTCGAGCGCGTTCGCTGCGGTTACCTGGAGATTGCTGCGGCTGAGCCGGACCGGGTGCGTGTTGTGGACGCGGCCGGTCCGATTGCAGAGGTGAATCTGGTCGTGGCGAGTTTGCTTGAAAAAATACTAAAGTAAAAGATTAATTATCTTAAATAAATGTCTGATAATAATCTACAAAACATAATACTCCCCTGGCACGAAAAACAATGGAAACGGGTTACGGCCGCACACGTTTGCGACCGCCTCGGGCACGCGCCGTTGCTGGTGGGGCATCGGGGCATGGGTAAAAAGGTGTTTGGACAACGCCTGGCGACTCTGCTCTTGTGCCAGCAATCACCGGTATCGAATCAAAATTGCGGCAGTTGCCAGGGCTGCAGACTCCACGCGGCCGGCAATCACCCCGACTATCGCGAAGTTACCGTTGCCGATGGAAAGACCCAGATTACGGTGGACCAGATTCGGGAGTTGTCCGCCTATCTGGCGTTCAAGAGCCACGCCGGTGGGCGCAAGGTGGCGCTACTGTGGCCGGCTGAGAAAATGAATGCCAATGCGGCTAACAGTCTTCTGAAAACGCTGGAGGAGCCGCCGCCGGAAACAACGCTTGTTTTGTGCTGTTCGAGTTTGTCCGCGCTTCCGGCCACGGTGCTGAGCCGCTGCCAGCGAATTGTATTTGCCGCGCCGGAACGCGAGGCAACGCTGGCCTGGCTCAGGGCGACTGAGGGGGAGGCGGACTGGGCTCGCCTGCTGGCCGCGGCGAACGGCGCGCCGTTGGCGGCGATGGAGCTTTTTGCGAATGGCTATCTCGACTCCGTCCTCACCTGGCAGGACCAGCTTACCGGCGTCATCGCTGGCAGCGTCGATCCCTGCTCGGTTGCCGCAAAATGGTCCCGAGGCGAAACATTGTTGATCCTGAGCTGGCTGAAGCAGCTGGTTGAGACGGCCGTCCGACTGAAATCGGGTGCTCTGGATGTGAACCAGGTAGAAGAATCCATCCCCGGACCCTTGCAAAATGCGATAGTCGATTTGAATATTGTCAAATTGATGGAGTATCTGGATTGGCTCGAGTGGCTGATTCGCGGAATTGAAAGACCCTTGAACATGCAACTTGCATTCGAGGCCGCGTTAATACCTTGGAGCCAGGGATTACAGCTATCTCAGCCGCGGCCCTCCGGTTACCTTTGAGGTTGGATGAATGAAGAAACCAGGTCTATTGACGTTGACGATCAAGGACAAGAGTGCGCTGTATCTGGCGTATATGCCGTTCGTCGGCAATGGTGGCCTGTTTATACCCACCAACAGCAGTTACAACCTCGGTGACGAGGTATTTATGCTGCTGAACCTGATGGGCGAGGAAGAGAAAATCCCGGTCGCGGGAAAGGTCGTCTGGATAACGCCCAAGGGCGCGCAGGGGAAACGCACCGCCGGGATCGGCGTCCAATTCAGCGATCAGGACCGCGGCAATACCCAGAAGAAGATTGAGAACTATCTCGCCGGCGCACTCGGCGGTGACAAACCCACCCACACGATGTAGACCGCGTGGGGGTCAGGCTGGTTGTTCCGTGTCAGACAGAGTCAGCCCACCTTCCAGAACATAAGCTTCGAAACCGCGTTCGCTGAGGATGAATGCGGCCGCGGAACTGCGTCGTCCGGTATCGCAAACCACGATGTACTTGGTATCCGGGTCCAGTGCCTGAAGCTTGAGTCGTATGAAGTAAAGCGGAATATTGATGGCATCATCGAGATGGTAATTCTCGAATTCACTAGGCAGACGGACATCCAGCCATTTGGCACCGTCGGCAACCATCTGCCGCGCCTGCTCCATGTTTGCCCAATGCAGCAGCGGCTCGTTCAAAAGAGTCTTGAAATCGTCTTTGGCAAGACGCATCAGTGAGCCGTCGCTCAGCATCGTCACTGTCGCGTTGCGCTTGGCGTCCGAGATCAACGCCTCCTCACCGAAGGTATCTCCCACCCGCAATTCGGCCAGCTTAATGCCTTCCTTGTTGAGCGGGGTCTCACGTGTCACCAGGCAACGTCCCTTTGTGATCACGTAGAAATAATCGCCTTCATCGCCCTGCTTCAGAACAAGGTCGCCGGCTTTGTGATTGACTTGTTGCATGCGCATAAATATCGCCTGGATATTCGCAGGCGGAATGCGGTGGAATGCCTTGGTCTGCAATAGCGTAGTCATCCAGTCGTCCTGGGTCGGCGCGAGGTCCTCACGCAGCTCGCTGACTTCGTACGAGCCGGTTTGATCCCAGGTCAGCATGACGTCCAGCAGATCGCTATCGATTGAGATATAGGAGACATCCGTTTTTGCCCGCGCGCTAACCGGGCGCGGCAAACGCGGCATCAACGGATTCTGCGCCTCGGCCATCCCGCCGGTTACAGTGCGAATAAGCCGGTCGTCTTCGAGCAGCTCAATTTCACCCGATAAAACGTATATCGTGCGGTGCTCTTCATCCCCTTGCTTGAACAGGAACCGACCGCGCGCGACAGTCCGGACCGCGGTCTTTTTGACCAGCGCCTGCAGGTTCTCCGATTTGAGCCCGTCGAGTGGTGACAGGGTCTTGAGGAGAGCGATGTCGACCTGTTTAGCTTCCATTGATACTCACAAGCAAATACGACGGAATGAGCGACCCGAAACCCGGCAAAAACCAACTGTCGTAGGGGCGGCAGATTCTAGCACAGCACGCTCTCCCGCCATGTCCCGGGCCAACCGACTAATCATCGTTTTGCTTCGCCGCATCAGCATCCCCAGCCAACTGATCCCAACCAGCGTCGGGCAGGAACCTGTCACCATGACTCTTTGCCAGACGCTGCATCGTTGCAACCACGTCACTGATTCCGCGTTTACGTGCATAGTGCAACGGCCCGCCAGTAAATGGCGCGAATCCCGTCCCAAAAATGACACCTGCATCGGCAAGGTCGGCGTCTTCCACGACGCCCTCGCGCAAACATGCCGCAACCTGGTTCAGCAGCGGCAGAATGAGACGATCGCAAAGATCCGGGGGCGCAGTGTAGTCGCCTGCCTCGGGCTTGACCGCCTTGCCATCCTGATAAACGTAGAAACCTTCGCCCGTTTTGCGCCCCAGGTTCTTTTTCCCGACCATCTGATTCAGTTCGTCGGGAACCGGCAGCCCAAAGGCCTCACCGAGAATACGGCCTACGTGCAGCGCAACATCCAGGCCGACCGTATCGGCGAGTTCGACCGGACCCATCGGCATGCCGAATTCTTCCGCCGTCGCGTCGATGACCGCCAATGGGACTCCTTCCTCGGCCAGCAAAAAAGCCTCCATCATGTATGGGCCCAGCACCCGGTTGACCAGAAAACCCGGCGCACTCAGACAGGGCAGGGGTAGACGGTCGATTTGCCGCGCAAAAGCCAGACCGCGATCGACCGCTTCCTGATCCGTAGACGCCGTATGTATCACCTCGACCAGCGGCATCTTTGCGACGGGGTTAAAAAAATGCAGTCCAATCAACCGGTCCGGCTCGCGCAGACTGTCTCGCAAAATCTCCAGGCGAATACTCGATGTGTTGGTCGCCAGCAGCGCGCCCGGTTTCATGCGGGAATCGAGGTCGCGATACAGCGCCTTTTTTGCCTCCGCATCTTCGAAAATCGCCTCGATGACGAGGTCGGCCCTGGCCACTCCCTCACCTTCGACATCGGCTCGCAGCCGGCCAATGGCCTCGTTGAGCGCTACCTCCCCGCGGGTCTTTCGCTCGAACAACTTGCGCGCCCGTTCCAGCGCCGGCTCGACGTACCGAAGTTCGCGATCCTGTAGCGTAACCTCGAGGCCGCGCAGCGCACACCAGGCAGCAATATCCCCGCCCATCACCCCGGCGCCGACGACATGGACATGCGCAACGTCTGCCTTGCGTCTGCTGCCGAGCGCTTTCATCCGGTCCTGAAGAAAAAAGACCCGGACCAGGTTCTGCGCGGTGTCGCCGATCATCAGGCGCGCAAAACTCTGCGCTTCCTGTTCGTACCGTTCCTGGTCGGGGGCGCTGCCGAAACGGCGCCACAAATCGACGATTGCATACGGTGCCGGATAATGTTCGCGACGGGCCTGTCGCGCCACCTGTTTCACCATCTTGTCCGCAATGATGCCGCGAACCGGTGCAAACGAGAGGAACCGCTCCTTGAGCGATGTCTTCCGCGCTGGCGGCGGGTTCAGCGCCATCGCCACGGCGCTGTCCACGAGTTTGTCACGGGCCACTACCTTGTCGACCAGCCCCAGTCGGAGCGCGCGATCAGGGCGCAGAGCGCGCCCGGTCAACATCATTTGCACACCCTCGATTACCCCGGCGAGGCGCGGCGCGCGCACGGTACCGCCGAACCCCGGATGAATGCCGAGCCGCACCTCGGGCAGACCGACGACCGCCTTCGGATCGTCAACGATCACCCGATGGTGGCAGGCCATGGCCAGTTCCAGGCCGCCCCCGAGTGCGAATCCGTTTAGCGCCGCGACCACCGGGAAAGGCAGCGCCTCGATTCGATTGATAAGGCCCTGACCGAGACGAACGAGACGCACGGCGTCGTCCAGCGAGTGGATACTGGTGAACTCCTTGATATCGGCACCGGCGATGAAACCCTTGGCCTTGCCGGAGCGGATGACCAGCCCCCTGGGGGCACGAGCTTCGAGCATATCCAGACAATCGGAAAGCTCTCTCATCACGTCACCCGAGAGAACGTTGGCCGTGGCGTCGGCCTTGTCCAGTGTCAGCAATACCACCCCGCGCGGATCGTCCTCGACTCGCCAATGGGTAGTGCTGTGCGCCTCATTCATCGCGGTACTCCTGGATTATGTGCAGCGCGCCATCAGGCCGCACTGCGTATGCGCCGACCAATTTTGAAGTCACAGACCAGCGGCAGATGATCGGAAAAGGTGACGGACGGAATCTCGAAGTTCTCAACCGAGATACCGTCTCCATACAGAATGAAATCGAGTTCCTTGCGCGGCGAGCGGCTGGGATAGGAGGGCAGACCCTCTACGTTCGCACTCTTCAATCCGGCCGCCTCCATAAACAGATAAATCTCGTGCTCACCCCAAAAAGTATTGAAATCGCCGGCGACGATGACCGGTTTGGAGGTCGCCCCGATCAGCTCATGCAGATATCTAAGCTGAAAATGGCGATGACGATATTTAAGCGACAGATGGACCAGAAAGACCGACAGCTGATCCAGTTCGAGTTCGATGATCAGGCGTTTGATGCCGGTATCGAAATAATGGAAGCGCTCACCCTTGACCCGTGGGGCCGCGAGAAAAGCGTTTCCCTGCTTGCGCACGATCGGAAGACCGCGGTTGAGGCTCTCCTGACCGTACTTGCACTGATAGGTGGAGTAATGCCCCATGGAGTCTGCCATGGCCTCGGCCTGGTTGACGCCGCCGGAGCGGATCGAACCGGTATCAACCTCTACGAGGCCGACGATATCCGGGTCGTAGCCGTGGATGAAGCGGGTGATTCTCTCCAGGTTGTCCCGGTTACTGCGAAGATATCCGGCACCGGGAACGGGAAGATGAAAACTGGGGCCGTAGCCCGAGGCGTAGCGAATGTTCCATAGAAGTAAGCGCATCGAGTCGTATATCTCTCGCGATCAATGTTGGGGCCGGCTTCGAGGCCTCGGCCCATCCCCGGGGCAAGCAACCATTATAGTGGATTTGGTCACTGCGCCGAGACAGATATGGCCGACGTTGGCTAGAATATCCGTTACATGGCAAGGGGAGTTCGCGTAAATGTCCCAGCGCAACCCGTTCAAACTGTTTGTGAGTCACGTCTGGCAGGATCAGGACGACTATTTCCGGGTGTTCGAATACCTCGAAAGCACCACTAATTTTTACTATCTCAACTACAGCAAACCGGCGCAAAAGCCGGCCGGGACAAAAGAAGACCTCAAGGCTGAGCTGCGGCGCCAGATCGAACCGGCCGAGACCGTGATTATCCTGTCGAGCATGTACGAGGATTTTCGCGAATGGATCGAATTCCAGGTCAACGCGGCGCAGGCAATGAACAAGCCGCTGATCGTAATGGAACGGTTTGGAACCGGAGACGTTCCGGACTGGCTTCGTGATCGTGCCGACGAAATTGGCGAATGGAATCACCGCAGTATCGAGGATGCGGTACGCCGCACAGCGCGGCACGAGGACACCAACCGCTGGGAGGTGATCGAATTCGACTGGCCGACGGAGGAGGGCAAGGACTAGACGCGGATACCCGGGACCGTGACCGACAGGCATTTCGACAATAAGACCAGGGTCGGCTGGGCGCTTGCGGTCACCGCATCTTTCATGGTCGTCGAGGCCGTCGGCGGCTGGCTTTCCGGCTCGCTGGCGCTGCTGGCGGATGCCGGGCACATGCTCACGGACAGCCTCGCCCTGGCAGTCGCACTGTATGCTTTCCGGCTTGCTGAGAAACCTTCCGATCCGCGCAGATCTTATTGTTACCAGCGCGCCCAGGTTCTGGCCGCGCTCGGTAACGGGGCAGCCCTGGTCGCGATAGTCCTGTGGATAGCAGTAGAGGCAATCGGACGCCTTTTTGCCCCACAGCCGATTGCCGTGGGGACGATGCTGGTGGTCGCGATCATGGGACTGGCGGCGAACGCAGTGGCTTTTCTGATTCTGCATGGCGGCGATCGCAACAACCTCAATATCCGTGGCGCGACCCTTCACGTCTTGAGCGACCTGCTCGGGTCTGTGGCCGCCATCATTGCTGCACTGCTAATCGCGCTGTTCGGCTGGGTCAGCGTCGACCCCATGCTTTCTCTGGTTGTGGCCGCTCTTGTGCTGCGCAATGCGTGGAAGTTGTTGCGGCAGTCCGCTCACATCCTTCTGGAGGGCACGCCCGACTGGCTTGACCTGGACGCCGTCCGGGGCACGCTTTGCGCCGACGTTGAAGGTGTAATCGGCATCCATCATATGCATGCCTGGTGCCTGACGCGCGAGCACCCGATGGTGACACTCCACGTTGAACTTGCCGACGGCAGCGATCCTGGCGCCGCATTGGTCGCAATAAAACGGATACTCATTTCGAATTTCGGCATTGACCATTCGACAATACAGCTGGAGACTCGTGGCTGCGCAGATCAAAACATCGCAAAAAACGAGCTGTGTCTGGAGGGAGAATCGCGCGCACCCGAGTCCGTTTGAACATAACGATGCTCGTGATACCTTCGGAATGGCATCTGGGTGCTTCACCGATTATGCTTTCATGACCAAAAATGATGGGTTTCGCGCATGAAACTTCTTGCAGCACGACTGCCGTCTGCAGTGTGTACGGCCGCGATTTTGGCGCTGGCGCTGCTGCCGGATCCGGTAGCGGCCGGCGATCAGATGCGGTGCGGTAGTCGCATAATCAAGCTCAATGACTCCAAGACCACCGTCCTCAGTAAATGCGGTGAACCCAATTATCGCGAGGTCGTCTCAGGAAGCGATTCGACAAAACGCGAGGTCTGGGTCTACGAGAAGAGCTCAACGGAGTTTGTCCGCACACTGACATTTGTCGGGTTCCGGCTGCAAGACATTACGGTAGAGACCTATCGCTAAAAAAACATAAGGACAAAAAACCCCATGGATGAACAAGCATTGCCGGTCCCGTTCGTAAAGTCGGTATTTCACGCGACCGACTTCTCTGCGGCAAGTGATACGGCATTTGTCCATGCTCTGGCGATTGCGCTTCTGCGCGCCGGAGAGCTGACGATCATGAACACCGGTCCGGAACACCGTGACGGGCCGGACTGGTCGCGTTATCCCGGCGTTCGCAAAACGCTGGAAGAATGGAACGTTCTGCCGCCGCAAAGTCCGGCCGAGGCCGTGTTCGAAAAACTGGGTGTGAAGGTCAACAAGGTAGCATCCGGCAGCCGCAATACCATCGGCGCGCTTGCAGAGTACCTCGATGACAATCCGACTGATCTTCTCGTGCTTGCGACCGATACCGGTACGGGGCTGCCGAAGTGGTTGCGCGGATCAGTAGCCCAAAGCGTTGCCAAACGATCGGATACGATGACGCTGTTCCTGCCCGGCGGCTGTGCAGGTTTCGTCTCATCCGCGGGTGATCTCAACCTAAAACGCATTTTGGTTGCGGTCGACCATCAACCCGACTGCCGCGCCGCATTCGTCTATGCGACGAGAATTGCGCTCATCACCGGGGAACCCGAGGCGGAGGTGCATATTCTGCATGTAGGTGAGCGCCCCCCGGCGGTCCCGCTTGAGCAAAGTGCCGACCCGCGGGTCGTCGTTAGACAACATGTCCGAGAAGGCAATCCGGTGGAAAGTATTTTACGTTTTGCCAGGCAATTGCCGGCGGACCTGATTGTTACAACCGGCAGAACGGAGGATGGCATCTTCGGTGCCGCCGCCAATAGCGTGACGCTCGGCATTTTGAGCGAGGCCCAGTGCCCGGTGCTCGCGGTCCCGGACGAACGTCTATAGGCAGGTCACTGGCCACGCCGCTTTTCAGGCATCGTAGAGCGCGCGTACGTGACGTGCCGCGGACCGTCCGAGTGCGCCGAGGTCGTAGCCGCCTTCCAGGGTTGAAACCACCCGTCCTCCCGCATGGCGCCGGGCGAGATCCAGCAGGATCTGCGTGATCCAGACATAATCGCTCTCGGTAAGCGCGAGGTTCGCCAGAGGGTCGGCAACATGTCCATCGAATCCGGCGGATATCAGGATCAGTTGCGGCGCAAAGCTCTCCAGTTCGGGCAGCCAGCGGCTAAGCACCGCATCGCGGAAACCTTCGCCGCCGGTACCCGCCGGCAAAGGCGTATTGACGATATGGCCGGGTATGCTCGGCGCTCCCGAATACGGATACAGCGGGTGCTGATAACTGGAACACACCATCACCCTGTGGTCATGCCAGAAGATATCCTCGGTACCGTTGCCGTGATGAACGTCGAAGTCGACAACGGCAACTCTTTCGAGTCCACCGACCTCCAGCGCGTAGGCCGCTGCCACGGCTACATTGTTGAAGAAACAAAACCCCATCGCCGTCGCACGCTCGGCATGGTGACCCGGAGGGCGCACGTTGCAAAATCCGTTCTGCGCTGCACCCTCAATAACCATACGGGTCGCCTCGACGACTGCGCCGGCGGCACGCTGCGCCGCCTCCAGCGTAAACGGGTTCATACAGGTGTCGGGATCGACAGGAACGAAACCCTCGAGCGGCGCGCGCGCGAACATCGAATCGACATGCGCCTCGGTGTGAACCCGGAGCAATGCCTCGCGCCCGACTAGCGGCGCTTCCCGATGGAGCAAAAAATCGTAGATACCGAGTGCTTTCAGCTGATCCTCGATTGCGGCAAGCCGTTGCGGACATTCGGGATGTCCATCGGCCATTTCGTGCTTTTCACAAACCGGGTGAAAAAAATAAGCGGTAGTCATGGGGTAGGGCTGCCGTCGTGATGATCTACTGTCATACTGTATGCCTAAGCTAGCACAGAACAATGCGGCAGGAGTGCCAAAAACATGCCACGGTCAGGCGTAAAACCAATTTTCGAACCTACTTCGGTCGCACTCTACGGCGCGAGTTCGCAAGCGGATTCTCTCGGCAATATTCTGCTGCGGAATATGCAGCGGGCAGGCTACAAGGGCCGCATTTACCGGATCAACCCAAAGTACAAGAAGATTGGAACACACAAGTGCTACCCCTCGCTCAAAGCCGTTCGCAAGTCGGTCGATCTGGCTATTATCGCCACACCGGCGGCGACCGTGCCCGATATCATCTCCGACTGCGGCGAGATGGAGGTGCCGGGGGCAATCGTAATCTCGGCCGGGTTCGGGGAAGCAGGCGAGCAGGGCCGGGCACTCGAGAGACTCACCGCAAAACGGGCCCGTCGGGCCGGGCTGCGATTTCTTGGCCCTAATTGCCTCGGTGTGATTCGCCCGAGCATCGGGTTTAACGCAACCTTCAGCCATAGCGATGCCAACGATGGAAGAATCGCGCTGGTTTCACAGTCCGGGGCCCTGTGCACAGCAATACTGGATTGGGCGGGCCCGAATAACGTCGGTTTCTCGACGGTGATTTCGACTGGCACGTCGGCCGATGTGGGATTTGGCGAAATTCTCGATTACCTGATTGCGGATTCGCAAACCGATAGCATCATGCTGTACATCGAGGGCGTTCATCAGACCCGGCACTTCATGAGTGCTCTGCGAGCGGCAGCAAGAGCCAAGCCGGTTGTGGTAATGAAATCCGGTCGTTATGAGGCGGGTTCTCGTGCGGCGGTGTCGCATACCGGCGCAATTGTTGGTTCGGACGACGTATTCGACGCGGCGCTGAGACGGGCCGGCGTTCTCAGAGTCCCGACGTTCGCAAACTTTTTCTCGGCGGCGGCAACGCTGGACTCCGGCGTCCGATGTCACGGCAACAGGCTTGCAATAGTCACCAACGCGGGAGGGCCGGGAGTCATGGCGGCGGACGAGTGCGTCGCGCGAAATGTGACCTTGGCGGAATTTGGCAAGGAAACCATCGAACGCCTCGACCGGGCGCTGCCGCCAGCATGGTCCCATGCCAACCCGGTTGACGTGCTCGGGGACGCGAGCCCCGAGCGCTACCAGGAGGCCCTGCTCGCGTGTATCGATGATCCGGGCGTCGATGCAGTGCTTGCCATTCTTACGCCCCAGGCGCTCTCGGCGCCGGAGGAGGTGGCTGAAAAACTGACCGTCATTGCCAGCGGCGCGAAAAAACCGATTTTTACCTGCTGGATGGGAGAACCCGCGGTTGCCTCCAGTCACGCTCTTTTCCGGGCCAATAACATTCCGAGCTATCGCACGCCCGAGGCGGCGGTCCGCGCATTCGCGGCGATCGCAATGTACCGCGATAGCCAGCAGCAACTGCTGCAGGTTCCTGAACCCCTGACGCGACAGTCGGCGCCGGACGTTGACAGCGCAAAACTGATTATCGAATCGGTTCTGGACGAACGGCGCAAGGTTCTTACCCTGGCAGAGTCCAAAGCACTGTTGTCCGCGTTCAAGGTGCCGGTGGTCAAGAGTATTCCGGCGCATAACGCTTCCGATGCGGTGCTGCTCGCCACCGAAATCGGTTTCCCGGTTGCAATGAAAATCCTGTCGCCCGATATCACCCACAAGACGGACGTCGGCGGCGTCCAGCTTGGTATCGCGACGGCACGGGAAGTTCGTGGCACTTTTCAGAAGATGATCGATGGGGTCAAGGAGCGCTGTCCGGATGCGAAAATCCAGGGCGTTGCGATCGAGCCCATGTGGAAACGGCGCAATGGACGCGAACTGATGATTGGCGTTGTCAGCGACGAGGTGTTTGGCCCTGCCATCAGTTTCGGCCTGGGGGGCACAATGGTGGAAGTGTTGCGCGATCGGGCCGTTGCATTGCCACCATTGAACCGGTTTCTTGCGCGCAGACTGATCTCCAACACTCGTGCCGCAAAATATCTCGAAGCATTTCGCGGTACACCGGCCGCCGATATGCGGGCGCTGGAGGATTTGTTACTGCGGGTGTCGGAGATGGTTTGCGAATTGCGTTGGCTCAAGGAACTCGACCTGAATCCCGTCATCGCGGACGACAAGGGCGTCGTCGTCGTGGACGCCAGGATCGTCGTCGACCGTGTAACCTCTGCGGCGGCCGGCTATGACCATATGGCTATCCATCCCTATCCGACCGATCTCGTGCAACAGTGGGAACTGACCGACGGAACGTCCATCACGATTCGACCAATTCGGCCCGAGGACGCGCTCATCGAACGCGATTTCGTGAATGGCCTTTCGGAACAGTCCCGGTATTTTCGATTCATGTATGCGCTCCAGGAAATCACGCCGGCGATGCTATCGAGATTTACCCAGATCGACTATGACCGTGAGATGGCACTGATCGCCACGATTGAGAAAGATGACGCGGAAAAACAGATCGGCGTGGCGCGATACGTAACGATGCTGGGAGAGGAGTCCTGCGAATTCGCCATTGTCGTCGCCGATAACTGGCAAGGGCGTGGCCTGGCCACGCGCCTGCTAAAGACCCTGATTGAAATTGCGCGTGATCGCAGACTACGCTTTATGGAGGGCGTCGTTCTGCGTGAAAATCACAACATGCTGAGCCTCGCTGAGTCGATTGGTTTCGACCTTTCCCCGGATAGCGACGATCCGGACGTGGTCAACCTGATGTTGCGTCTTTGATCTCACTGGTGCCGCAACGTGGCTGCCGAACCCTTCATCGATAGTCCGCTCAGCCTCGCAATAGGTACGGTTCTATTGGCTGTCGCGGTGCTTTGGCTGCGGCGTTATTTTCGCACTCGGCGCCAACACGGGATCGTTCGTCAGATATTTGGATTAACACTACGCGTCGTTTTTCTACTGCTGGCCGTCATCATTCTCGCTGACGGTACGAATCGGGTAGGGCTGAATCTTTGTTTCGAAATCTCCGAAGGACGGGAATGGTGCAATCATCCACAAGCCGAGG
>PKUM01000149.1 GCA_002868855.1 Chromatiales bacterium | reverse complement strand
GTGAATTGCAGGAACTCGTTTTCCTGGCCCACTATGATCGGGACACCGAGCGCGGCAACCCGCGCGGCGGCTGGGCCTATGTTCTCACCGTACGCGATCTTGGAAGAAACATGCCGGCCCCGGTCCCGGCGAGCGCCGGGACACGTTTCGTCACCTGGCAGCAAAACTGGGAAGGGCTCGGCACCGAGAGCGGTGACATCGACCGCGTTACCGATGCAATCGACGAATTGCGGGGCCGGGCAAGCGCAGCGCTCATGGAACTTGACTGACAGCCGGTCGCAGTGAGGGCGACGGCCTCACTGCCGGCAATACAATTCGTTCAACAACCCCGCCAGCCTTGCCCCTGCCTGAGCCAGTCGACGATGCAAAATGGTGCGCGCCATTAACTCGTAACGGCGGCTGACAGGCCGCGAGCTCATGGCCGCATAGACATGCCGTCGCAAAGCCCGCGACTCCTCGGCCCAGGATAGAACGTCGAGAACGCCTCCTTGTTGCGCCAGGAACCCGCGCAGCGGTGCAAGCGCCCAGGCATACTCCGCCGCCGTAACGGGCGTGGCTTGCAGCAATTCACCATCCCATAGCCGGTGCAGATTGGTGCTGGTACCGCGATAAAACAACGCAATTGAATTGCCACCGTAGTCACCCGGGCGGCCGACATGAAGCGGCTGATGCAGATCCGCAACCAGGTGAATCAGCAACAGAAGCGCCTCGCGCTGCTCGACCGGCTTGCGGTCGTTACGACGCAGCAAATCGTACGAACGAGATAGCGCCGTCAGCAGATCGCCACCGGGCGGCAACTGTCTCTCGACCAACGCAGCGTCGTCGCCAATATCGACGTAGTGCCAACGCAGCGTGTGCCGCCACTCGGGCAGATCGCGAATACGGTCCGCCCACAAACCGGCGGTGGCGAGATCCCGTTCTCCCGAAACCGCCGCAAACCGCACCAGCGCGGATTCGCACAGCAGCGGCGTGGCAATTTCGCCGACGATCGCATGACCCATCGGCCCGAACGCGGAGGCCGGCGCAGAGCCGAGTAGCTGAGTGCCAATGAGCGCAATCCAAACCCCGATGATTGGGCCCACTCGGGTCGGCATTGGGCTGTTCTGGTCCATGGGGAATCGCTGCGGCCGAATTCCGACACGATAATGACGGCGTAGATGATGCGATGCGAACCCTGTAACTGCTATATCCCGCCAATAATTCCGCAATCGCTCCGCAGGATCCGGGGGCAACGGACTATAGATCTAAGCTTGCCCGGGCCAGCACATCCGCTCCGCATCGCAACGTGTTTCCTATACCCTGTTTCGCGGAATTGCGAAGAGGCCCGTTGAATGAGACGCCCAACTATCTGCCTGTTGGCGGCTGTCGTTGGCCTGGCGACGCCGGCCGCAAAGACGAATGCGCAACAAGCCCCGGCAGCGACAGGCCCGGCCACGCCGGCGCAACTGGAACAGCAACTTGCGGAACACGACGCCAACCTCGGTGTGGCGGATTGGCTGACGATAACCCAGCCCGGACACGATACCTTCCAGCTGGCCAACTACGTTGAACGCCGGCGCAGCGAACTGATTGGCGACGGAATCGCCGAATTGCTGCGGGCAGACCGAAGTGCATGGGCGGACCACGATTTGCGCAAACTGACATTGCTACGGCAGCGAACGAAGTGGCCGCTCCCGGCCGACCCGGATGCACGCGAGAGCCTGGCAAGACTGGTCGCCGGGTATCGCCGCAACATCGCGATGACCGCGCTGTGCGTCGAGGCCGGACCGTGCCTCGACAGAATTGCGGTCGAGGAACATATGAGCCTGAGCACCGGTCCCGACGAGCGTCAGTTCTATCGGCTGGGCTGGCTCGACCAACTGGCGCCGCAACGGTCGGCCTTTGCACAAACGGTCACGCCCCTGAACGCAGCGGCGTCGCAATGGGGCTATGAAAATTTCGTCGAATGGCTCGCCGCGGGATACGAGATGGACGACGCGGGACTGGCCGAACGGGTCGATGCGCTATGGCTTGAGCTCAAGCCCTTTTATGGGGCACTGCATTGCCACGTAGCGGCACAGCTGGATGCAAACGAAATCGCAGGTGCACAAACAGCCGACGGTACAATTCCGGCCCGGTTACTCGGCACGCTGGACCCGCGCGACTGGCGCGGACTGAGAGACCTGGCAGCGAAGGACCTGCCCGCACCTTTCAGCCTGGAACAGGCCGTTCCGGATAGATTCTCCAGCATCCAGGAGCTTGCCCATTTCGCAGCGGCGTTTTTTGGCACGCTCGGATACCCCGCGCTGCCGGACAGTTTCTGGCAGCGCTCGCAGTTCGACAGCGGCAGCGACGAAACAGGTTGCCTTCGCGCGGGTAGTGACGTGGACTCGTATCGCGATGTGCGCATTGCCATCTGCAACGATATCGGCGCAGAGAATTTCGACTGGCTGCACCGGGCAATTGCCACCCTGCATTACGACCTTGCGTTCGCCGACCTCGACTGGGCGTATCGCACTCCGCCCCACCCCGGCTTCGATTACGCTCACGCGCAGGTGGCCTTGCTGTCGCTGACGCCGATCTATCTTCGCGGCCTGGGACTGTTGCAGGAATTACCTGGCGGGCGCAGCGAAATCGCGCGTCTGCTGGACCAGGCGCTGCGGACTCTGCCGCGGCTGATGGGCAATATCGCCGCGGCGGACTGGCAGCGATCGGTATTTTCAGGTTCGACCGCAGCGGCGGCATACGACCGCGACTGGTGGCAGTCGATGCGTCACTATGCCGGAATAGATGCGGCATCGCTGCGCGACGACGGCTTCGCTGCGGCACTGCTGCCGGAAATCGCTGCCGGCGAGGATCCGATGGCCGAAGTATTCGGTGTCGTTTTGGGTTACCAGTTGCTGGGAGCGGCCTGCGCCGGGGCCAGCGTGCCGTTGCACCAGTGCAGTATTGCCGGAGACAAGGTATTCGGTAGCCGCCTGCATGCGATGCTCAGCCTTGGAGCCAGCAAGCCGTGGCCGAATGCGCTGGAACTCGCAACCGGGTCGAGGGAGGTTTCGGCCAGCGCCCTGCTCGAGTACTACGCTCCGCTGCGGCAATGGCTGGACGAGCAAAACTCAGCGCGCACCTGTGCCTGGTAAGCCGTTGCCTCGCGGCCCCCGGCGCAGCCGTGGAGCAGGCGGGACTCAATCCGGCCGCAGTACGAGCTTGCCGATATGCTGGCTGCTTTCCATCAGCGCGTGCGCCTGAGCCGCTTCTGCGAGCGCGAATTGCTGGTGGATAACCGGCCGGATTCGGCCCTCCTCCAGAAGCGGCCACACCCGCTCGAGAAGGTTGCACCGGATTTCCGTCTTGAACGCGACGGAGCGCGCCCGCAGCGTCGATCCGGTGACTACCAGCCTCTTCATCATCAGCGGCCGAAGATCAACCGTCGCAACCGTGCCACCGAGGAACGCGATGATAACGATCCGGCCGTCTACCGCCGCCAGTTGCGCATTGCGTTCGAGGTAGGGCCCGGCAACCATATCCAGCGTCACGTCGATCCCGCGACCGCCGGTGGCATCGCGCAATACCTCGACAAAGTCCTTTTGCCTGTAGTTCACAGCCAGAGTTGCGCCGAGCTCTTCGCAGACCGCGCATTTTCCGCCGCTTCCGGCCGTGGCATAAACCGTAGCACCGAGCGCGGCTCCCATCTGGATCGCCGTCGTTCCGATTCCGCTGGAACCGCCGTGTACAAGCAATGACTCGCCAGGCTGCAGGCGGCCCCGATCGAATACGTTGCTCCAGACCGTAAAGTAGGTCTCCGGCAAAACCGCGGCCTCGACTGCGCTGAGCCCGGCCGGAATCGGCAGACACTGACCGGCGGGAGCCACCGCATATTCGGCATAACCACCGCCGGCAAGCAACGCGCAAACACGACTCCCGATTACCGGCTCGGCCACGCCTTCGCCAACCGCAACAACGGTTCCCGCCACTTCGAGCCCGGGAATTTCGGAGGCACCCGGCGGCGGCGGATACAGGCCCTGACGCTGAAACACGTCGGGACGGTTGACGCCAGCAGCTTCGACCGCGATCAGAACCTCGCCTCCGCCCGGTCGCGGGACAGGCACCTCCACGACACCTAAAACCTCGGGACCGCCAGCCGTCTCGATTCCAACCGCGCGCATGTTGACCGGCAACCGTGGCAAGTCAGGGCGACTCCAACGGTGGCTGTTGGATCGCGATCAGATAATCGACGAGCTCCGATATGATCGCCTGGGCTTTACCGTCGGCATCGGCATTGGCGCCGTATTCGACGTAAAAGCCGGTCCCCCAGACCGGCATTTCACGAGTGCCGTGTGCGGCAATCCGCACCCGACCGTCGACTATGCGATAGACCCAGTCACGCGAAAACCGCTGACCGCTGCGCACCGCCATTTCGCGAAGGTCGGGCAAATGAGTGGATAGTGCTTCCGCGACGGGCCCGTCTCCGGCGCCACTCGTGCCATGACAACTGGCACAAAATCGCATGTAAAGCTGTTCTCCGGAATATTTGTGATAGTCGCCCGGATGCGCGAACAACATCCCTGCGGCAAGCAGCGCAGGCGCCATTACAAACACCAATCGGGTAATAAATTTCATGGCGGATATTTCCTGTAGCGACACCCCGACACTAGCGCCTTTGCGAGGTAGAGTAAACGCGTAACTGCTAAAGTATGCCGAAGCACCGGCCCGGCCCCCGAGAGCCCTGGAAAAAGCCATGGAAAAACAACAAATTCTGATTGGCGGCGGCATCGAAAAGGTGTCCCTGCAAACGCGATTCGCCAACCGGCATGGCTTGATTGCCGGTGCGACCGGCACGGGAAAGACCGTGACCATGCAGGTCCTCGCCGAGCAATTCTCGAACGCCGGCGTGCCGGTGTTCCTGGCCGACGTAAAAGGCGATCTCAGCGGCCTCTGCAGCGCTGCACCCCCGCACCCGAAGTTGCTGGAGCGCGCCGCGACAATCGGCATCGATGACTACACACCGGCCGCCGCCGCGGTCGTTTTCTGGGACGTTTTCGGCGAACAAGGCCACCCCGTGCGCACCACGGTAAGCGAACTCGGGCCGGTACTGCTGGCGCAAATGCTGCAACTAAACGACACCCAGGAAGGCATTCTGAATATTGCGTTCAGGGTCGCCGACGAGCAGGGTCTGTTGCTGCTCGACCTGGCCGACCTGCGGTCGCTGCTGACTCATGTCTCCGACAACCGCAACGCGCTGTCGGCACAATACGGACTCGTCAGCCCGCAATCCGTGGCGGCAATCCAGCGCCGATTGCTGGTGCTGCAACAGCAGGGCGTCGAACACTTTCTCGGCGAGCCCGCGCTGGACATCCGCGACCTGATGCGCCAGGACATGGCGGGCCGCGGGCTGATCAATGTGCTCGCGAGCAATAAGTTGTTCCAGCACCCGCGCCTGTACGGCGTCGTGCTGTTGTGGCTGCTGGCCGAGTTATTCGAGGAACTTCCCGAGGTCGGGGATCCCGACAAACCCCGGCTGGTGTTTTTCTTTGACGAAGCACACGTGCTTTTCGACGCCGGAAACGCGGCGCTGGAGGAGCAGATCGAAAAGGTCGTGCGCCTGATTCGCTCGAAGGGGATCGGCGTTTTCTTCGTGACTCAGAATCCGCTGGATCTTCCGGATGCGGTACTGGGTCAGCTCGGCAACCGGTTCCAGCACGCACTGAGGGCTTTCACGCCGCGCGACCAGAAGGCGGTTCGTGCGGCCGCTCAGACATTCAGAACCAATCCGCAACTCGACACCGAGACCGTTATTACCCAGCTCGGCGTCGGCGAGGCACTGGTATCGACGCTCGAGGACAAGGGAATCCCGGGCATCGTCCAACGCTGCCTGATCCGCCCGCCATTGTCGAAAATCGGTCCCGCAGAACAGGCGGCAGTCGATGCGATGCGGCGACGCAGTCCGGTTGGCGGGCGTTACGACCATCGGGTTGACAGGGAATCTGCTTACGAAATCCTCACCGCGCGTGCGCAAAAGGCACTGGAAGCGCAGGAAGCGGCGGCAAAGAGCGTTCCGAAAACGGCGCCAAAATCACGCGGTCGGGCGCGCCAGTCGTACGGCGAGGCGATGACCAAGAGCGCGCTGCGCAGCTTTGGCAGCCAGCTCGGACGGGCGTTGGTGCGCGGCCTTCTCGGCGCATTGCAGAAACGTTAGAGCAGCCTGACGATTGCCGCGGGGCATCAGGGGCAGGGATTGGAACAGGCGGAATGCACTGTTTCGATTTCGGCCAGAACCTGATCATCGAGCGTCAGTTCCACGGCGGCAATGTTCGAACGCAACTGCTCCATCGTAGTAGCGCCAATAATCACGCTTGCCGTGAACGGGCGCGAAACCGCATAGGCAATTGCCATCTGCGCCGGGTCGAGACCGTGGCGTCGTGCAATTTCAACGTAAGAATGAGTTGCCCTGACGCCGGCTTCTCCGGTGTAGCGGGCGAATTGCGGAAACATCGTGAGCCGGGCGCCATCCGGCCTGCGGTCATCGAGATATTTACCGCTGAGAGCGCCAAATGCCAGCGGTGAATACGCAAGCAGCGGCACGTCCTCGCGCAGGCTTATCTCGGCAAGCCCGACCTCGAAAGACCGGTTCAGGAGGTTGTAGGGATTTTGGATCGAATGAATGCGCGCCAGTTTTTTGTCACTGGCAATGCGCAGATATTCCATTGCCCCCCAGGGAGTTTCGTTCGACACGCCGACAAAACGTACTTTGCCCGCCGCAACGAGTTCGTTCAATGCAGCGAGCGTCTCCTCGATCGGCACACTGTCGGCATCGATCGGCTGGTCGAATCCCAGCCGCCCGAAACAATTGGTCGGCCGATCCGGCCAATGCACCTGGTAGAGGTCGATATAGTCGGTGCGCAGGCGCTGCAGCGAAGCATCGATGGCGGCGTGAATCTGCTCTTTGCTCAATCGGCTGCCGCCGCGAAGATGGCCGCCGATTCCGATCCGGTGGCTACCGCAGACCTTGGTCGCCAGAAATACCTCCCTGCGATTGCGGCGCGCCTGCATCCACGAACCAATGTATTGCTCGGTTCGGCCCTGGGTATCAGGCCGGGCCGGTACCGGATACATTTCCGCCGCATCGACAAAAGTGACGCCTTGAGATTTGGCGTAATCGAGCTGGGCGTGGGCCTCTTGCTCACTATTCTGCTGGCCCCAGGTCATCGTACCGAGGCAAATTGCACTGACATCGATATCCGTACGTCCAAGCCGATTCAAGCGCATTTTGATTAGTCCTCAGTCATTTCCCGACATGCGGGGATTCTATCAATACCGCGATTGCTCTATGCTCTGACCGGGGCACAGGGAAATGGCGATCGAGGCGCCATGGCGGGCCATCGCGGATACCAGAATGCATCTGATACTGATCTTTTCGATATTGCTGCGCGTCGCGGGGGTTTTTTACTCCATCGTCCTCTGGCGGCGACTGCGCGACTGGCGCATCGGCACACTCACCGCAATTCTGGTGTTGCTGAGCGGGCGCCAGATTTTTACCTTTAGGAATGAAATTACCCATCCGCACGAATCGATATGGGGCCACGGAACTGAAATTCCGGCGCTGTTCATCAGTTTTTTGACTTTGCTGGCGCTGTTTCTTTTCGGGCGAATGCTGACCGAGAAGCAGCGCGCGGTGGATGCATTGAAAATATCGGAGCACAAGTTCTCCAAGGCTTTTCGCTACACGCCGGACTCAATCACGATTTTCCGCCTGGACGACGGGACGGTTATCGATGTCAACGAGGGGTTCGAAAGAATCACCGGTTATTCGCGCGAAGAAGCCATTGGCCGCTCGACTGCCGATCTTGGAATCTGGAGCAACAGGCAGGACCGGCGCCGTTTTATGGACATGATTCAGCGTGACGGCCGGGTTCGCGATTTCGAATCGACCATGCGAACGCGCTCGGGCAAGCTCATTGCTTTTCAGGCGTCATCGGAGAGTTTCAACCTGAATGGCCGGGCCCACGTCGTTTCTGTTGCCCGCGACATATCGCATTCGAGGCAGCGTCAACGTGAATTGATCGAGGCCATCGAGGGCGAGCAACGGCGTATCGGTCATGACCTGCATGACAGCCTCGCTCAGGACCTGGTGAGCATCGCCTTGCAAATGCAGCTGGTTGTCAATTCCACCCGGCAACAGAAGCCAGCGCAATCGTCTCCGCTGGAGCGAATCAACGACAGCCTGAAACAGGTCATCGAAAACACGCGCCGCATGGCGCAGGGCCTGTCGCCGGTCGATCTGGAGCAAGGCGGTCTGCCGACCGCACTGCGAAGGCTCGCGGATAACATTTCGAGCATGCACCAGCTGGAATGCCATTTTTCCTGCGATCGAGAATTTCCGGTGTTACCGAGCGCAGCGGCGCTACTTCTCTACCGGATTATCCAGGAGGCCGTCAACAACGCCATTCGGCATAGCCGTTGCAGCAGGATCTCGATCAAACTGCGATCCGGCACCAAATCATTGGTACTGACGGTCGACGACGATGGTGTCGGGATGAACGACCAGGGCGAAACTGCGGGGATGGGACTGTCTATCATGGACTACCGCGCAAGAGCCCTTGGCGGCAGCATCGCGCATGAGTCCCGCCCAACTGGCGGAACCAGAATCCGATGCGTTTTCCCGGCGGCGCAGGCCGCCATGACAGAATGGGGCCCCGACACCGACGAGCAGGCCCGCAGCGCCTAGTGGCGCATCGCTATGCAATCCCGTCCACCCCGCATTCCGAGGATAATTGCCGGATCCCGTTTATTGCTCATCGCAATGGCGTGCTGGTTTCTGCTTCCCGCCGCAGCATCCGCGCTCCAGGAAACCGCAGCCGAAACGCCGGAAGCGCCGGCCGCAGAAACCGGGCCCGAGCCGGTGGTCGCGGCGCGCATCCCCGCGCGGGCCGAGGAAGATCTCGCATTCCTCGCAAGCCTTCAGGCGCGTTTGGCCGCCGCGCCATCGGTCACGAGAATCACGGACAGCCTGCCGGCCCTGCAAAGACGCATTGACGCCCTGTCAGCCATCAAGGGCTCGGCCGGGCCAGAGCAACTGTCGTGGCGACGGCGGCAGAATTTTCGCCAGCAATGGCTACAGGTCCGCGCGGATCTGAGCAACTCCAAAAGCACGCTCGAGAATCGCGCCACAAGTCTGCAAAAAGAGCGCGACCGGCTGCGCGAACTCAATGAAGAATGGACCCTGACTCTGCAAACCGCGCGTGAGCAGAATCTCGCGAAGCTGCTCGAACAACGTGTCCGCATGGTACTCGAGGAGATCGCAAAGGCAGAAAAGGCGGTTTCGGCTCAGCTCGACTCCATGACCAGCGCTTACACCCAGATCACCGACCGGCTGGCCGCAGTGAGCGCCGCCCTGACCCGCTACGCCGCGGCAGCCGACCGCAACGTCGATCGAATGTGGCTGCCTGACAGCGAACCGATCTGGCTGACACTCGACAAACTGAACGAAACGGGCGCACAACTCAGGTCCACCTGGGAATCAAATGTCGCCGTTTTTCTCAGCGTGTGGGAGCGCTATCGCAGTTCGCTACGCCTGCTGCTGGTGTTTTTTGTCACTGTGCTGCTGCTTCTGCTGATCCTCTCCAAACGCCATGACGAAACAGCAGTGGACCCGGACATCGCCGCCGCGACAGGATTTCTCAGCCGACCGATCGCGGCGTCGTTATTTATCACGCTAAACGCAGCAGGCTGGTTTTTCCCGACCTCCAATCTCATCGACGATCTGATGCTGCTGCTGATTCTCATGCCAATGCTGCGCCTGGCCCCGGTCATGATCCCGAAGCAACTTCGCGGGTTATTTTATTTTCTTACCGCTCTGGTCGTCGTCCAGCAGACCTACAACCTTGTTGTCGACCAGGGGGCCCTGCAGCGAATCCTCCTTCTCGCACTGAGCGTGACAGGCTGTTTGCATCTTGTGCGAACGTTGCGGAAGAAACGCCATGAATGGCAGGCCCTCGAGGGCTGGGAAAGCATCGCAGTGCGGGTCGCATGGCTCGCGGCCGTCGCATTCTTCGTCGCGATTGTCGCCAATGTTTTTGGCTATGTACGCCTTGCAGAGATGCTTACCGAGGGCACCATTCGCAGCGCCTATCTCGGCATTGTCCTGCTGGTGGTTGCGTCCCTGCTGGGCGGCATTGTCGAACTGGGGCTGCGCACGCCTTTCGCTCAGCGCTCGCGCGCGATCCGGTCCCACCATGTCGCGATTCGCACTCGAGTCATGCGCGTGGCGCACTGGCTGATAGGGTTTGCCTGGGTCATCTATGTCCTGGGCCAGTTCGGATTGCGTGACTCGATCGTCGCAGCGACGGTCGAATTTCTGCGGCGTCCGATCCAGATCGGCACTATCGACACGTCGCCGCAAAACATACTGACATTCGTCCTGGCGCTCTGGGTCGCCGTGAAAATCTCGCAGCTGCTGCGCTTCGTGCTGGAGAACGAGGTTTATCCGCGCTCCAATCTGCAACGCGGCGCGGCACCGACCATCTCGCTGCTGGTCAACTATGCGATCGTCACACTGGGCTTTTTTTTCGCGGTCAGCGCCTCGGGCATTCAACTAAGCCAGTTCGCGATCGTCATCGGCGCGCTCAGTGTAGGTATCGGTTTCGGTCTGCAGAATGTAGTCAACAACTTTGTTTCCGGCCTGATACTGATTTTCGAACGCCCGGTGAAGGTCGGCGATACGGTCGAGGTCGGGGCGTTGATGGGAGTGGTCAGTCGAATCGGCATACGTGCGAGCGTGGTCCGCTCCTATGACGGCGCCGAGGTCATTGTGCCAAATGGCGATCTGATCTCGACCCGGGTCATCAACTGGACGCTGTCGGACCGCAGAAAGAGGATCAAGGTCCCGATCGGGGTCGCTTACGGTTCCGATCCCGAGCAGGTCCGCGAAACTCTGCTCAAGGTCGGCGCCGATCATCCGGACACGATCGACGATCCCGGACCGATTGCGTTGTTTATGGGTTTCGGCAACAGTTCGCTGGATTTCGAGCTCAGGGTCTGGACTGCGGAATTCGACTCCGGGTTGCGAATCCAGAGCGAGCTTGGCTCGAGCATCTACCGCGCGCTAGCCGAGGCCGGCATCGAAATTCCGTTCCCGCAACAGGATGTACATCTGCGCAGCGTTTCCGACGATGCCGGCCGCAGCCTCACAACACCCGTGCCTGCAAAACAGCCTGGGCCACCCGACCACGGCACCGAACGCGATATCGGCGAACCCAGTGCAGCCGGCGGCGCGGACGGCGGCGGCGATCGCTAGACGCCGCAGGTATCGTCGAGCGATTCCGCATGCAGTCGTAACCGCACATCGAGCCTGTCAGCCACGCGTAAAGCCCCGCCGAGCACGCTGAATGGCTCGAGCCCGAGGTCCGTTTGGCGCAACGCCATTGCCGCCGCCACGCTCAGCGAACAATCGCCGAGTTGCACGGTCGCCGGCGCGGACATGCGGGTCGTCGCGCCGCCCAGCGTAATCGCGAGCGCCAGCACGACCTCGGGAAGATCTCCTGTCACGTTTTCGACGCTGACCCGAAGAAAGGGGTAGTCAGTGGCATTCAGTACCCGAGGCCCGAGCATGTTCGCGCGGGTTCCCGCTATGTCTTCCGGGCTCGGCTCGGTATCGAACCCGGCCTCCTCTCTCCGCTCCGGGTCGTCGACGACGAATTCGGTCACCGCCACGAACAAATCGGCGCGTACGTCGCTGATTGACGGCGGTACCACTATCATCCCGCCAGGAGACAGGTGATGAACGACGTGATCGTGGCCGAATCGGGCCAGCGGTCCATCACGATAGACGGTGATCAGCAGCTCCGAACCTGTTTCACTGAAACGATAGACCCGGCCGGCACTTTCTTCGTAAGCGGCAAACGGAAAATCGGCCGGAAATCCCTCGGACAGGACATGCGTCGCCGGGGCAACGGATCCGCCGCAACCGGCACAGACAACGGCCAAAACGGCAAGTGCGGTTGCAAGCGGGACCCGCAACCGGCTGCTAAGGATCATTGGTGCACGGTCCGAGGCCGACGTCGAATTCCAGCCGCACCCGGTGGGCGATCACCGAATCGTCCCGCCACTCACCCTCACCGACCTCGAACCAGGTGCGGTCCAGTGTGGCGTCACCCCGCATGCGGGCAGCGCTTTCGTTGTCCTTCCATTCGAACGTTATCGAGACCGGGTGGCCGCGGCCCTTCAGTTCGAGTATCCCGTCAATGCGGAACCCGGACTCGACGGCGACAGCCCCGTCCAGGCCGGAAAACCGCGCACTCGGAAAATCCGCGTAATGGAACCAGTCGGGTTCAGCCAGCGCTTCGTCGCGAATCGTGTTGTCGCTAAACGCACTGGTTACGTCGACCTCGACCCGCAACCGCGCCGACCCGGGCAACAGCGGATCGAATTCCAATTCCACCTGGAAGCGGCGAAACAAACCGCGAAATTCCTCGTTTTCCCAAGCCCCGATAAACTCGAGAGAATTGCCCTGCCCGCTGCCACACCAGCGAGTTTGCTGCGCATACGCCCGGGGACCGACAGCCGTCAGCATCAGGAACGCGAATAGCGCCACCAGCGCATTCGGGTAACGCGTCACCGTCGCAGACCGCGCAACGGCAACATTTGCCAGAGAACCGAATCACGAAGTACGAATTGGTGGCGCAATGCGGCGAGGATGTGTATCGCGAGGAGTGTCAGCAGGGTCCACAGGAAACCCGCATGCAACGACCGGGCTATCTGTTCGAGCTCGGGACTGGCCGCGGCGATGTCAGGCACCGGCACCAACCAGAACCATTTGAAGGGCACGTCGGACGCCGAGTTGACGAGCCAGCCCGACACCGGCAACGCAAACATGCAGACGTAGAGCAACCCATGCGATACCCGGGCGGCGCGGCGCTCCCACGGCCGGCCCGGCCGGTTCCCGGGCGGCGCCGAAGCGCGCAGTCGAACAACGGTCCGCAGCACGGCGAGTGCGAGCACCAGCAGGCCGAACGACTTGTGCCAGCCAAACATACGGTATTGCGCCAGCGACCGCGGCATATCGTTGGCGATCCACCCCAGTGACATTGTTACCAGTATTGCCAGCACCATTAACCAGTGCATTACGATCAGTGCAGTGCTCCACCTGGGAATAACGGTTTGGCGGGACACCACGGTGCTGGTCGCTTGCGGACTCATGACGTCACGATGCTAGCGCCAGCCGCCACGCATCGCCAACACCTGGTCATGCAGCGCCTCGCGATCGACCCGCTCAGGCGCAATCGGCGGCGCCGCACAAAGGCCGATTTTCGACCATAGACGGCGCGGCAGCTTGAGTACCGCATCCTGGTCCTTGCGGCTGAAGAAACTCCCCCAAAGACCCTGCAGCGCCAACGGTATCACCGGTACCGGCGTACGCTCGATGATTCGCTCGATGCCGGCTTTGAATTCGTTGATTTCACCGGTGGTCGTCAACTTTCCCTCCGGGAAAATCGCCACCAGCTGGCCATCCTCGAGTTCCTCCGCAATCCGTTCGTAAGCGGCGGCCAGTATCTCGGGGTCTTCGTGCATTGGTGCGATGGGGATAGTCTTGGCATGCCTGAAGACAAAATTGAGAACCGGTATCCGAAAGATCTTGTGGGTCATTACGAACCGGGTCGGACGCGGCGAATTCCCCATAATCACCAACGGGTCCATATAGCTCACATGATTGCACACCAGAACAGCGGCGCCGGTCTCCGGGATATGGTGGAGGCTCTGTTTCTTCACCCGATACATCGTGTGCACAAGAATCCACACGATGAATCGCATCACGAATTCGGGGATGACGAAGAAGATGTAGATCGTGATCGCGGCGTTCATCAACGCAATGACGACAAACAACTGGGCGACATTCAGACCGGCGCTCAGCGCCAGCAGGGCCAGGATTGAGCCTGCGGCCATGAAAATGCCGTTGTAGAGATTGTTGGCCGCGAAGATCCGGCCGCGCTCGGACGGGGTGACGCGCTGCTGAACGAGCGCATAGAGCGGAACCACAAACAAGCCGCCGGACACGCCGGTCAGGCCCATGAACGTGAGAACCCGGCCCATGTCGGTCCAGTCCGCCCCGCGGCCAGGTGCCGCCGCGTCCGGCCCGCCCAGCACCATCCATAGCGGGAATACCGTGAGACCCAAAGCGCCGAGAGGCACGAGACCGAGTTCGACGGTACGGCCCGACAGGCGCTCGCAGAACAGCGCCCCCATCGCAACGCCAACGGCGAACACGCCGAGGACCCACCGCAACTGACTGGTGCCGCCACCAAGTATCGTGCGGACGTATTCCGGAAGTTCGGTGATAAAGACCAGTCCAAACAACCAGAACCAGGAAATACAGAGAATCGAAAGGAAAATGGTGCGCTGCTGCGTTGCCATCCGCAATGTGTCGAGCCCGGCGCTCAACGGATTGAGATTCAGCTTCAGATCCGGTGCGAGAGACTCGGCCCGGGGGATGGCAAGACTGGCAAGAAACCCAAATACCGCGAGTAGCAGCAGCATTGCGGTAAGGACCGTCATCGAATGTCCGGCAACCGGTGCAATCGAGATCCCCAGCACACTGCCAAACATAATGGCGATGAGCGTACCGGCGACGACCAGTCCGTTGCCGCCAATCAGATCCCGCTCACCGAGCAACTGCGGCAAAATCGCGTACTTGACCGGGCCGAACAGCGCCGATTGCATACCCATCAATAGCAGCGCCGTCAGTTCGAGCCCGAACCCGTGGATGGACAGAGCCGTCACTGCGACGAAGACGATCAGAATTTCGATCGCCTTTACGATGCGGATGAATTGCGCTTTTTCGAATTTATCGGTCAGTTGTCCGACGATGCCGGAGATCAGCAGGAAAGGCAGTACGAAAACCAGCGACAAAAGCAGCGGGCGCTGGCCGACCGCGGGCGCTGTCGCAGCCACGGCCCAG
>PKUM01000054.1 GCA_002868855.1 Chromatiales bacterium | reverse complement strand
GCCGCCCGACGGATCGCTGGAAATATCGAACGCCGTCGCTCAGAAATGTTGCATTGACCGCGCCGTACATGCACGACGGCTCACTTCCCGCGCTTGAAGCGGTCGTTCGGTTTTACAACGAGGGCGGAATCGAAAACGAAAGCCGCAATCCGCGCATTCGCCGGCTCGGGCTGGACCATACCGACGGCCGGGATTATGTATTGGCGCTTGCAAAAGAACGGCGCATCTCTATGCTGCGCCGGGAGCGGGTTCTAATCATGGTGGCGCCGGGAAGTTTCCGCCGCACGCTACAGAGGGCATTGGATGCATCGGTTCTTGTTGGTGTTGGGCATGGTGTTCGCGGCGTCTCCTGGCGTGGCGATCGAAGCGGATGCGGCCGCCGCAAGCGTAAATCGGCTAGCTGATCGCTATTACGACCTGGTGCTTCGGCGCGCACCGGAGACGGCCTATTTTGCCGGTGTTGAAATAGCACGCCACGATGCTATCAGCGATAACTCGCCGGCCGCGCTGGCGCGTGCGCAACGCGAGGATGACGAGATACTGGCCGAGCTCAACGCGATCGATCCGGATTTGCTCAGGGGCCGGGTTGAATGGATCACCTACGGGATCCTGGAGCAGGCGCTCGAGTCCGCTCGCGATCTAAGGGTATGTAAGTGGCCGTTGTGGAACGTCAACCAGATGGACGGCTGGCAGCTCAATTACCCGCTGGTGGCGGACCTGCAGCCCGTGGGTACTGACGAACTTCGCGCCCAGGCGCTCGACCGATTCTCCGGGCTTGCCGGATACATCGACCAGGAGATTGAGAATCTTCGGCGCGGGCTGGAGGCTGGTTACTCGGCGCCGCAGTCCGTGGTGCGCAGAGTCATCGCCCAGGTTGACGCGTTGTGGCGGATGGCGCCGGATGAGTCGCCGTTTTTATCCCCGGCCCGACGAGACGGCTCGCCCGAGTTCGCCGCAGCGCTGGAAAAGCTGACGGCCGAGCAAATACTCCCGGCGGTCAGGCGCTACCATGACTTTCTCGCTGATACCTACCTCGCGGCAGCTCGCGAGGCGCTGTCGGTGACCGCCAATCCGGGTGGCAGGGAGTGCTACGAAGCCTCCTTGCGCAGCTATACGACGCTGGGGCGCAGCGGTGAGGAAGTCTATGCGCTCGGCCGCAGCACGGTGGAGGCCAATCGCGCGCGGGTCATCGAGCTCGGCCGGATTGAGTACGGCCTCGATGACTTTACCGAGATCATCGCCCACGTGAAGGACGACAAGGCAGACCGGTTTTCCAGCAAGGACGAGATGCTGGACTTTGCGCGCGCTGCCGTGGCAGGGGCCGAGGGCCGGCTCGACCAGTGGTTCGGGATCAAGCCGACCCGGACGGTCGTTGTCGAGCCTTATCCCGACTATCAGGAAGGCACGGGTGTTTCCTCGCGATACGAGCCGGGCAGCAAAGATCGGCCGGGGGTCTACCGCATCAACCGCGACCAGCCGCAGAAAAGTAGCAGGGGCGGCGCCGAGATCGTTGCCTTTCACGAGGCCTATCCCGGGCATCACACGCAGATAGCGATTGCCCAGGATCGCGATGATCTCCATCGCATCACAGGAATCGTTTTCTACTCCGGGTTTGGCGAAGGCTGGGCACGTTATTCCGAAGCACTGGCCGAGGAGATGGGCTTGTACCAGACCACGACTGCATTGATTTCGCGGCGCGCTTGGCCGGCACGGGGCATGGTCGTCGATCCCGGCCTGCATCTGATGGGCTGGTCGCGTGACAAAGCGCGCAGATTCATGGGTGAGTCGGGACGTTTCTCGCCGGAGCAGCTCGACCAGATGGTCGACCGTATTGCCATTCTGCCGGGGCAACTGACTTCGTACGATTCGGGCGCGCTGGAGATTGTTGCGCTGCGCCGCGAAGCCGAGAAGGCGCTTGGCGAGGATTTCGACATTCGCGAATTTCATGACCGGGTGCTGGAAAACGGCACCGTGCCACTCAGGCTGCTGCGCCGCCATGTAGAGGCGTGGCTGGAGCGTCCGCAATGAAAAAACTGGCCACGGCATTTACGGGCCGACTGCGCCGGCACGGGTTTACGCGATGACGGCTATTCGCATAATTGGCGTCGATTGTGCGGCGCAACCGGCCAATGTCGGTATTGCCCTCGCTGAGCTGGGCACCTCGGGGGCGAGGATCGTCGAGGCGACCACGGGCCGCAGCGAGGATCCGGCCACGATCATCGCCGGTTGGCTGAAGGGTCGGCACAGCGGATTGCTGGCGCTGGATGCCCCGCTCGGATGGCCGCTGCCGTTTGCGCAGTCGCTGGCCGGACACCGCGCCGGTGAGCCGATCACCGTCGAGCCCAACGTTGTTTTTCGTCGCTCTACCGACCGCTTCGTCAGGGACAAGGTTGGCAAGCAGCCGCTCGATGTAGCCGCCGATCGAATTGCCCGGGCGGCCCATGCCGCGCTGCGACTGCTGGATCGGGTACGCGAGTTATGCGACCAGCCGGTACCGCTGTTGTGGGGTTGGGGGCATCTGCTCGAAATCGGTGTCATCGAGGTCTATCCGGCGGCGACATTGTCGGTGCGCGGTTTGCAATGCACGGGTTACAAGGGAAGGCATCAGCGCCATATCCGCGATGGGCTGCTCGACGCCCTGGGAGATGAACTCGAGATCGCTCCGGGTGTGGCGGCGGCAACCGAGAGTGCAGACGCATTCGATGCGATGTTGTGCGTCCTCGCCGGGCAGGATTTTCTGTCCGGACGCTCGATGCCTCCGGAAAATCTCGAACTGGCGCGCCGGGAGGGCTGGATATGGGTGCGCCGCCCGCCCGCAGCCCGGGCAGAGTAATCCCGAGCGCGGCGCGACTCAGCGTTTGACGGGATCGACGCGGACCTCAAGCTCGATGGGGTTCCCCCGGGTTATCACCGGGTGGCTCTCGGTCGTGATAAACAACAATTTTCCGCCGCTTTCGATCCGCGCCTGGATGGAATAGCTCATGCGTTCGTCGATCCGCGCAGGATCGTACTCGAGGCGGAACGGAACCGGCACCTGTAGCGGCCCGTACAGAGTCTGCTCGGCGATTACCTCGGCTGCGACGTCCATCTTCGAGACGTCGGCCAGCGTCACCCGTACCTGAGCATCGTCCGGCAGCGCGATTCGCTGCAGGTAGAAAACGTTGCCTGTTACTGCAGCCATCGGCGCAGCCTCTTTGTTGGTCGCGGATTCCGCGCTGTCGTCAGCCGATCCGCAGGCACCGAGCGCAGCGGTGACGACGGCAATGAGTAGGCAAGCGAGTTTTGAATTCATGGTGCTTGTCTCTTCCCGGCCCGGCATGCAAATACGAAGATCCGATTCTATCGCGTGAATCGGGCAGCAGTGTACTGGTCCTCGCTAGAGCTTTCGCGCGAGGGTCCTGCGGCGGTCGCGGGTCGATGATTTCGAGCGCGGAAAGTGCAGTGCGCGCCGGAATTCCTTTACCCCGGTTATTCGCGCCAGCGTCGCTTTGACCGTTGCGACATCGTCGTCGAAGTCGCCGTGTTTACGTGCATGCGATGCATCCTTGTGTCCGATTGCGTTGGTGTTGGGTGCGATCACATACTCCGCGAATCGGTGCCGCAACAACTTTTGCAGGCCGCGGTCGCGCGTGACAAATTTGTCGAGGCCGAGCAGAGGTTCGCCGTGCTCGCGCATGACCGGGATACGTTGCCGTTCCTCGAACGCGTTCGAGACGAGGTACAGAAGCGATTTGTTGTAAATCCGGGCGCAATGGTCGTCGCGCTCAGTATCGTCGTTGAGGTTGAACAATGCGAACGTCGATAGCCTGCGCGAATCGATCGCGGGGAGATAGGTCTGCTTGAACAATGACACCGTGCATGCAGGCGCCCACAGACTGCAGTGGCCGACATTCAGGCCATGACCCTGCTCGCCGCGCATAGGTCCGGCTTCGATTTTGCCATCGCTGCAAAGAAGCTGGATGAGCGGCGCGCAGAAGATGCTGCCCGCGCTGTGCCCGGCGATATGGATTTCGAGGCCGGGTTCGCGCGCCGCGAGTGCCGCGATCTCTGCGGCGACCAGTCGTGCACCGCCATCCTCGCGCGTGCTCGCGCGCAGCGCGTTCTCTTTCATTTCACCCCATTGCAGCTTTCCGGATAAGACCCGGGCGAGCGGCTCGAGCGCATCGTCGACCCGGTCGAGCATGAAGTCCTTGGCATCGCCGAGGAGGCCTTCGCTGCGCCGGCGCCGTAGCGCGTCTTCGAGGATATTCCGGATAGTGCTCCAGAAATCGGTGTTCCAGATGAACGCGACCGGATAGACCTGCGAGCCGCGAAGCGCCTCAAGATAATTCTCCACTCGCTGGATGGCGTTCTTTTCGGGGACCAGGCCGCCGTGTGCGTAGAGCAAAAGTCGCTTGCGTCGCCAGTTCCTGGTGATTCGCGGAAAATGCCCGCGGAAAATGTCCTCCACGACGCGCCGGTCATTGCCGAATGTACCGCTCTTCCGCAATGTTCCCTCGTTGCCAATGCTGATCAGATGCGGCCGTATATCCTCGAACGCCAGACTGGTCGTCGCAATGCCGGTACCGCGGCCGGGCACGATGTCGCTGTCAAACATGCGAATGGGTGCGCCGAGCCGGGCAACCCAGGCGTCCATCCCGTTGTCCAGCCAGTCGGAATAGGTTATTCGCGCAAATCCGCCTTTGCCCCAGGCCGAGCCCCAGGAGTTCTGAATCCAGAAGCCGTCTTCGTCATAGGCAACGATCGCGAACGCATGGCCGCCGAGCATTCGCCGGTGCCGCGGAATATTGCCGTCGCCATCGACCCTGTTCCACCCGCTGTGGACGAGCGCGGTGGCAAACAGGATCCCGACCTCGGCCAGTGCTGCATGCATCGCCACCAGGTCCTTGTGGTTGACTCGGAAATAGGCGCCCAGAGGGCGCTGCGCGGCATTTCGGCTGCGCCTGGTGCCGAGCCGCATATCGCGCTGGCCTGCGACGTGCGGCCACAGCGCTTCGGAACATACGCCGTGCTTGTGCCAGCCTTTCATGGCGCCGCGCGCGCTCGAGCCCTCGTATTCCTCTCCCGGCCATTCGTCGTATCGGCGCGCCATCTCATACAGCATCCGCGCGCTTACCGGGGTGTTGTCCGGTTCGATCCGGCGGTTTCTCAGCAGGTAGTGACAAACCGCGGCAAGCCCGAAACCGGTGCAAGCGCCTTCGACGCCCTGATCGAGCAGCGGCGGATCGCATTTCAGATAGTCCTCCAGCGGAATGCGCGGAGGAACCTCGACAAGGGTCGGCTGAAACATCTGGTCACGAAAGTCGATGCCATCGGGACGCGCGTCGAATCTTCGCCGCGGAGCCTTGTTTGTCGTGCCTGAGCGCCTTTTTGCCATGCCGCTGCTCCGTGCAGAAGCGGGCCGGTATGGCCCGCGCAGATTGTCCACATGCTAAAAAGGTAGTCGAGCGGGGCGGCTGCAACCAGTACAGTTGCAACATGGTCGGTCTGCGGCGGAACGACTTAAGGAGGGTCGATTTTGAATTTGCAGGGCAGTCCGGGCGCTCGGTTGATAGTCGCGGTGACGTTGTTCCTGCAGGCACTTCCGGTGCTTGCGGCCGAACCCACGCTGGATTCCTACCGACGCGGTATTGAGCTGGTCGAACAAAGTCTGTCGGCCATCGGCGGCGAGGCGGCGTTGGCCGCCGGAATTACTCTGCGTGGCGAAGGGTTCGTCGATCTTGCGACCCGCAAGCAGGGGATGAGTGCGGCTGACCCCGGGCAATACAGTTTACGCGAGAGCCTGACCCTGGATTCCGTTTCCGGGCAGGCGGCTTATGAGTCGGATACTCATGCAAATGCCGACGCGGTAGAGCGATTGCGCTATCTGTTCGAACCGGACAGGCCGTTGTTGCTGGCAGACTTCGTCAACACGGCCGCCTACTGGCTTACCGGGGTGGACCAGGCCGATGAACGGCAGCGCTATGCGCGGATGGTGCCGCAGTTGCTGCTGCTGGATGCGCTGGACCACCGTCAAACGATTCGTTATCTGGGGCGCCGCAGCATCGATGGTCTCGATCACGATACCGTCGCCTACTCGCTGCCGGACGGTTCGGGCCTTAGCATTTTCATCGATCCGGGTACGCGGCGGCCGGTGGCAGTCGAATACTTGCTGGACATGCCTACGCTCGGAGATACGACCGTGCGCTGGAAATATGATGCCTGGCGTGACGTTGCTGCGATCGGTGCATATCCGCAGGGTTATGAGATCACCCTCGGCGGACGAATGCTGAAAAAGGTTCGTTACACCTTTATCCGGGCAGGCGTCGATCGCGATCTGCTGCTACTACCTGATGAATTCGTGTTGCCCGCGGTGCCCGATGGCGGTGACGATCGCGCGGCGACGCCGGTGGCGCCTGCGCTGCCGCAGATTCGGGAGCTGGCGGATGGCGTGTACGTCGTTCCGAATATTCGGCCCGGTTTTCATCCGCTGATAGTCGAATTCGCCGATTTTGTGGCCGTCGTCGACGCCCCGTCTGGCTGGAACGAGTTGCAGCAACTCCCGGCAAGGAACTGGGTCGCCGGTGAAACCTCGAGTTCTATCGGACAACGACTGCTCGATGTGTTGCAGCGGGATTTTCCAGGAAAGCCGCCTCGTTTCGTAGTGTTGACGCATCATCACAGCGATCATGCCGGGGGAGTCCGGCCTTTCGTCGCCGCCGGGGCGACCTTTATCGCCGCGCCGCAGACACTGCCGGTAATAGAGCGCACGGTAACGGCGCGGGTCAGCCTCAATCCCGATGCGCTGTCCGGCCGCGAGGAACTGGTCAAAAGCGAGCCGGTTGGTGGCGAAAAACGAATCGCCGACCCCGGGAACGAGATGCGCGTGATTAACGTCGGTGCCAATCCGCATGTCGAGGGGATGCTGGTGGTGTGGCTGCCGCGGCAGAAGTTGCTGTTCCAGTCGGACCTTTTTACACCTGCGCCGCTCGAGCGATTTCCGGATCGGGCCCGGATTCCGGTGATGCGCTGGTTTGTGGACTGGCTCGATGCCTCGGCTCTGGTTCCCGATCAGATACGGTCGATGCACGGTTACGGAGCGGTGACGCCGCAACAGCTGGATATCATCCGAACGATGCCGGTCGACGAAAACCCCGCACAAGCCAGGGACTAACACACCGAAAACAACGCCACGCGGAGTTCTCAAATATGAAAACCAAATCCGCCGTTATTGCCCTTGCCGGACTGCTGACCGCGTTTGCGGGACCGGTAGCGTCCGCCCAGGATATCGGCGCGCGCCTCGACGCCGCGATCGCCGGCGAACATCGCAGCGCAAAAGATCGCGCGCGCGATGTCTACCGCCATCCGAAAGAGACGCTTTTGTTCATGGGGCTTGAACCCGATCTGACCGTGGTCGAGATCTGGCCGGGCGGAGGCTGGTACAGCGATATCCTGGCTCCGGTTTTGAAGCCGAACGGCATTTACTACGCCGCGTCCTTCGCATCTTCCGCCGACAAATCGCAGCAGTGGCGAATAGACGCGCACAAGCGCTATATGAAAAAGCTCGAGGCCAGTCCGGATGCGTTCGATCATGTCGTCGTGACAGAACTGTCGGTGCCCGAGCGCACGACGATTGCGCCGCCGGGCAGCGTCGATATGGTGCTGACCTTTCGCAACGTTCATAACTGGATGAAAGGCGAGTACGCGGAGGAGATGTTCGCGGTGTTCGACCGCATGATCAAACCCGGTGGGGTGCTTGGTATCGTCGAACATCGCGCAAAGCCCGGTACTTCGATCGACGCGATGAAACAGAGCGGCTACGTGACCGAGGAGCATGTGATCGCGCTGGCCGAGGCGGCCGGATTCGTGCTGGAGGCGAGATCCGATATCAATGCCAATCCCGGCGACACCGCGGATCATCCGGCCGGGGTGTGGACATTGCCACCGAGCCTGCGCCATTGCCGCGGCATGGATGACGGCGCGGCGAAGGACTCCTGCGTCAACGTCTATACCGACATCGGTGAATCGGATCGCATGACACTGAGATTCCGCAAGCCGGCCGGTTGAGCGCGCGCCGTGAAAAATGCGCTGCGATAGCACCGCGAGCTGCGATCAGAGCGGTTGGATGTCTGCTAAGCTCGGCTTTGGGTTGGCCGCCGACGAGTGTGCATGGGCGATTTTCTCAGTGAGTTAAAACGCCGTAACGTTGTCAGGATCGGGTTGCTTTATGCGGTGAGCGGCTGGGTCCTGCTCCAGGTGGCCGACGTGCTGGTGGGTCTTCTGGGTCTGCCCGACTGGGCGCTGCGCCTGGTTGGTATGCTGCTGCTGCTGGGTTTTCCGCTGGCGTTGATATTCGCGTGGGTCTACGAGTTGACCCCCGAGGGGATCAAGCGCGAGCGCGATGTCGATCGCAGCGCTTCGATTACTTCGCACACCGGGCAACGGCTCAACATTGTCATCGTCGTGTTGCTTGCGATGGCAGTTACATTGCTCGCCTTGCAGCGATTTTCCGGCCGTGACGCGAACCCATCGGGGCCCGAACAGGCGGTTGCTCCGGTTGCTGTCGATGCGCCAGGTGTCAGCGTGTCCGATGAGTCGCCGTCGATCGCGGTGCTGCCGTTCATCAACATGAGTGGCGATGCGGAAAACGAGTATTTCTCCGACGGGCTGTCCGAGGAATTGCTGAATGTGCTGGCGCGCGTACCCGACTTGAGGGTGGCGGCGCGAACGTCCTCGTTCCATTTCAAGAACAAGACCGGCGATGTCGCCGAGATCGGGCGCGAGCTCGGCGTTGCCAATGTACTGGAGGGCAGCGTTCGCAAAAGTGGCGAAACGGTCCGGGTGACTGTGCAGCTGATAAAGGTCGAAGACGGGTTTCATCTCTGGTCGGATACCTATGACCGCAAGCTGGACGATATTTTTGCAATCCAGGACGACATAGCGAGCCATGTGGTCGGGGCGCTGACGGCCGCGTTGCTCGGTGACGACGACGCGGCGGCGAAGCGCGCCGGCGAGAGCCTTTCCGTCGCGACGGCTGGTACCGATAATTTCGCCGCGTATGACCGTCTGCTGCTGGCGCGCCAGTACCACAATCGCGGCAGTTTCGAGTCGCTTGCCATCGCGCGAGAGTATTACCTCGAGGCGATTGCGCTCGACCCCGGGTACCGCGACGCCTGGATCGAATACGGAAGGGTCGTATTCAGCCAGTGGAATACCGGCTCGATCTCGCCCGCTGACGCCGCTCGCGAGATGAAGCGGGCCGCGGACGAGGTAGCGGCGATCGACGCCGCGGCCGGCGTCAGACGCGGTGATCTGGTTGCGCTGCAAGCCGAGACCCGGATCGTCGAGCGCTCGGGCGGAGAGATGTCGATCGATGACTGGCAAAATGTCGCGCAGGAGGCGATCGGTCGGCTGGAGGAAGCGCGCCGGCTAAGCCCCAACGACAGTAGCATTTACCAGTCCCTGGCGCAGGCTTATCACAATGCCGGGCAATCGGAAGCGGCGCTGGAAGTATTGAATCAGGCACGCGTCATCGACCCGTATTCGGTCCGTATCGCGGGCCGCCTGTCCGCGCTCTATAACTTCTCATTGAATCGTCCGGACCTGGCGCTCGAGGAGGCCCGGCGGATCCAGCGGATCGAGCCGGATAACCCGGATGGCTTCAGCCGTGAGGCGGCGGTCCACATGCGGTTCGGCGATCTGCCAGCGGCCTACCGGGCACGCGTGAAGTCGATCGAGCTGGATCCCGATGATCACGAACTGCGCGGGTGGCTTTCGGCCCTCTACCTCGGTGTGGGCTTGGTCGACGAGGCGCGAGTCGCGTTGGAACAGGCCGAGGCGATCGGTCCCGGTGAGCCGCTGACGCTGATGACCCGGGCGAGTTACGAGTTTTATGTGGGCAATTTAGATGCTGCGCTCGAGATCGCCGAGCGTGCGATCGCCGATCGCTTGCCGGGCCGCCACGATTCGGAGTTCACCTTCAATGCGATCGTGATAATGGAAGCTTATAAAAACGGTGAATACGATGACGCGCTCGAGGCCGCGCAGCGCATTAGCGGTTCAATCGACCTTGACAACCCTGAATTCAGCAACGAGTACTCAGCCTATGTAGCGCTACAGTTCGTCATACCGTCATTGAGCGCGAAGGGCAACGAAGAAAGAGTCGGAAAGGTGCTGGATGCGGTCACGCGCTGTACGACCGGCACCTGCTCGGACCCGCGGCTGGAGTGGGAGAAACGTCATGACGATGCGCTGGTCGAGTACTATCGCGGCAACCACGCCGCGGCGGTGGCGAGATACGCCGACATGGTCGACATGGCGCCGCTGCAGGACTACTGGTGGTGGATGTTCGAGCGCGACCCGATGCGCGCCGATATTCTGAGTGACCCGGGCGTGGCTGAGGCGGTGGAACGCTACCGGCAGCGCCTCGCGGTTGCCCGCACCGAGATCGAACGCGCGATGGCCGAGGGTTCTGAAAGTGCGGTTGCGGAGCCGGCAGTCGTGGCACGGGCGCGGGCGCAGCTCGCGCAAAGACTGTCCGTGCCGGCGGCGTCGATTCGCCTCGACGAACTCGAGACCGTTACCTGGCCCGACGGCAGTATCGGTTGCCCGGAGCCGGAGATGGTCTACACCCAGGCGCTGGTGCCTGGTACCCGGGTTGTTCTCAGCGTTGCGGGTGCCGCCTATCATTATCATGCGCGCGAAGGCGGCGAACCGTTCCTGTGCGAAACCCCGGGCAAGGCCCTGCCGCCGGGGTAGGGTCCGCGACGCCGGTCGCACTCAGGCCGCGCCAAGCAGCTGCCGGACCGGCTCCGCCAGCACAAAGGCGCCCCATACCAGGAATCCGACCCCGCTCAGCGAGCCGAGGCCGTGTCCCTGTGGCAGTACTTTCTCGAGCAGCACGAGTATTGCCAGACCGACTATCCACAACATGTTCATGACACCGCCGTAAAACAGCAGGCCCATCACCACCCAGCAGCATCCGACGCAAAACGCGCCGTGCTCGAGTCCCATCCTGAACGCGCCCGTGCGGCCTGGGCGCCAGTGCGCGGTGATGAACTCGATCGGTCCACGGCAATGCCGGAGGCAGGCGTGCTTGAGCGGGGTCAGCTGATAGATTCCGGCCGCGACGAGAAGAAGGCCGCCGAGCCAGCGGTTGGCGCTTGCCATCGCCATGGTCAGCCAGCCCGATTGTTCGAGCCCCCACTGCAGCAGGGTCGCGACCAGGCTAAAGCCGCCCCAGGCGACCAGATAACCCGAAGCAAAAACGAAAGTAGGAACATACGGTGCATCGCGTTCCCGGCTTTTGCGATTAACGAGCGCGAACAAAAGAATCATCGGCGCCGCGCTCGGCAGCATCATCGCGATCATCATGATCCACCACATCAGGAACATGACCAGCGCATAGGAGGCGGTCCATGCCATCGGCATGACCATGTTCATGTCCATATCCATCGAGGACATGTCCATGCCGGCACCGGATAACAGGTAGAGCCAGGCGAGCGCGGTGATCAGGATCAGTGCTACGACGATTACGAGGCGGTCGCGACGGGCGACGGCTTCGACCAGCGATGCGCTCAAACGATGCAATCTCCTGACATTGAGTTACGCCGGGGAATCAACCGACCGGGCCGTTTGGCGTCATGTGGATTTCACAGATATGGCCATGGCCGTCGGTCCAGTCGAGCGGCACCGGGCCGGTGCCCGTCGTGTGACTGCTCACGAACTCGGCCTCGCGGTATTCGAAACCTTGCGGCAGCATGACCTTGGCACGATGGCTCTCGCCGGTGATCGGATTGGCTATCGGCGTGGCGTGGGCGTCGATATACCCGGGTATCGAGAAGTGGCCCGTCCACTTGTCGTAATCCACCTCGAAGTTGATTGGCGCAAAAACGGGTTCGTGAACGGTGACCAGCGTGGAGGCGAATACGTTGAACATCGTCGCGCCCGGCTGCGAGGTCTGCCCCGACAGAATGCCGAGCAGCGCTTCGCGTTGTGCGCCATCGGCGCGTTCGTCAATGATCATCAACCCTTCGCCGTTACCCAGGTGAATTGCCTCGGGCCACGCGAACATCGCGGCCCACAGCAACCCGTCCAGCTTGACGTCGCCGAAATGACCTTCATCGATGCGCATCGCGACGCCGGCGCGGCAATTGCCGTGGGTCGGCAGCGAGTTGAATTGACACGGGCAACCCCAGTTGCAGTTGCAGGTCGATACTTCGGGACCACGAATTTTCCAGTCGAATTCGGTCATTGCTGGCTCCTCGCCCATTTGATGCAGCAAGTATAGTCCACGATTTCCGCGCCGCTCTCGCAGCCCCCGGGTCTCGCGTAAATTGCGTATGATCGACAACAAATGGATATGCGCCGGGTTCTCGGCCAGGAGCGGGAACGATGTTCAGAAGGATTTTTGGCGAGATTACCGGCGCGCGGTTGTCCCGGATGCCGTATTTCGGCTACACGGTTCTGCTAACCGCTGTTCTTGTTGTCGTAGTGTTCGCAATAGTGGCGAGTATTGCCGGCCTCGAAAACATCAGTCAGGGCAACATCACCGCGATCGAAAAACGCTTCGCCGAGAGAACCGGAGGCCCCTTCGTGATCGCGTTCATGCTGTTCATGCTGGCGCTGTTATTCGCTCACTTCAACCTGATGGCGAAACGCCTTCGCGATATCGGTTTTCCTGGCTGGCCTGGCGTGCTGGTAATTTTTGTCGGCATCGCGGCACTGAGCGCGGTGATTGGAGAAGAATATGCCGGCACAATGAATACACTGATATGGCTGGTTCTCGTGCTGATTCCCGGCAATGCGTTCGCGAATCGTCCCGCCGTTGAACAAAACGGCGATTGACTCGGACCGCGTCTGTGCCCAGGGTCGGCCCTAGCCGGCCGGATCTTTCTTTTTACCGACCACCGTCTGCGCTGTCGATTTCATGTTACGGCGTATCGATCGTTTTTCCGCCGCGCTCATCGTGAGATTGCCGCTGGCCTGGTGACTGTTCATGCGGTAGTCGTCCGCGCGCTGGATAACGTCCTCTATCAGACCGTCCACATTCATCCCGTCACGGTAATACTCCTGAAGATACTTCGCCCACTCCCGATCGAATAATTGGGATTCGGGATCGCGGGCGCAAAGCGCAACGAGTTTTTGCATGTCCTGCGAGGCGCCCTTGGTTGCGGGGTTGCTCATCCCGCCACGCATCTTCAGGGAACTGGGTCCGGTCTTGCTCTCCTGGGCCACGATCTGGGCGCCCGGGAGCAAGGTCAGAAAAATGATGATGGCCAGAGTGTTTCGCATCGGTGTCTTCCCCGCTTGTGTTGCGGTCATTATAGCCACGGGAATCGCGGCCGTTTTCGTTATGACCGGCCAGACGAACGAAGGTTTCGACGTGAATTGAGAAGTGACGGCAGGCGGGCCGACGGGAGCGCTAGCCGCGGCGGGCCAGCCGCCGCAGCCAGCCGCTGCGATGGAGTTTTAACGGAACGACCGGGCGCAGCCCGTTGTCATCGACCGATTGCTCGATTGCGCGCTGGCGGACCCGCATAAGCCGAACCCCGAGCGGATAGCGAATTTTTGTACATAACATAACGACTTTCGTTCCCTTGACGCGACTGAGCGCGCTTTTTAGACCCTTTTCATACGTTGCAGCGACACGGCGTCGGGTTGTTTTCCGGACCGCGTGGCAGCGTTTGTTACCGTGTATGATGCCGGCGCTCGGCAAATGGTTGCATCGCGGCGGCCCGGGCTCAGGCGCTGAGCTTGCGATGCCCTATTATTCGTCTGAGAACTAAGCGGGGATTCAGCGAGGATGGGCGAAAACCGATTGACCGGTGCGGGTAATCCGGTACGCCGGCTATCGAAAACACGATTGCTGTCCCATTTGCAGTGCCCGCGCCGGTTGTGGCTCGAGACCTTTCGCCCGGAACTGGCCGCAACGAGTGCCGCTACCGCGGCGGCTTTCTCCGCTGGTAACTCGGTGGGGGCGGTTGCGCGTCGTATCTATGGTGGATCGGATGGAGTTCTGATCGATACCGGAACGGATACCGCGGCGGCACTGGCGGCAACCACTGAGATCCTCGAGGGCGGCGCTTGCGGGCCGCTGTTCGAAGCGGCGTTCGAGTACGGCGGGGTGCTGATACGTGCCGATGTGCTGGTGCCGCTGCGCGGCAGCTATCGCCTGGTGGAAGTCAAGGCGTCGACCGCGCTCAAGGACGAACATGCGATCGATTGCGCGATACAGAACTGGGTGATGTCGGGCGCAGGGCTCGCACCAGTCAGCGTGTCGCTGGCGCATGTCGATCACCGGTTTGAATACCGCGGTAACGACGATTACAACGGCTTGCTGGTGGAGTGCGATGTCGGGGACAGCGTCGCGGCGCTGGATCACCAGGTGCCGGGGTGGATCCGCGACGCGCTGGCCACGCTTGACGGTGGCGAGCCGGAGGTCGCCGTCGGCGCCCAATGCGACAAGCCTCATGCGTGCCCGTTCAAGCAGTCCTGCTGGTCGGCCGGGGCCCGCTACCCGGTTACCGGTCTCGGTGGCAGCAAGGCGAAGATTGCGGCGCTGGTCAACGACGGCTATCGCGATATCCGCGATGTTCCGGCCGCACGGCTTGCGGGTGCCGCACAGCAACGAATCCGGGCGGCAACCTGTCGCGGCGCCGCGCGGCTCGACGAGGCTGCGGTGACGTTTGCCCGTGGCCTTGCATACCCTCGATTTTTTCTCGACTTCGAGACCATTTCGCCAGCGGTGCCGGTCTGGCCGGGTACCAGGCCCTACGAAACATTGCCGGTGCAGTATTCCTGCCATATCGAGCAGGCCCCGGGCGAGTTCACGCACGAGGAGTTTCTCGAGCTCTCGCTACATCCGCCGCTTCGCGCGCTGGCGGAGGCGCTGATACGGACGTTGCGGCAGACGGGTCCGATTCTGACCTATTCGAGCTATGAGCGGCGTGTGATCGGCATACTCCAGAACCGCTTCCCGGACCTGGCTGAAGCGCTCGCGGCCATCGCCGCCAGGCTTCAGGATCTGCTGCCGGTAACGCGGAATCACTACTATCACCCGGACATGCTCGGATCCTGGTCGATAAAGTCGGTGCTGCCGGCAATCGCACCGGACCTCGATTACGCGGAGCTCGAGGGAATTCGGGATGGCGCGGCGGCGGCGGATGCCTATCTCTGCGCTATTTCGGCGGAGACGACAAACGAAGAACGCGCCCGTCTCGAACAGCAACTGAGGGACTATTGCCGGTTCGATACGCTTGCGATGGTAAGCCTGTTGCGGTTCTTCGAAAGTGGCGGCCGGCCCGCGGGAGAATGAAAAAGGCGAAATAAATTTGGGGCAAAAGAAACCCCGCCGTGGCGGGGGCATTAGGCAAGTACGTTTTTGCTTTTGGTTCGTGTCTTCACTTCTCCGTGGTGAGTGTCACATCTGGAATACCCCACCCCGCATCGCGGGCATGATCCCCCAAAGACTATGCATACCATCCGTGCAACGGCCATCCGGGTCAATCCGTATTTTCCCGGAATGTCTCTCACGCGTCTCGCCGTGCCGTCGAGGTTTACGTAGGCGGGCTCCCCGGTCACTGGTTGTCCGCTGCCAGTTGAACCACTGGCGGGTCGAAAGTGGGAGATTGTTCCGGCCCGAATGCTTTGGTTCGCTCTGAATCCCTGTTTCGAGATCGCAGGCCATCGGCACACGGAAGAGCCACGGTCGCGCTCAATCGCCCGGCTGCTCCAATCACGGTCGGGTCGCAAGGGGGCTGCGAGCGGCGCCGGTTGCATGGTATACATGCAGCCCTGTTTCCCTGCATGCGTGCAGGGAAACAGCACCTGTCCGGCGCGGTATCGCGTGCTTGGGCTTCGCCGGAGTCAAAAATGCCTGGGGAATGCCGTGAAACGAACTGCTTTGGTGAATTCGCTGATAGTGGCCGTGGCCGTGGCCGGTTTTTCGACGGCTGCATGCAGCAAGAAGAAGGAAGAGGCGAAGACCGACTGGTCCGACGCCGAGACGGTGATGGTCATTACCAATCGAACCGGCGAGATTGACCTCGTGCTGAGCGAGGAAAGTCTGGCGATGAAACTGTCGGATCAGAAGCTCGAGGAAATCGAGTCGGAGTTCGAGGACGAACGTGAATCCGGAGACGAAACTGGCCTGGCCGCCGACTTCAAGACTTTCGTCCTCGACAGTGTCGAGAAAATGTTGAATCAGCAGCTGATTTACCCGCTCGATGCGATAAATGCGATGAACTGGCAGGACGGCGAGATCGTTATCGACGTCGAGGGCGAGGGTTTTATCTCGTTCAGCGAGGTGTCAGTGGACGGCGACATGGCGCTCGAGACATTCCGTGAGGAGGACGCGCTCGCCTTTATTGCCGCCTTCGAAAAGCTGAAGAACGCCCGCTGAGCCCGACGTGGCGAACCTGTGCGGCGGGAGTAAACTCAGCCGGGTCAGAGCAACGGCGCGAGGACGCCCGCGCCGTTTTGCAGCAATTGGCGATGGAGGCCGCGCTGGCGCCATGTGTCCAGATGCACTTTTTGCGAATCGTCGATATAGACCTCCTGTACCGCGCGCAGTCGCTGCGTGAAAAGCCGGTCGAATACGATCACGCTGACTTCGGCATTCAGCTCGAAACTGCGCCGGTCGAGGTTTGCGGTGGCAACGACGCTCGTGTGGCCGTCAATGCTGATGGTCTTCGCGTGTAACAGCCCGGGCTGATACTCGTAAATTTCCACGCCCGCCTCGAGCAGTCCCTCGTAGAAGCTGCGGCTCGCGGCGGCAACCAGCGGTGAGTCGTTGCGCGCCGGGACGATAAGCGAAGTCGAAACGCCGGAACGCGCGCTCGTTTGCAACGATGAGAATGTGGTCTGGTCGGGAACCAGGTACGGCGTTGTCAGGATTAGTTCGTGCTCGGCTTGTGACAATCCGACCTGGACCAGTGCCTCCAGCGCCTGGTTGAAACACAGGGGCCCGGTTCCGAGAACCTGCACCGGGATGCCCTGATCGTGTCCTGGCGGTACCGGAGTCAGCAACGCTTCGACGGTGTCGTTACAGTCCTGCAGCCAGTCCTCGATGAACAGTGCCTGGAGGTCGTGAACTGCGGGTCCGTCGATTCGCATCATCAGATCGATCCACGGCGCATAACGGCGTTTTGGTGCGAACGCCGCGTCGGCGACATTCTGGCTGCCGGTCCAGCCGATATGGCCGTCGATTACAGCAATCTTGCGATGATTGCGATGGTCGATTCTTTTGAAACCGGCACGCCACGGGGCGACCGGCAGCGCCTCACCGATACGGATGCCCGCTTTCTCCATGTCCCTTCTAAGCCGTGATCGCAAAAACGGCTTGGCGCCGAGCGAATCCACCAGAAGGCGGCACTCGACGCCACGCGCTGCCGCGCGCTTCAGCGCCTCACCGACGCGGGTGCCCGTGTTGTCGGGCAGGTAAATATAGAACAGGAAATTGCAGCTCGACTGCGCGGCATCGATGTCGCGGATCATTACGTCAAAAAGATGATCCGTTTCGGAGAAAAGGGCGCAGAGATTGCCCGTGCGCAGGTCCGTGCCGCTGACAGCCCCGGCGAGATGGACGATTTTGCGCCGCCCGGGCGAGAGTAGATCGGTTGTGGTGGCAACCGATTTCTCGCCGGACGTTAGCAGGCGAATCTCCGCCTGGGCGTCGTTAAAACGGTCGATGCGTGACTGATTGAGGCGAATCCGGCCGATGGCGAGAAAAAGAATGAGCCCGATCAATGGCAGGAGCAGCACCAGCAGCAGCCACGCCATTCGCGCCTGCGGGCTTCCTTTGGAGCGTATGACGACGACGATTCCGATCGCCAGCTGGATCAGGTATTCGGCAACAAACCCGAGCGCGAAAGTCGAGCCTGCTTCTGTCACTCTGGGCGCACTCCCGGTTGACCAATACATGGGCCGCGATCGGCCCCTGCCGCGGCTGCAAGTAGCGGCGCACGGCAACGATAGCAGATGCGCCGCCCACGGGCGCGACCCGGCGCGCCGGGTCGCCGCATCGCATTTTTCAAAAAGGCACGCGCCGCCGCCCGGTTATCTGGCGTAAAATTCAGTTCCGGCCACCGCCGGTTTGCGAACGAGCAGGGCCGGGCGAGGAGACATGTCGAAGCTGATCGAGAAATTCTGGGACCCCGCTGGCGTGATCTGGCATGGCTCTGCATTGCTCTATGCATTGCTTGGGTTCGGCGTGGGGTTCGCCGGGCTGTTCAGTCCGGCGTGGACGGTGAATCTTGTGGCAACGCTGTTGCTGGCGCACGCGATGGTAATCGCCGCCTACCTGGTCCACGAGTGCGCGCACAACACGATTTTCAGGCGCAATGCCGACAACGCGCGCCTTGGCCGCGCGCTCACCTGGCTGTGCGGCGCATCTTATGGCACCTATGAGGACATTCGCTACAAGCATTTTCGCCATCATGTCGATAACGACGATGTGGTGTGGTTCGACTATGAGAAGTTCTTTCTCGATCATCCCGTGGTGCTGCGCCTGACCCGTGCTCTCGAATGGTGCTACGTGCCGGCGCAGGAGCTCGTCATGCACGGGTTGCTGATGTGCAACGCTTTCGTGATTCCGCAACGGCGCCCGCAGCGGATTCGTAACCTGCTGGTGTTGCTGGTTCGCCTTGGTGTGTTCGGTGTTTTGGTATTTGCAGCGCCGCGTGCTGCCGCGTTGTACGCGGTCGCGTACATGCTGATGATGATCGTGCTCCGGTTCATGGACAGTGTCCAGCACGACTACGGTTACAACCTGACCCTTTACGACTCGTCGCCCTCGCCGCGGCGCGGCGACAAACAGTGGGAGCAGCAGCACACATTCAGTAACCCGCTTTCGCTACGCCACGAATGGGTGAATTGGCTGGTCCTGAATTTCGGTTTTCACAACGCCCACCACGCGCGCCCGACCACGCCGTGGTACCGCCTGCCGGCGTTGCATCGGGAGCTGTATGGCAACGGCGCGGAGAATGTAATTCCGTTTACGTCCCAGCTTCGTATTTATCATCGCGGCCGGGTCGAGCGAATCGTCAAATGGGATAACGGCGCCGAGGCCGCGCCGCCGCGGGATGAGGGCGGTTTTCTGCAACGGGCGCGGCGTGGCGCGGTTCCGGGCGGCAACGCCGCCTCGTTCCTCACCTCTTTTTGATCCGCATTGCCGATCTGCCAACGACTGCACAGGCCCGCTGCCCGAATTGTAGTAACCTCTTGACCTGTGCCGACCCGGTCACTGCCGGACTTTTTCAAGGAGACGCCATTTTGAAAGGTAGCATCCACGCGATTTTTGCGGCATCGCTGTTGTTTGGGTCCATCGCCGCCGCTGAGGACGCCTCGCTGAGCGCGCTGAAACAACGTTGCGAGGCTGCCCGCGAGGCGAAGATCGCGCCGCTGCGTGCCGCGGCGATAGACGAGTGCGTGACCAAACAGAAAAAGGACCGCGCCAGTTGCGAGCGCTTCTATCGCGACTACGGGAATGGCGGTCGCACCGCGGCGGGCGCCGCGAAGCAGAGAATGTTCAACGACCTGCCGGAATGCCTGGAGCTGTATGAAGCCGAAAAAAATCGAACGAAGCCGTAAACACGATCAGCGCGGGCTCTTGGCGGAGGCGTGGTGGGCTGCATCGAGGTATTCCCAGCGCGCATAGGCCAGTTCGAGTTCCGCAGCCAGTTCTTCGAGCCGGCCGAGCGCGATCTTGATGGCGTCCCTGTCCTGTTGGTAAAAATCCGCGTCGCTCGTCGCCCGTTGCAGATTCGCCTGTTCGGTCTCCAGGGCTTCGATTCGGGCCGGCAGCATTTCCAGTTCCCGGTTTTCCTTGTAACTGAGTTTGGGTGGCTTTGCCGTGCCACCGGCCCGAGGTGCGGCGCCCCGGGGTTCGGCCGCGGGTTTGGTTCGCCCGCGCGCTGCCGGTGCGGGTCCGCGTTGTCGCAGCCAGTCGCTATAGCCGCCGACATACTCCGTGACAGTGGCGTTGCCCTCGAACACCAGCGTACTGGTTACGACATTGTCGAGGAATGCGCGGTCGTGACTGACCAGCAGGATGGTGCCATCGAAGTCCGCCACCAGTTCCTCAAGCAACTCCAGCGTTTCGACATCGAGATCGTTGGTCGGCTCGTCGAGAACGAGCAGATTTGCCGGGCGGGTGAAGAGCCGCGCCAGCAATAGCCGGTTGCGTTCTCCGCCGCTGAGGCTGCTAACCGGCGACTGCAAACGCTGGGGCGGGAAAAGGAAGTCGCGCAGGTATCCGGCGACGTGACGATCGCTGCCGTTGATCCTGACGCGCTGGTTCCCGTCCGCGACGCTGTCCATCACGGTCCTCTCGGGGTCGAGTTGCTCGCGCCGCTGATCGAAATAGGCGATCTGCAGTTTTGTGCCCCGATGTACCCGGCCCGAATCCGGGGGCAGTTCGCCGAGGAGAAGCCGGATCAGCGTTGATTTCCCGGCGCCGTTCGGTCCGATAATTCCGACCCTGTCCCCACGCAGGATGCGCAGCGACAGATCGGCAATTACCGGCTTGCCATCGAAACCGACCGTCGCATGTTCCGTTTCGAAAACGACGCGCCCCGAGACCTCGCCATCTGCCACGCTGAGCGAGACATTGGCGCGTTGCTCGCGCCGCTGGCGGCGCTTCTCGCGTAAAGCCTCCAGTGCCCGGACCCGGCCTTCGTTGCGGGTTCGGCGCGCTTTGATCCCCTGGCGAACCCAGGCTTCTTCCTGTGCCAGAAGCTTGTCTGCCTGGTGAGCTTCGCGGGCTTCGACTTCGAGTTGCGCGAGTTTGCGTTTCTTGTACGTGTCGTAGTCGGTTTCCCAGGAACTCAGCTTGCCGCGGTCGAGTTCGCAAATGCGGGTAGCAACACGGCGTACGAAGGCGCGGTCATGGCTGACGAAAAGCAGTGCGCCGGCAAATTCTCTCGCGAATTCCTCGAGCCACGCGATCGCTTCAATATCGAGATGATTAGTGGGTTCGTCCAGCAACAGCAGGTCGGGCTCGCAGACCAGTGCGCGGGCAAGAAGCACCCGGCGCTGTTGCCCGCCTGACAGCGCTGCAAACTGCGCGGCCCCGTCCAGCGCAAGCCGCGAGAGAACTGTCCCGACGCGCTGGTTGAGGCGCCAGCCGTCTCCGGCTTCGAGCTCATGTTGCAACCGTTCCAGCTCGGCGGCGGCCCTGGTGTCGGAGCCGTCGCCGAGTGTCGCCGCGGCCTCCTGGTATTCGCCGATCAACGCTCCGGTTTCCGGCAGTCCGCTGGCCACGACGTCGAATACGCGGCTTCCGCTGACCGCGTCCGCGGTTTGGGCGAGGCAGGCAACCCGGGCTCCAGAACGCAACCGGATGGTTCCGTCATCGGGCGCGAGTTCGCCGCTGATGAGCTTCAGCAACGTCGATTTTCCCTCGCCGTTGCGGCCAAGCAGGCACACTTTCTCTCCCGCGTCGATGGTGAAATCGACCGCGGTCAACAAGTCGTGATGACCGAATGCGAGGGATACTTTATCGAACCGGAGAAGGGACATTGACGGCAACTCGCTTGGGACGGGTCGGATGGCGTGGCGGGCCGCCAGTATAAGAGAAGATGGGTCCCGGCCCGCGCCGGGGAAAGCGGGTTAGCCGGCGGGACGGGCGAATGCAATAATTTTGGAGTCCACGGCAACTTCGGGTTCTTCCATTGTTGCCGCCGTCATCGCCGATTCGCGCGCTTCCAGCATGCTCAGCCGCGCCTCGAGCCACGCCGTCAGCGGCTGCCATTGCGCAATATCCTTGGTTACGCGGTGCCGTTTGCATTCGTGAATGCCGAGGCCCTCGTCCGCGGCGTGCAGATAACTCTGGCTGTCGCGGAGCACGCCAATAACCGGAATTGCCAGGCGATAGACGAACCGCATCAGGTTGCGGTAGGCGACGGTCTGGGTTTTGACGCGATTGGCGATCACGCCGATGTTGCCGGTGCGCCGATTGACCTTGGCTTTTAGCAGGAGGTCGGCAATAAAGCGCGAAGCTGCATGGATATCGATGTCGGATGTGCCTACGGGGACCAGTATGGCGTCCGCGTCACGGGTGAAATCGTAGAGCTGGTGCGGAGCAATTGCGGCCGGCGAATCGATGACGAGGTAGCGCGTCTCGGGCGGCACGCGCAGTTGCCAGCTGCGGGTTACGTTGACATTGGGCTTGTGCGCCTCGACGCCGAAAATTTTCGGCCGATCGTCGGGGCGTTTGCTGAGCCAGCGCATTGAAGAGGCTTGCGGGTCGTAGTCCATCAGGGCGGTCGCGTGGCCCTGATTTGCCAGGTAGGCCGCGAGATTTGTCGACACCGTCGTTTTGCCCGACCCCCCTTTCGGGTTGAGAACGAGAATGCGTTGCCGATGTGGTTGCTGCGAACTATGGCTCATTAAAGATTAACTACGCTCCCCAAGGCTATGAAGAATAACATAATTTATTTTTTTTGAAATTGTCTCTGTGAACCACTTCTGAGTGTGCTGCAGAGGTGTCCGGGCGGTACTAGGCAGCCCGCTCAGCCGTCCCGGTCGGGATGATCGGCAGAGTCCTTGCGGCGCTCGAGCTCATGCGCCCGGATCTTGTCAATGATCGCTCGGAAACGCGGCAGCTCGTGAAGCGACGCCAGATCCGAGTCGTTTTCCGCCCACTCGGCAATCATCACCCCGCGCAGACCGGCAAGCTCGAGGTTATCCATGGCCCGCTCGGGTTCGCCGATCTGGGCCAGGCCGCAGGCCACGTTGTAAAGCGTGTCGGGATTGTTGCCGTCGATAGCCAGCGAGCGCTCGGCCCATTCGATGGCGCGCTCCTTGTTGCCCAGCGTGACGAAGCCGCCGAGACCGAGATTCAGAGCGCGCGTGTCGTCCGGATTCAGTTGCAGATGTTTCTCGGCGCGGATGACACCGCGTTGCGCGGCGGCCAGGGCATCTTTATCGCGACCGAGACTGCTGTAGACCTGGCGCAGCAGGATCGGCGCCTGGAAGTCCTCGGCACGCGCCCGTTCTGCTTGCTCGAACAGCGCGGCCGCGCGCTCCAGTTTGCCTTGCTGAAAACAGATACGGCCGTAGAAATAGGAAGCCTCGAACAGGTCCGGGTTGAGTTTCAGAGCGGTGTCGAATTCCGCCGCGGCCGCCTCGTGTTCGCGCCGAACCGTGAAGGAGAGCCCGCGTGAGACATGGGCATCGGCAAGATCGGGAGCGAGCGACAGGGCCTTGCGGCTGGCGCTGTCCGCCCCGTCCAGGTTGGCGCGGCTGGCATCCCAGTACATGCAAATCATCGCGTAGCTGTCTGCCAGCGCGGCCCAGGCGAGCGCATAGCCGGGATCGGCGGCGACCGCCTTTGCAAACATCTCGACGCCGTAGCGAACGTTGGTCGGGCCCCAGCGATGAAAGAAATAAAGGCCCTTGAGGTAGTACTCATAGGCCTCCACGTTATCCGTCCCGTAGTCTTGCGAAGAAGAGGCGACCAGTGTCAGCTTCAGTGCAGCGGCAACGCTGGCCGCAATTTCTTCCTGAATTTCAAAAACGTCCTCGAGTTCGCGGTCATAGCTCTCCGACCACAGGTGATAGCCGTCGCTGGCGTTTATCAGCTGGGTCGTCACCCGCAGCCGGTTGCCGGTCTTGCGCACGCTTCCCTCCAGAATCGTCGAGACGTTGAGTTCACGCGCGATGGCGCCTATGTCGACGTTCTGGCCCTTGAACCGGAAAGACGACGTACGAGCCGCGACGCCCAGTTTGTCGATATGGGCCAGCCGGTTCAGGATCTCCTCGGCGATACCGTCGCAGAAATATTCCTGGTCCTGCTCCGGGCTCATGTCGTCGAATGACAGCACCGCAATCGACGGATGCGGTGCGGATACGGCCTCCGGGTCGGCCGCGGCATCTTCCCCATCCTTCTCGATGCCATCGGGCGTAAGATCGAACGCCCATGCCAGAACCAGTGCTATCGGAAAACCGATGATTGCGAGTAAAACGACCATGGTCATGACCCAGTCCGGGACATGCAGCGGTTCGAAAGTGACCTCGGCCACCTGCAGCAGAAGCCACGCCACTATTGCATAGCTTGCCGCTACTCGAAGCACCTTGCGGCGATGCAATTCGCCGAGGAATCGTGAGAAAAACGAGGTTATTGCGAGCATGCCCGACTCCTGCAACAACTCACCCGGCAAGCACGATCGTCATGCTCCAGTGACAGCCGTCTCGATGTGGCAGACACACCCTCGACACCGGAAAACTGGCTCAGGCAATGTCCGATTAGCGTCCCGCCGTGACCGGTTATTCGACTCCGCTCCATGTCAGTATGCAACCATTTGGGCGTTTCAGGCGAGCAGCGTCCGTTTGTCGACGATCCGTTTGGCTTTGCCCACGGACCTTTCGATGCAACCTGGCTGGCCGACCTCGACCCTGGCGCTTATCCCGATGTAAGCCTTGATTTGTTGTTGCAGCATGAGCGCACTGGCGTCTCGGGATCTCGCGGCTGAAGACGCATCCGGACGCAGCTCGCAGCGCACGCTGATCGCGTCGAGCTGTCCGTTGCGTTCGAGTTCGATTACATAATGCGGACTCAGCTCGTTCTGACGCAGAACCAGCTCCTCGATCTGCGACGGGAACACGTTGACGCCACGAATGATAAGCATGTCGTCGGAGCGTCCGGCGATTCGTGCCATGCGCCGCATCGATCGTGCGCTCGGCGGCAATAATCGGGTGAGATCGCGGGTGCGGTATCGGATTACCGGCATGGCCTGTTTTGTCAGTGACGTAAGAACGAGCTCGCCCTCGGCGCCGTCGGTGAGGGTCTGGCCGCTTTGCGGATCGATGATCTCGGGGTAGAAATGATCCTCCCATATGACGGGGCCGTCCTTGGTCTCGATACACTCGTTGGCGACGCCGGGTCCCATCACTTCCGATAGACCGTAAATGTCGACGGCATCGAGCCCGAGCCGGGTCTCGATTTCCGTTCGCATTGCGTCGGTCCACGGCTCGGCTCCGCAGATCGCGATCCGCAGCGAGCTATCGGCCGGGTCGATACCCTGGCGTTCGAATTCGTCAGCGATATTCAGCAGGTACGAGGGTGTCACCATGATGATATCGGGACCGAAATCACCGATCAGCTGCACTTGCTTCTCGGTCTGGCCACCGGACATGGGTATCACCGTGCACCCGAGTTTTTCGGCTCCGTAATGAGCTCCCAGCCCACCGGTGAACAGACCGTAGCCGTAAGCGATATGTACGAGGTCGCCGGCACGTCCGCCAGCAGCCCGGATTGACCGCGCCACCAGCCGCGCCCAGGTGTCGATGTCCTCGCGCGTGTACCCCGCCACAGTAGGCTTGCCGGTCGTTCCGCTCGAGGCATGGATGCGGGCAACCTGTTTGCGCGGCACGGCAAACATACCGAAAGGGTAGTGTTCCCGCAGGTCCTGCTTGGTCGTGAATGGGAAGTGCGCAAGATCTTCGAGCGTTTTCAGGTCGGCGGGCCGGATGCCTGCGGAATCGAATTTCCTGCGATACGCCGCCACGTTGTCGTAGGCGTGCCCAAGCGACCACTTCAGCCGTTTGAGTTGCAGGTCCCTGAGTTCGTCCGCTGTGGCGGTCTCGATTGGTTCCAGTAAGTCGGGGTCTTGAGTAGTCACGGTTGACACCTGCTGATTCCTTGGCGCTCGCTGAGCCGTCGCCATGCCAGGTTCCACCGCGGCGACACACGGGGCTCTCAATGTGCCTGCGGAAAGTGCCGGACCATCGAACTCGTCGCCAGGCAAATAACCGGAACCGCGGCTTTCAGTATTGTTCCTCGCTGATCCGGCCGGGGCAAGTTTGTATCGGTGGCATCGTGGTTGCAGCGGTCGCGGCTTGTGAGACACTACGCGTTACGGCGCCGGGAGTATGGGCGTGCACCGGGCACGGCGCGGAACCACTATCGACAACGGCATGGCTTTCGACAACTTGAAAGACTACCAGCGTGTTCATTCGACAAAGTCGAATTTACTGATCCACCTCGTGGCCGTGCCGCTGTTCGTGCTTTCGTCAGTTCTGTGGATTCTGTCTTTGCTGGAGGGTGCGATCCCGGGGGTAATCGCATGGACCGCGACGGCAACAATCGCAGTCTTGTTACAGCGGCATGGACATCGGCGCGAGCCCGAATCCCCACCCGAGCCTGAAGGTGCGCTCGCTTCTGTTCGCCGCTGGCTGGTCGAACAGTTCGTTATTTTTCCATGGTTTGTTTTGTCCGGCGGGTGGCTGCGGCAGTGGCGGTCGGCGCCGCCGGTCTAGCGGCCAGTAAATGTTTACGGGAGAGTGAAGATGGATCTGGTGCTGGACGAGCATGAGGCGCGGGTCGTTGGCAGTCTGCTGGAAAAAGAGATCACGACGCCGGATCAGTACCCGCTGTCGCTGAACGCGTTGACCAACGCCTGCAATCAAAAAAGCAACCGCGATCCGGTGATGCGTCTCGACGAAGCACAAGTACTCGCCGCGCTGGACAGCCTCCGTGGCAAGCACCTGATACTCGAGAAATCCGGATTCGGCAGCCGCGTACCGAAATACCAGCACCGGTTCTGCAACACTCAGTTCGGCACGCTGCAGTTCAGCGAACAGGAGTTTGGCCTCGTTTGTGTGTTGCTTCTGCGCGGCCCGCAGACTCCGGGCGAGCTGCGTTCGCGTACCCAGCGGCTGTGCCGATTCAGTGATGTCGGCGAGGTGGAGGCCTGTCTCGAGGCGCTGGCCGACCGCGACGATGGTCCGTTTGTCGTCCGCCTGGCGCGTGAGCCCGGCAAGCGCGAGTCGCGCTATGCGCATCTGTTTTCGGGTGAAGTTCAATCTGGAGCGGCCGCAACTTCGGCGGCTGCGGATCCCGATCATTCGCCGTCGCTCGGAGCGCGTGTGTATCGGCTCGAACAACAGGTGGCGGATCTGGCCGAGCAACTCGGGCGCCTGCGCAAGAGTCTTGGCGAGGATTAGCCACCCGGGTCGAGGCAATTGCGGGGCAGTCGCGCCGCGGTATCTGACGCGCCGGTCCGGCGTGTATTATTGACCACTCTTGTCTCGCCTGAAATGCTGCTGCTCTATGGTAAAAGCCGACAAATCCCCTGCATCGGGCGGACCCGACTTTCACGCAATGGTGGAAGCCGCGCCCGATGCGATACTGCTTGTGGATGGCGAAGGGATCATTGTCTACGGCAACGAGCAATCGATCAGCCTGTTCGGGTATTCGCGCGCTGAACTGATCGGAATGTCGGTCGATGACCTTGTTCCGGCCTCCTCGCGTGCTCCACATCCGGCACAGCGCCATCAGTTCCGGAACCAGTCAGAATCATTGAGTCTGAAGCGTGGGCGCGAGGTGGCGGCGCTGACGCGGGAAGGGCGGGAAATTCCGGTTGCGATCAGCCTCGGCACACTGGACTCGCCGTCAGGAAGGCTCACCGTGACAATCGCGCGCGACGTCAGCATTCGCGTCGCCGACGACCACAAACGCGACCGGCGTGCTTTGTCGGCCCAACTGCTGCTGTGTGCGTCGGAGATTGCGGTCAATTCCGGTTCCGTGAACGAGGCGTTGCAGGGTGTCATCGACCGTGTCTGCGAGGTGATCGGGTGGCCGGTCGGGCATGCCTATGAGGCGGCACAGGACGAACCCGGAAAGCTGCTGGCGACAAAACTCTGGCACATGACCGATTCGCAGCGATTCGAGACGTTCCGCAGGGAAACCGAAAGTCGGGTTTTTACTGTCGGGGTCGGGCTGCCCGGACAGGTGCTGGAGTCCGGAACCGCGGTATGGCTGGATGATCTCCAGGCCCGGGGCGGCAATTTCCCGCGCGCGGAGTGTGCTATTGCCGCCGGACTGGGCGCCGCGATTGCGTTCCCGGTTTTTGTCGGAGAGGAAATAGTTGCCATTCTCGAGTTCTTTGCGGAACGGCCGGTTCCGGCGGACCAGGATCTGATGCAACTATTGGAGAACGTGGGGCGCCAGGTTGGCCGTGTTTTCGAACGCCGCCGGGCCGAAAGATCGATAGCCGAAGGGGAGCGTCAGTTTCGTACCCTGGTGCAGAACGTGCCGGGCGCGATCTTTCGCTGCTCGGATCGTCCTGACCAGGGCTGGACCTTCGATTACATCAGCGACGCGATCGAGCCAATCTCCGGTTACAAGGCGAGCGACTTTATCGGCAAGCCCGCCGCTGCATTTGGCCGTATCGTCCATCCCGAGGACCGCAAAGGTCTCGATGCCGCGGTCCGCGGCGCGATTATTCAAGGTGGCCGCTTCCAGGCGGAATACCGGATTCTGTGCAAGAACGGCGATGCACGCTGGATGAATGTCAAAGGGACGGTGACACATGACAACGTCACCTGCATTCCGCTGGTAGACGGCGTGATTTTCGATATTAATGAGCGCAAGGAGGCGGAGGCGGAACTGGAGCGGGCACGCGAATCCGCCGAGCAGGCCAACATTGCCAAGAGCGCTTTTCTTGCCAACATGAGCCACGAACTGCGCACCCCGCTGAATGCGATTCTGGGCTACAGCGAGATGTTGATGGAGGAGGCAGCGGATCTCGAGCAGCGGGCCTTGCTTCCTGACCTGAAGAAAATTAATTCCGCGGGCAGCCATTTGCTCGGCCTGATCAACGATGTGCTCGATTTGTCCAAAATCGAGGCCGGGCGCACCGAGATTTTCGCCGAGGATATCGATGTCGAAACGCTGTTAAATGAAGTCGCGGCCACCGCGCAGCCACTGGTGCTGAAAAATTCCAATCAGCTCGTCGTGGAGCGCGTCAACAAACTCGGCCTTGCGCATCAGGACCTGACAAAAATCAGGCAGGCGTTGCTGAATCTCCTTTCCAATGCAGCCAAGTTCACTGAAAACGGCACGATTACCCTGCGCGCCGGCCGCGATGCCAGGCGCACCGGCGACTGGCTGCGGCTCGAGGTGATCGATACCGGGATCGGAATCCCCGCGGACAAGATCGAGACACTGTTCGAAGAGTTTACTCAGGCCGACGTTTCGACGACTCGAAAATATGGCGGTACCGGTCTGGGGTTGGCTATTTCCCGCCGCTTCTGCCGCATGCTGGGGGGTGACGTCGTTGTGAAAAGCGAGCCCGGCAAGGGCTCGAGGTTTTCGATATCGTTGCCGACCGTTTTGCCTGGCATGGCCGAGGCGGCCGATACTTCGGCCGCCGCAATGACCGTTGCGACGCCCGATGAAGAAACGCTGAACGAGATTCGGCTTCGCGGAGCGGGGCGTACCGTGCTGGTAATCGATGACGATCCCGAGGCCTGCGAGATTATCGAGCGCTTCCTGGTACGCGACGGCTTCGAGGTCGTAATCGCAAACTCCGGGGAGGAGGGGCTGAGACTCGCCCATACGATTGCGCCTGCGGCTATCACGCTGGATGTAATGATGCCGGATATCGATGGCTGGGCCGTGCTGCGTCTGCTCAAGGCAGACCCGCACCTGCGCGATACTCCGGTGGTCATGATCACGATGGTCGATGACAAGAGCAAAGGCTACTCGCTGGGAGCAACCGAGTTCCTGACCAAACCGGTAGAACGCGGGCGCCTGTTGTCGGCATTGGAGCGGTATCGCTGCGAAACCGGGCCATGCCCGGTGCTGCTGGTCGAGGACGACACCGACACCCGGGAGATGATGGCCCGGACACTGGAGAAATTCGGCTGGACGGTCACGCAGGCGGCTAATGGCCGCGAAGCGCTGGATGTGCTCGAACACGATGTGCCGCGGCTGATCCTGCTCGACCTGATGATGCCGGTCATGGACGGGTTCGATTTTCTAATGGAGATGCGCGCGCGGCCCGAGTGGGAGACAATACCGGTCATCGTGGTTACCGCCAAGAACCTCAGCGACGCTGACCGCAATCTTCTGAGCGGCAAAGTCGCTCAGGTTCTGGAGAAAGGCGCTTACACTCGGGACGAGTTGATTCGGCTGGTACGCAACCTGGTTGCTGAGGGTACCGCGGCAAATTCGAAATCCTGATTCAAATCCCTAATCGGAAAAAGACAAATAGTGATGAAAAAGATTCTGCTTGTAGAAGACAATGAAATGAACCGGGATATGTTGTCGCGCCGCCTGCGCCGCAAGAATTTCGAGGTAGTGATAGCGGTGGACGGCCAGGCGGGCGTGGAGATGGCCAGCTCCGAAACGCCGGACTTGATACTCATGGACCTGAGTCTGCCGATTATCGACGGATGGGAGGCGACCCGACGGCTGAAGGCAGACGCTGCCACCCAGGCAATTCCGGTTATTGCATTGACGGCGCATGCGATGCAGGGCGATGAGCAAAAAGCGCTTGAGGCGGGGTGTAACGATTACGACACCAAGCCGGTGAATTTCAGCCGTCTGCTGGGCAAAATCCAGACGTTTCTTGGCGAGTAGCCGCGCTAGCGGTACAACTGCTGGGCCAGCACGACTACTCGATCGTCCTCGTCCAGGCACCATGCCAGTTCGCGTTCGGGATTCAGAAACAGCTCCCCCTCGCGCGCGAGCCTGACCCCAAGCGCAATTTCCATTTTCTGCTGCGCCGCGAATGCAAGATCGAAAAAGCTGCAGCTCGAGCCGATTTCAACGTAGTCGCCGACCGGGCGCAGGCTGATTTCGACGCCGCCGGCGCTCAATAATTCACGGTATATCGGTCCCAGGACCGGCTGCTTCGCTATTTGCGCGAGCTGGGCGCTTATGACCTGGTCGCTGAAGACTACGTCGTCGACGTGCAATCCGGCCAGCAGGTCCTTGTTGGCTATGTCCAGCAGTTCTACCACGGTATGTGGGCTGGCAGCGGTCCGGCGGCGCAAGTCCGAAAGGCGCAGAAGTGTGCGCAGCGTGCGCGCATCGATATCCGATTCCCCCGATGACGTGTCGGCCAGCAGAACGATGGTCTGGAAGCTGGTGAGATCAATTTCGCTGTAACTGCCGCGTTCGACGGGGTCGCCGGCCAGGTACTCGACACTGACGTTTTCGAGTTCGTGATCCAGGAGCTGTTCGACATGTTTGCGTGCGGCCTCCGGATCCATGTCTGACAGCAACACGATTTCGGTCCCGCGCAAGGCGTGTGCGTCGAGCTCGACCAGGATGTCAAAAACGTTGCCGTTCCAACCGATCAAAAGGACCCGGCGCGGCACCCTCGCCGAAACGCTGCCTTCACGGTAAATTCGCGAGGTGTACGCACTGCCGGGTTGCGAAAATTTTACCGGCACGCCATGCGCGAGCAGGATGAGTTGTTCGTCCTCTGCGATGTCGTAGTCGGGTTCCGGGTTGAGCCCCGAGGCGTGTTTCAGCTCCTCCCCCTGCTGCTCCTTCCATGCAATTCCAATCGGAATTGCATCCGGAAACCCGTAGGAAATATCGCGCATGGTCTGTTCGGAGCAGGCACCGATGCTCTGCACATGAAGGCCGTTGCCATACGGAGCGAATAATTCGCTATATACATCCGCAAGCCCTGGGTTGCGGATGCACTGCACCAGGACCTTGCTGATGACCGTGCTGGAGGAAATCAGGTGCATGCGACCGCGTGCCGCAATTTCCGCCAGTTCCTGGTTTTGTTCCAGCGCAATTTCCGCGGTCAGCGTGGGGCCCTGGCCGCGCCACTCCCGCCACGCCGCAAGCAGCATCATTGTCTTGATGACTTCGCTGTCGCCACCGAGGCGGTCGCGGTCGGCGCGCGGCGAAACCACGATGACGCTGGAAGCACGGTCAACCGCGACGCGATTGAGTTCCTCCACGTTGCTGGGAATGCCACTGCGCAAAATGATCGTGAGGTCTTCGCGCATACTGCCGTTTACGCGCAGGGCTTCCTGCATCTCCTCGATCTCTTCGGGAGCGAGAATGACCACCTTGCTGCCCGGCTGCAATCGCGCGAGCTGCCGCAGTACCGAGTAAATCTTGTCGCTCCAGCCCAGTACCAGCACGTGGCCGCGTTCCTTGACCGGGCTGTCGCCCTTGCGCAGCGTTTCGATGCGGCGTTGCATCGCGGTATTGATCATTGAAACCAGGATACCGAATACCGCGAGGCCCATGATCGAGAGAAACAGCGCATAGGCGAGGATGGGAGGAGTGGCGCCATACATCCGCTCGAAGCCCGGCAGACGCAGCACCCGCTGCATCGACCACCACAGCGAATCGAGGAAGCCGCGGTCGATGCCGCGGGGAATTCCCGGCACATCTTCGTTCTCCGGGCCGAACAGGCCGAAGAAGTACGCAGTCATGCCGACCAGCGTAACAACTACCACAAGTACCAGGAACAGAATGAACTGGCCCGCAAACTCCCGCGCAAACGCACGGTCGATCATGTATCGCAGCCGTTCTTTGAGTTCCTGCAGCATTATGTTCCGCCGGGCACGCTGTCGCGGCAAATAAATTACGGGCTGGCTTCATACGCCGATGAAGCCAGCCCGTGCATTGTAACGGCACCCCTGCCCGATCTTACATATCGGTCAGGCCACGCCGCTCGAGCAGCGGTTCGATCGACGGCGGGCGCCCGCGGAAGTCCTCATAGAGCTCCATGCCCGGGCGGGTGCCGCCCTGGCTGAGAATGAACTTCCTGAAGCGCGCTGCCGTATCGGGATCGAACAGAGTGGTTTCCTTGAAAGCCTGGAATGCGTCGGCATCGAGCACCTCTGACCATAGGTAACTGTAGTACCCGGCCGAGTAACCGCCAGCGAAAATATGCGCGAAATAGGTGCTGCGATAGCGCGGGATGATCTGCTCGATGAGGCCGATCTCGTTCATCGAATCGGTCTCGAACTTGTTTGCGGCAACCTCGACCGGCTCGGATAGCGTGTGGTAGTCCATGTCGAGATACGCGGCCGCCATGTACTCGACCGTGGCAAAGCCCTGGTTGAATTTCTGCATTGCCGTGATCTTGTCGATGTATTCCTGCGGAATCGGTTCGCCAGTCTTGTAATGGCGGGCGAACATTCGCAGCACCTCCGGCTCGCTCATCCAGTTTTCCATTACCTGGGACGGAAACTCGACGAAGTCGCGCGGGGTTGCGGTGCCGGCCAGCGACCCGTACGTGACGTCCGACAGCATCCCGTGCAGCGCATGACCGAACTCATGGAACAGTGTCGATGCCTCGCTGTAGCTCAGCAAGGACGGGTTGTCGCCAGTCGGGGGCGGGTAATTGAAATTGTTCGTTACGATGGGCATGACTTCGCCATCGAGTTTGGACTGCACCCGCAGCGCATTCATCCATGCACCGCCGCGCTTGCTCTCACGGATAAAGAAATCCATGTACAGAATCGTCAGGTGGCTGCCGTCGCTGTCGCGAACTTCGAACACCTCTTGATCAGGATGCCATTTGGGCAGGTCGTCACGCTGTTCGAAAGTCAGGCCGAACAGTTCGTTCGCGACTTTAAAGACGCCGTCGCGAACGGCGCCAACCTCGAAATACGGACGCAGCGCTTCCTGGTCGAAATCGTAGCGTTCCTTGCGAACTCTCTCGGTGTAGTAGCGCCAGTCCCAGCCCTCGATATCGCCCTCGATGCCATCTGCGGTCATCAATGCCTGCATCGCCGCAACTTCCTGCTTGGCCACCTCGAGTGCCGGCTCCCAGACCTTGCCTAGCAGCTGGTAAACGTTCTCGGGATTTTCCGCCATGTTGTCGGAAAGAACGTAATGGGCATGCGTCTCGTAGCCCATCAACTCCGCGCGTTCGGCGCGTAGCGCAGCCATGCGGGAAAGTATGTTCTTGTTGTCGTGTTCGTTGTCATTGTTGCCGCGCATCGCATAGCCGAGAAAGATTTTCTTGCGCAGTTCGCGATTGGGCGAATACTCGAGAAACGGGTTGATGCTCGGGCGCTGTAGCGTAAACACCCAGCACTCGCCGCATTCATGACCGCGGCGCTGGGCCTCGGCCGCGGCCGAAGCCACCAGGCTTTCGGGCAGGTTGCCGAGATCGGCGCGATCGGTGACGAGCATTTCGAACGCGTTGGTTTCCTCGAGCAGATTATTGCGGAAATCCTGGGACAGGCTCGCCAGTTCCCCATTGATTTCACGCAGCCGGGCCTGCGCATCCTGGTCGAGGTTGGCGCCCGCGCGAACGAATTGCTTGTAGGTCTCTTCCAGCAGGCGCTGCTGCTCGGGAGTAAGGTCGAGATCATCGCGCTGCTGATACACGGCCTCGACCCGATCGAACAATGGCTTGTTCAACGCAATGTCGTCCCCGTGAGCTGACAGCTCCGGCGCAATCTCTTTGGCCACGGCGCGCGTTGTCTCATTCGAGTGGGCGCCATTGACGGCGAAGAACACATTGCTGACCCGGTTCAGCGTCGCGCCCGAGCGTTCCAGTTCCTCGATGGTGTTGGCGAAGGTCGGTGGATCCGGGTTTTCGACGATGGCCGCAATCTCGGCCTGCTGTTCCGCCATTCCGGTGCGAAGCGCCGGCATGTAATGCTCGTCCTCGATCTGGTCGAAGGGGGGCACGCCGTAAGGCGTATCCCACTGTTCCAGTAACGGATTGGTTGGCTCGGCTGCTGTTTGTTCGCTGGGTTGTTCCATCGGCGCTGCCGGCTCCTCGATTGCAGGCGCCGTTGCCGCTGGCTCTGCGGCCGGAGGCTCGGGCGGTTTACCACAGGCGACGAGCAGTATGGCCGATGCGGCGGGTAGCAGGATTCTGGTATTCATTATCACCTTTCCAGGCGCCCGCCAGGCTGGTTCCGGCTCATGGTCAGGAGCGGGCTGACGCTGCGGGCGCAATCGTGTTAACGGGAAGAACGCGAAGGTAACGTGAAAACACGGCGTTTGCCAGTGATTCGCGGTGCATTTCGCCTGACAGAAAGCCTTTCCCGCTGGTCGGGGTTGCGCCCGAATCAGCGCTGGCCGAAAAGAATGCGATGCGATTCTTGCTCATCCACGGGTTGCGACTGCTGCCTGATTTCGTCGGCCAAGGCGTAGGCGCGTTCAACCGCCGGACGCTCACTGATGGCAATGAACCAGCGTTTCAGGCTGGCAAACTCGTCGATGTCCTGACCCTGATTCTCGTAAGGCCGGATCCAGGGATAGATCGCCATGTCCGCAATGCTGTAGTCGCCGGCGACAAATTCGCGATCGCCGAGGCGTTTGTCGAGTACCCCGTAGAGGCGGTGTGTTTCGTTCACATAGCGGTCAATCGCATACGGGATCTTGTCTTTGGCGTAGAGCCGGAAATGATGGTTCTGACCGGCCATCGGGCCCAGACCGCCCATTTGCCAGAACAGCCACTGCAGCGTCTCAGCCTGACCGCGCAGTTCCGCGGAAAGAAACCGCCCGGTCTTCTGTGCAAGATAATGCAGTATCGCGCCGGACTCGAACAGCGCGACCGGTTCGCCCCCGTCGGCCGGGGCCTGATCGACGATTGCCGGGATACGATTGTTCGGTGAGATTCGCAGAAACTCGGGCGCGAATTGATCGCCCTTGCCGATGTTGATTGGAAGGATCCGATACTCGAGGCCGGACTCTTCGAGAAATATCGTGATCTTGTGACCGTTTGGCGTGGTCCAGTAATAGAGATCGATCATCGCTGCGGTTGTCCTCGATTGTTGTAAAACGCGCGGTTGAGACTGCTGCGCACCGTGTTATCGACTCCGCTCGAGCGCCAAAGTTGCGAGAAGGGTGGCGCGTGGTGGTTTTGACCGCCACCACGTTTCGCCTCACCCGCAGCGAACTCAGGACTTATCGCGGTCCTCGGGGTCGGCGGCGCGCGGCAGACGGCCTGCATTGCGAAGTGCTTCGCGCAGAGCCCACTCGATCTGGGCGTTGGCGCTGCGCAGCTCATCGTCGGCCCAGCGTTGCATTGCGCCGAGAATGTCCGCGCTTAGTCGTAGGGCGAAAGCCTTGCGTTTGGCCATTGGTGGTTTCGCTTTATCCCGCGGTGCGTCGCGTTAAAGCCGCAACGGGATCAAGCATAGAGGGAGCCCGTGTTCAGTACCGGCGTTGCATCGTGTTCGCTGCACAAAACCACCAGCAGATTGCTGACCATCGTCGCCTTGCGCTCCTCGTCGAGCTCCAGCACGTGTTTTTCGGCGAGCTTGTCCAGCGCCATTTCCACCATGCCCACCGCACCGTCGACGATCTGGGTGCGCGCGGCAATGATCGCCGACGCCTGCTGTCGCCGCAGCATCGCATTGGCGATTTCGGGGGCATAAGCGAGGTGGCTGATTCGGGCCTCGATGACTTCGACCCCGGCCTTCTCGAGACGGGCCTGGATTTCAGAGCGCAATGCACCGGCGATTTGCTGCGGGTCGCTGCGCAACGCGACGTCGCCGTCATTGTGTGCCTCGTATGGGTATGTGGTCGCGAGGTTGCGCAACGCGGCCTCGCTCTGGATCGTGACGAACTCCTCGTAATCGTCGACCTCGAATACGGCCTCCGCACTGTCGACGACCTTCCAGACGACTACCGCAGCGATCTCGATAGGATTTCCGGTGGAATCATTGACCTTTAGCTTGCCGCTCTCAAAATTGCGAACCCGCAACGATACAGCGCGTTTTGCAAGGAACGGATTGGCCCAGCGCAGGCCCGGATCCTTTGCCGTGCCGATATATTTGCCGAAAAGCTGCAGTACTTTTGCTTCGTTGGGATTGACCATGAAGAACCCGATCCACAGCACCAGCACGACAATCGCGGCGATGATTGCGCCAATCACGGCGGCGATCGCGTAATTCCGCAAGGCCGTCACGATCCAGTAGATCGTTGCGAGTTGCAGGAGCAGCAGAATTACCAGCATCGGGTAGCCCGAGGCCACCTTCTTTACTTTCTCCCGGAACATCATCTGTTCTCCTTGATTTCTTCCATATGATATCAAAATAATATCATTTTGATAATTTTGTCAATGAGAAGACTCACGGATTTGTGTTTTCATTCGTTTTGAAGGATAGAGAAAAATGAGGAAAATTCATTACCTGAATGGATTTGGCGTTGCCGGTCGATAGATTCTCGGCGCGCCGTTGTAAAGCCTTGCGCCGATGGCCGGGTACGGTTGTCCGGTCACAACGCAGCGCTCGCGCATGCTGCAAACCCGCTGGCCCGGCAACTTGCCCGGGGTTGCCGCCGGACCGGCCTCCCGGCTATTGCATACCGGTCCGGGCGGACCTGCAAACGCTTTGGTGTGGCTGGGCTGATGCTTGATTTTCCCGGAATCGGCGTCTAGCTTGAGCTGCTTACGCTCCGGGTAGCAGCCACATTCCCCAGTCGAGGTTAACCGTGCAATCGAGAAAAAACTACGCGGCGCTTGCGCTGCTGACTTTGGCGTTCGCAGCGTGTTCCGGTGGTCAGGACGCAAACGCCCCAGTCTCGCGGGACGACGCATCCAACGCGGCGGACGAGAAGATCGCCGACACGACAATGGTCGAGACCGCGGTCATGGAAGTCGAAGGAGAAGCGCCGGCGGCGAGTGCCGCGGCAGTTGCGTTTGCCGCCGAGTGCGATCAACGGATCGACGCTGCTGACGAGTTGTTTAATGCGCTTGAAGCGTCCGAGGGGCCGCATACAGTCGATACGACGCTGGAAAGCTATAACGACCTTGGCATCGCTCTTTATAACGGTTACGCCAAGTCGTCGTTGTATGCGAATGCGCACCCGGACGAGAGCGTGCGCGAAGCCGGTCGCGAGTGCGAGCAGCGCTTCGACGAACTAAACACCCGCCTCAGCTTGTCGCGGCCGCTCTTTTCCGCCATCAGCACAATCGATGTCAGTGCCGAGGACGAGGCGACCCGGTTTTTCTATGAGAAGCAGCTGCGTGATTTCCGCCGCGCCGGCGTTGACAAGGATGAGGAGACACGCGCGAGAATCTCTGCGATACGCGAAGAGTTGCTGGTAATCGGACAGCAGTTCTCCAAGAACATCGCCGAGGACGTTCGCAGTATCGAGCTTGATTCGGTCGATGACCTGGAAGGCCTGCCGCAGGATTTCATCGATGCCCATCCGCCCAACGAAGAGGGCAAAATCGTTATCACGACAAATTACCCCGATTACTTTCCGTTCTCGCGGTACGCCAAAAACGATGCTGCACGCAAGGCCCTGACCACCCAGTACATGAGTCGTGGCTATCCCGCTAACGAGCCGGTGCTCGAGCAGATGATAGAGAAACGCCATGAGTTGGCGAATTTGCTGGGCTATCCAAACTGGGCCGAATACGTCACCGAGGACAAGATGGTCGCGTCGGCCGAGAACGCCGCGGACTTCATTGAGAAGGTCGCCGATCTCGCCAGACCGCGGGCGAAACTCGATGAAAATGTACTGGTGGCCCGGCTTCGTCAGGATTATCCGAATGTCGACAGTGTTGGCATCTGGCAGCGCAATTTCGTCGACAACCTGGTGCGCGAGGAGCAGTTCGAGGTCGATAGCAAGCTGATCCGCCAGTATTTTGCTTATGATCGCGTCCGCGACGGAATCTTTGAGCTGATCAGTGACCTGTTCGACGTCCAGATTACGCCGTGGCAGACCGAGGTCTGGGACGACAGCGTGGAGAGCTACGAGCTAAAAGACGGCGACCGGTTGATCGGCCGTTTCTATCTCGACATGCACCCGCGCGACGGCAAGTTCAAACATGCCGCCGCATTTCCGATAGTCGCGGGAATCACCGGAAAACAGACTCCTGTGGCTGCGCTGATGTGCAATTTTCCCGGCGGTGACGGTACCGAGGGCCTGATGGAACACAGTCAGGTCAATACGTTCCTGCACGAGTTCGGTCACCTGATTCATTTTCTTTTCGCCGGGGATCATCGCTGGGTCGGCAATTCTGGCATTGCCGCCGAGTGGGACTTCGCCGAGGCGCCGTCGCAAATGCTCGAAGAGTGGATTTACGACAAGCAGACATTGCAGAGCTTCGGACTCAACGACAAGGGCGAGCCAATCCCGGACGAGTTGATCGATAAAATGAACGCGGCGCGCAAATTCGGTCTCGGCATGGGGAACCGCCAGCAGATGTTCTATGCTGCGATCTCGCTGAACTACTACAACCGCGATCCGGCCTCTTTCGAGCTGTTGCCATTGATGAAGCAATTGCAGGCCGAGTATTCGCCTTACGATTATCTTGCGGACACCCATTTCTATACCAGTTTCGGCCACCTCGACGGCTACTCGGCGATTTACTACACCTATGCGTGGTCGAAGGTGATCGCACTCGATATGTTCAGCCGTTTCGCGGAAGACGGGATTCGCAATACAGCAACCGCGCGCGAGTACCGCGACAAGGTACTCGCCGTAGGTGGCGCGCGGCCTGCCGCTGTCTCGGTCAAGGACTTCCTTGGGCGGCCCTACAATTTCGAGGCGTTTGCCGAGAGTCTTGCGGTGGACGGCGAGGGCGCCGGACCGCTTGAATGAGTGTGTACGGGGCGGCGCTTTGCCGCCCCGTAGCGCTAGAAGATAATCGTTACCAGCAGGCTGTCCGAGTAGATACCCGGATCCACGTCCTGACCGGCGAAGATCCGCCCGTAAACCGGGATCGATTCGCGGTAGCGGCCGTTTCGGCGGAACCGCGACAGCGCCGACGTTCCGCTACTCCAGTCGCCCCAGATTTGCGTGCGTGCGGCATCGAGGTAGACGTTATAGGCAAGTGCGTCGGTCGCACTCAGCATCAGGCGTTGCAAGTAGGCGTTGCTGTTTCCCGCAGCGATCGTAACCTGGAATATTCCGCCGCGGCCCTTGCAGTCGATGTCGACCGCACCGGCATTGTCCAGCGGGGCGAGGTCGTTCGGAAGATATGAGCCAAAATTAAGCGGAACGGCGGTAATGGTGCAGTTCTGGGCGCTCGCGATATTCGTCATCGTCGCGCCGAGCATCAGCAGCAGTACGGCCAGCGTTCTTGCCCGGATGCGGCTTTTTCGTTCTGTTGGCAGGTCCATTGAGCGCAAAGCGTACCATTGCGGCGCGGCATCGGTGCAAAGCTGGGGCGGGCGCACCTGCATCGTCAGAGTCCGTTGCAAACGAACTCGCCAAGGTCGGGTAACGCTTTGTTCGGATCCGGCCGTGGCAGCTCGATTTCGCACTCAGCCCCGGCGTGGCGAATGACTACGCGGCTGTTCTCGCCCAGACCTTCAATGTAGAGACGGCCATCGAGACCGACCGGGTAGCGTTCCGGCGTGTCGGCTATGCCCGCCTGGGCGCCCTCCGGGACCGGCTCGCCGGCCGCGTCGACGACCCGCAGGATGGCGGCCTGGGCCGGACGCACACCGAGATCGATCAGCACACCGGAACGATAGTATGGGGCGACAACCGCGCTGTAGCTCGAGGTGCGTGCATTGAGCGGCAAGTCCTCGGCCGCGATATGCAGCCGGTTGGCCTGGTAGGGGCGCAGGTTTGGCACGAGCAGGCGACCGCGTTTGTCGGTGACGCCGATTTCCCGGTTCTCCTGGAAGACGGTGACACCGGAGTATCCACCTGTATCGATGACGGCAAAGCCGTCGCGAATCTCGCGATTGGCGTAGGTTTCACCGTCGAGCCAGGCCAGCGAGCCGGTCATTTCCGCACGCCAGCCGTACTCGCCGTCGCGGTGCCGGACCTGGCCGCGATAGCGTGCGCCAGCCGTATTCAGCGAGGCCTCCGACTCGACGCCTTCCGAGTCGCCGCTGTAGCTGGTCAGGCGGTATCCGTAACCCGGTCCGGACGGCAGGTCATGACGAAAGTCGAGACGCAGGTTGCTGTCGTCGTCGCTGAGGTTGAGCGCTGCCGAGGTGCTGCGGCGCGGCCCCAGCGATTTGCTGAACAGCAGGCTTGCCTGGAGATCGCTGCCGTCCTGCTCGACGTAACTTGCCGAGAATGAAAAAGCGATTCGGCTCGGCAACGTGCGGCTGTAGCTTGCACTCATTACCGTGCGCGAGTCTTCGTCGCGGTGAAAAGTCTCATTGACGAGTGTCAGGCCGATCGAGCCCAACCCGCCGAGACTGACACCACTTCCCAGTAGTGTCCGGAGTTTTGGCAGTCCCGAGTCGATATCGAGACCGGGCTGGGTGAAGCCGCTGCTGGTGCCCTGCAGCTGGCTGCTGAAGCGGTATTTGCGACCGCGATAATCCTGGCCGATGCGCCACAGTGCGCCGCTGTCGTCGCCGCCGCTGAAAGCCGCGCTGGCCGAGAATGTCCCATAGCGGTTTAGTGAAAAAACCGCACCGGCGCCAGCGACGACGGTTTCATCCGTCGTTTCGAGACGGCCGTCGACAGTCAGATTCTCGCGAATACCGCGGCGCAATATCGCGCTGGCGTACGGATCGCCGTAATCATTGCTTTTGACCGCGTAGTTCTTGCGCAGAAATCCCGCGCTCAGTGCATAGTCGTTCAATCCGGGCAGCAACAACTGGTCGCTGGCGTAAAAGTCCTGGGTCACTGTCGTTTCGCGGCCGAGCAGGTCGCGGGTGACAACCTCTATCTGGCCGGCGCCATTCACCACTGGTATGTCGTCAATGCGGAACGTGCCGTCCGGGAAATTCTGCCGGGACCTGAGGTTTCCGTTGACATACAGATCGAGCGCGGTCGGTACGGCCGAGGAACTGCTGAACGACGGTCGCGGGAACGTCACCATGCTCGGGCGGGTCGCGAAATTGGTGGCCAGCTGGATCCCGCCAAACCGGACCGAGCGCGCCCAGCTGCTCTGCGGTGTGATCGTATCACCTATTTTGAATGTGCGTATTTTGTCGGGATCGTCGCGGGTCCAGGTCGAATCGAGGCGGATCCAGCCGTCTTCGATCGGATCGTCGCGCTCGTCGAAGTAGTCTTCATCCTCGAAATCCCGATAATCGTAGTCCGACCAGCGGTACAGCGACCCGCTGGTCAGCGTCCCCTGCGGGGTGAACATCGTCGGCTCGAAAACGCTCGAGAACAGTCTGGCATTGGCGCCGCCGTCATCGGTGTACGCGGCCTGGTAATCGACGAACGCACCGGAATCCGAAACCGGTGCAGGGGCATCGTCGCGGCTCAATGAGAGCGTCGTATTCGACATGTATTGCGGCGGAATGCTGACCTCGGCACTCATGCTCGAGGATTCCATCGCCACCAGCACGCCGGGAATAGCGCTGAATTCATGGAATCGCCGGCCAGCATGTTCCACCGCGGCCGGGTACGGTGGTTTGACGCCCCAGTCGTTGAGGGTCTCGGCCGTGGCAAACACCTGGCCGGCCGCGTCCGCCAGCAGCAGAGTGGTCCCCTGGCCGACCCCGTTGACTTCTACATCGAGGAACAGCAGCTGTTCCTGCTCGCTGACCAGCTCGGCAGGAGACTGGGTAAACGTCAACCGGGACCCAACCGTGGCAGGCGAAAGCGACGCGGTGAACGTTTCGGTATCAAGTGAATCGGCGGCTGGCGCCTGTACGGGCACGTCGGTGCCTGCCTGAACGGATGTAACGAATTCTGTAGCCGGCGCGTTTTCGCTAGCGGGACCTTCGCCATGCGTGGGCGCGGGCTCGCTCGCTTCGGCAGATGCCGGTAATTCTGAATCGCGGGTCTGCTCTGCGTTGGCGCCCGGATACACCGCGGCCGATTCACCAGCCGGCGATGGTTGAGCTGCCTGTTCCGGCTGCGCGGCGCCATGCGGGGTGAGCATTATTGCGTTCTCTCCGACCGCCGGTACCGGCGTGTGCGAAGTCGCCGGGGTGTCCGTGCTACCCGCGCATCGGTGTGTGAGCAGCAGCAACAGAATGACCGCCAGGCCCAGGCTATTTGTCAGGCGCCACGGCATGCTCCCGGCTCCACCCGTCTTCGGTTTCTATGCGGACACTCCGCAAGGCTCCGGTCAGTTGACCGGGGACGAAGATCTCGGCGCTCGTTCCAGGGAGCAGGTAGCGGCCCTTGCCGCTGCGCCCGTCATCGGGCATGTCGCCGCCGCTGGCTGCGACGGAAAGCTGCTTGAGCTTGACGTGGGTATTGCCTGTGTTGCGTAGCGTAACGATGACGCCATCCGCGCCGATCCGGGTGTCCTCGACGACGAGTTCGGGGATCGCCTCGGATTCGCTGGGCGCGACGAACACGGGAATACTGAGCTGCAATCTAATGCGTACCGCCGACGCTTCGCGCTCGCCGGAGGCGGGCGCCAGCTCGGTGACCAGCAGGCGAAAGGTCTTCTCGTGGGTGGGACTTGGCTGGCCCAGCAGACCGAGCCGGACGATCTGATCGCGCCCCGGAGGAATGGTAAAAAGCGGTGGTACCGCCAGCAATTCCTCTGTCGGCGCAAGCTGATCCACGCCGTCCACGTTCTGACTCCACTCACGCGGATCGACTTGCATCGAAACCGGTTTGTCGCCTGAATTGATAATCCGCAGCTCGCCGGCTGTGCGCTGGGCTGAAATTTCCACGCGCACCGGCACCACCTGCACCGAGGCACTATGTGCCGCCCCGACGCAAAGCAGGAACAGGAGGGCGGCGTGTGCCGCCCTCCTCAGGCCGAAATAGCCCGCGTACTCAGAATGTGATCGTAACGGTGACATTGTCGTTATAAGTGTCAGCCGACACGTTCTCGGCATCGCTGGCCAGAACCTGGCCATGTACGGTAGTGGTCTGCGCGTTGCCGAAGCCGGCGCCGTTCGCGGGAACGGTGCTGCCGTTGGCGCCGTCGCCGAACACCGTACCGAGGCCGGCATCGGTGTAGAGCTGGTACACGAGACTGTCACCATTCGACGCGCCCACCATATTACGATTGTTGATATTGCTGGTGCCACCGCCGTTCAGAGCGATAGTGGTGTCAAAGCCATTGGTGCACACCCAGGTGATGTCAGCACTCGAAGTCGCGTCGTTGACCAGGTCGAGCGTTCCGAAATTGAGCACTTCCACGTTGGTGATGTCGCAGGTGGCATCTACCACGGCCGTGACCGTCAGTGTATCGGTGTCGTTAGCGATCACCTGTCCACCGGCCAGGGCACCCGTTACTGCCAGGGCAATGGCAGTCTTGCGGTACAGATTACGAAATGTCATGACAAATATCCTCATTGTTTTCCTCAGGTTGTCGGCAGCCCAGCCATCTCCTCGCAGAGATCTGTGGCTTTGCGTCCCCGTCTTGCGACGGGGTTGCCTTTGTCGCAGCCCGGGATGCCTCCCTGGCCCGAAACGGAGATGACCAAACTTCAATCTCCGCCCGGCAAACGGATATAGCCCATCTGCGCACATCGATGGTACGAATGTCCCACGCGGGAATATGTGAAATAGCTCAAGAAAACCGGGATTTGGAGACTATTAATCCGGGTTTTGCGACGCGGTCAACGCCAGAATCGTCCGCTTGCGAGTTTCACCTCGATAAACGACTCGCTGCCGTTGTCGTAGCGGCAGATCAGGGCGAGGAGGTTGCGTTCGCGAAAGTGCAGCCCGGTTTTGCCGGCGACCTCGATTTTTTGCCCCGGACCGAACCGGTCCTCGGCGATATCGGCCAGCTTCTTCCAGTCTTTGCGGCGTGGCGAGAACCAGCGCCGCTTCGGGTAGGGCAGGCTGACCGCGAGCTGTAGTGGTTCGCCGCCACTGTGGATCACCTCGACCGAGCCTACGCGTGAACCGCTCCAGTCGAATTCGTGCTTTTCGTGACTGGCCAGTGCGGGCAGTTCAGGATCTGACGGGTTGTCCAGGGCCCTGCTTGGGCGTGCTTCGAATGCATCCAGAAACTCATGCAGTGGCTCGCACCGCTTGCCACTCATAATGTCCGCGGCGTTACCGAACATCGACGTCGCATTGAGCATTTGTTGTATCCCGCAAAAACCCCAGCTTCGATGCTGGGCCATCCCGATTCCGATATCCGTGACGCGGTTGGCAGTTTTGATGATCCGCCGCTTCGGTGGCCGCAGGAATGTAGTCGCGGACGGCTCGCGCCGCGAAAACACGTTGCCGTATCTGGCTGTATTATTCAGTTTCTGCGGCAAACGATTCCGGATCGGCAAAGAGGGCTTGTGGATGGCACCGCGAAACAATCACCGGCGGTTGGTACCGGCAGGTTGGGTGATGCTGGCGTTGTCAGTGACGGCGCAGGCGGAGATCAGCGAAGCCGTTGGCGGCAGTGGCCCGGTGTTCGTCTCGACCCGCGACACGGCCGAGAGTTGTATCGCGCTTGCCCATATGCCGGATGCCGTTTACAGCGAGTCCGACCGGCAGTGGGAGCAGCGTTTTTGCGAAATCGATTTTTATGCCGCCAACACGGCGGTTTGCCCCAAGACCTGGAGTACCAGTCCGGCGATGCTGGTCTACGATATCGCGCAAACGCCTTTTGAGGACAATGCGTCGGGGTTCGAACGCGACATCTGCCCCCGTGGCGGCTCGGCGCGAAAATCGGCACGGCGCGAACTGGCGATTTACAAGGTATCGATGAATGCGGTGGACACGAGTGCCACCTATTCGCAATCTTCGCTGCTTTACTACCATTTCTCGCGATACCTGCAGAGCCGGGTCGGGGTTCCGGTGGCCGTTTACCGCAGCATGGACCGGGTCGTGCATCGGGAGCGGGTCGTTGAACCCGGAATCCGTCTCACCGCAGACCGAAGCGAACTGAAGATGATCCATGCCGGATGGAGTCACTTGCGTGACGCTGACTCCGACCCCGGTGCCTACCGCCATCGCGCCGAAGTGATTACGCCGGACGCAGCGCGGGTCTACGGGGTGCTGTTGCTCGAGGCTGGAAGCCGCTACGGCGCCGCCATCAATGGCACGCGAGCGTCAGGCTGGGGCGTTGGCCAGTCGCGCGATTTTCAACGGACCGCACCGTTTATCGCCCTGCGCTCGGAGGGGACGCTGGCGGAAGCGATCGCCGCCGGTATTGCCGAGGCGCGAGCCGAACCCGAGATGGCGAGGGCCCTGAACGGTGCTGTCGCCCCGGCCCAGGTTGCTTTCTGGATGCAGGAACTGACCGAGGTCGTATGGCTGGATTATCTTTTCAACCAGCAGGATCGCATCGGCAACGTCGACTACCAGTTCCTCTGGCACTGGTGGCAGGACGGACAGTTCATGACGCGCTTGGCGGCGGAGCCATCGGTGCCGGCGGATATCGCGGCCTACGCACCGCTACGTCTAAAGCGTTCGCGTATCAACGACAACGATGCCGGCGGCCGCTCCGCTTACGTCAATTATGCCGAAAAGACCGGTATGCTTGATGGGCTGCGTCATTTCAACGCGGACCTCTACGGCCGCATTGCAAGGCTGTCCCGGGATTTTGCCGAACAGGGTGAACTCTTCCAGTTCACCGCACGGAACTTTGGCTTGTCTGACAAATATCTCGTTCACTTGTCGCGGCAGGTCAAAAAAGCATTCGCGATCCTGAGCGACGAATGCGCCTCGGGCGAACTCAGGTTTGACCTCGATCCCGAGTTGTTGATCCGCGATGGGGAGGTTGCCGCAACCAGCGTCGACTGCGAATCCGGAAAGAAGCTGGACACTATGCAAAATGAAAACTGACATTAGCCTCTGGTTCGGCGTCGCCGCGGTCCTGCTCTGCGGTCTGGCCGGCCAGGCCCGGGGCGAGACGATTGCGGTAATCACGGATCTGAACGGCAGTTATGGTTCGACCCGTTACCATGCACGTGTTGATGCGGCTGTCGCGGCAATCGTTGAATTGCAGCCGGACGTGGTTTTGTCCGCCGGCGATATGGTCGCTGGCCAACGCCAGCCGTTGTTGAGCCGCGAGCAGGTGCGTGCCATGTGGGCATCGTTTCATCAGCATGTGACTGATCCACTGGCCGCTGCCGGCATTCCGCTGGCGGTGACGCCTGGCAATCACGACGGCTCGGCCTATCCGGTTTTCGCTGCCGAGCGGGAGATTTTTGTCGACGAGTGGAGCACGCGCCGCCCGGCCGTCGAGTTTGTCGCCGCCGATTCGTATCCGCTCAACTACGCGGTCGCCGTTGGCAAAGTACTAATCATCGGGCTGGACGTCACTACGGTGTCGCCATTGCCGATGGCGCAACGCGAGTTCCTGGAGGCAGTCCTGGCAGCGCACGGCGAGCGCTTCGATACACGAATTGTGTTCTGCCATCTTCCGTTGTGGCCATTTGCCCAGGGCAGGGAGACCGAGATACTACGCGACTCTCGGTTGGCACAGCAGCTAGCGGCGCACGATGTCGCCATGCTGGTAAGCGGGCATCATCATGTTTTTTACCCCGGTATCGACGACAACGGTGTGCTGCATGTCAGCGCCGGGGTACTAGGGGGCAATATCCGCCGGTTCAGCGGCTCGGATATCAAGTCGGAGTTCAGTTTTGTACTGATCGAGATCGACAACGGCGTTGTCAGTGTTTCGGCGCGAGCAGCGCCGGACTTCGAGCGGCAGATCGATTCAGGGCGCCTGCCGCGGCAGATAGCCGGACCGGACGGAGAACTGCAACGCTACGAACCCGGCGCCGTTGCCAGGTCCGCGCGCTGAATCAGCGTTCGAACCGCAGCAGCGGGCCGCTTGCTGCGCTGATAACGAGTTCGTCCCCGTTCACTGTGTAGGAACTGGCCTCGGTCATGGCTTTCAGGAATGCATCCTCCAGTTGCATAGCTGCCGGGGGACCGGCCATGCGCGTGGTTGCCATCGGGCCGAACAGAACATCCGAGTCGTCGCTCAGCTTGCCGGTGAAGCGATTCACGCCGCTCCTGCCACTGACCATGCCGTCCGCGGCAACCGTCAGGTTCGGAGCAGGCACGCCCTCCGGAAGTTCGGTGCCGATGATCTCGGTCAGGGTCCAGTCGCCGGCCAGTTGTGCCAGGCCCGATTCGGTTTCGCTGCCAGACATCGTCGCGTCCTTGTTTTCTGTGGCCGAGCCTGATTCGCTGGCCGCCCGCTCACCGCCGCCACAGGCGCAAAGCAATACGGCGGCTATTGCGAACAAAATAAACTGTTTCATGTCTGATCCCGGTGAACGGCCGCCGCACCGTCATTGAATGAGTCGGGTGCGGCGACAGGTTCGTTTTAGTCGGCCATAACGTCTTTCACGGCTTGTTTACAAAGGTCCGACACATCGGATTTCTTGCTGTCGAGGCAGGCCAGAATCCGACCCTCGCCAGGGGTCACTGTTCCGCACAGCTTCTCGATATCGGCTTCGCATTGTTGCGCGACGTAGGTGAGACCGGCGACGGCGCGCTCGAGCGCAATGGCTGCGTCGTACAACGCGTAGGTGCAACGATTCGAGATCTTGTCCTCGTGAGCGTAGATACACGCCAGCAGACGCTGCTCACCGGGTTTTACATTCGGGCAGTATTTGTCGAGATCGGCCTGGCAAGCTTCTTTAACCATTGCGCCGACGCTGTCCTGGGCCTGAGCGCCCATCGCAAACAACAAACCGGTGGCCAACACTGCAATGAATCTCCTGATCTTCATCTTTTTCTCCTTGGAATTTTATCCTGCAACTTCCTGACGCGACAGGCGGCTATAACCGCCCGCCAATGTGAATGCTGCCTCCCATGCTGACCGGTCCGAGATCGACCCACGGCCCCCCTATATCGACACCGGCATACACATTGGGATTGCACCCGCTCAGTAATGCACAGGTACCGACCAGCGCGAGCATGGCCAGAATACGACGTAATCGTTGCATGCTTCTCTCCCTTTTCTACTTCAGCGGCCAGGTCTGCAGCATCAGGCCGGCGCCGCTCGGGTCGACGATTGCGGCGGCATCGCTGGTGCCCGCCATCTCGATCGTATCGACGATAATTCTACCGCCAAGTCCTTCGACGCGAGTCAGAATGTCATCGACATCGCGCACACCAATATAGCTTACCCAGCTGGTTCTCAGGTCGGGAATCGGGTTCTGCAGCACACCGGCAACCGGCACGGTTGCCTGGCTTAGATAATGATACGTTTCGCCGTTGCGGATACTGGCCTGCGCGCGGTTGTAACCGGCGACCCGGGAGTAGAAATCCAGCGCGCCTGGAATGTTGTCGGTCCAGATTTCGTTCCAGACAAATCCGCCGATCGAGAGATCGTCGTAACGTGGATCGCCGGAGGCGGAGCGCAACAGTGACATCACCGCGCCCTGCGGATCGCCGATGACCGCCATCCGGCCGCGTCCCTCGATATCTACCGGGTCGGCGAACGTCCGCCCGCCAGCGGCCAGCGTCGTTGCCACTGCCGCATCGACATCGGCTACGGACAACACCGGAATCCATTGCGAAACGTTGATGCCGGCATTGAACTGACGGGCGTCGACGATCCCGCCAATCGGCGTTTCGCCGTTATAGATCACTGTGTAGCTGCCATCGCGCCCGACGTCGAAATCCGTGAATGCCCAGCCGAACAGCCCGCCGTAGAAGCGCTTGGCCGCATCTGGATCGGTCGTTAAAAGATCGTGCCACACGAAAACCCCGAACCGTTCCAGCCCGGATGGCTTAGAGGTGATCGGTGGAAGGCTGATGCTGGCGCTTGCGCAGGCCGCGACAATCAAAGCAGCGGCAATGGCCGTTGCGCCAGTCCTGAAAAACTTGCTAATCATCTGTCGAGGTTTTGCTCCGAGAAAATCGTATCAGTCAAAGACCCTGGAAACCCTGAGCGATGGCGTCGTGCGCAGGCGGGCCTACTCCCCGTGCCTGAGCGAAAGAACCCGCGGCTTTTGCCGGGTATGGCGATCGGCTTTTGCCCGCGCGCCGTCGGCAGCCGCAACTGCTGACAGCAATATACTGCACGGCGGAAGTGGTTGTCCCGCTGGTCGTTGCGTTTTGTCGGTGTAGACCTGACAGCGGCCACCGAAGATAGCGTTTCTTTCCATGAAACTTCTCCCAGATCCCTGTTCCCTGCTTATTATCTTCCGGTGCGCGTGTCTGCCGCCGGGAGTACGTTCTACCAGTTTTCCGCCGACGGACGCAAATCGACTTCGAATGTCCATGCGTTCCGCGGCTGCCGGGTCAGAAACAGCGCCGTTGCGGCAATGTCATCCGGATTCAGAAACAGCTCATGCGGCCGCTCCGGAAACATTTTGCGGGTGCGGGGGATATCGATTACGCCATCGACAATAAGCAACGATACGTGGACTCCCTGTGGCCCCAGATGCCGCGCCATCGATTGCGCGAGGCTGCGTTGTGCCGCCTTGGCAGAGGCGAATGCGGCGAAATTTTCACCGCCACGCAACGAAGCGGTGGCGCCAACCACGACGATGTTGCCGCAGCCGCGCCGCTTCATGGCCGGTAGCACCTGTTGTGCCGCGACCAGCAACCCGCGGGTGTTGATCTGCCAGGCCTGCTCCAGCGCCGCGGCGTCAATGTCGCTGACGTTGCCGAACCTGCCGGAGCCGGCGTTGTAGACCAGCACGTCCACGGCACCGAGATCCGCAGCGATGGCGGCGAACGTCGATTCGATCCGCGGCGGCGCTGTGACGTCGCACTCGTAAGCGCGTGCGCCCGGGAGTTGCGCCGCCAGGTCGCCACTGAAACCCGGGCTGCGCGCGACGAGCGCGCAACGGTGGCCGGCGGCGGTGAATGCACGGGCAAATGCGGCGCCGTTACCGGCGCCGACCCCGACAATTGCACACACGGGCGAAGATTCCATCTCCTCAGTCTAGACCGGTGTCAAACGAACGCCAGCCGGGTCCATCTGCGCCCGGTGTTGTCATGCTGCCGCTGGATCCAGCGCAGCGACGAATCCGACGATTTTGTTTGCCGTGGTCGGGCGCGACTGAAACTGAGGCGAATGTCCGCAGTCGGGAATAAGTGTCGTCTCGCATGGGCCGCTGACATGTGTCTGTATCGAGTGCAGCTGGTCCGGGGTGCCGTATTCGTCGTCCGCGCCCTGCAGTGCCAGCACCGGGCACGCGACCCGGGTGAGGTAGCTCTCGATGTTCCAGCCGAGAAAACCGGTGTCGAGCCAGGTGTCGCTCCACGCATGGAATAACCTGTCCGTCTTGTCGCCGTGATGGCGTTCGAGCCGGTCCCTTAGTGCGCCACGCCGATACTCGGCAGTGGCCTGGCGAATACCCTCGAGCGTCTCATTTTCAACGCAAACATGCGCCGCCAGAGTGGCCAGGCCGATGACCCGGTTCGGATACCGGGCGGCAAACAGGAGAGCGATCGTGCCACCGTCACTGTGCCCGATGAGTATCAGCGGGCGTGCCTCATTGAATGCCTCTAACAATGCGGGTAGTTCCCGCCATGCATAGTCGTGAAGGTATCGGGGATCGCGACTGCACGGCAACGGGCCGGAGCCGCCGTGCCCGGCGCGGTCGTAAATCAGCGCGGGCAAACCGGTACGTTCGGAAATCTCATCGGGAAAGTCACGCCACAGCGAGATCGAGCCAAGGCCCTCGTGCAGGAACAGCAGCAATGGCTGCCGTCGCGCTCCTTCAACGTAGCGATAGGCGAGGCAGACATCGCCGGCGGCAACCCGTCCCGCGGTGCCCGATGCGAGCAGCCGTTCCGTCACTCCGTGCGCCTAGTACCTGCCGGAACTCTTGTAGAAGTAGCGAGTCATTTCGACGTACTGCATGTTCATGCGGGTGACGATTTCGTGCGCCGAACGCACGATTGCGCGCATGACTTTGTAGATCAGCCGTGGATGCGAATCGATCAACGATTCGAAATCCGGGCGCTGAAGGCTGACGACCCGGCAGTCGTTGAGCGCGCGCAGGCCAACGCTGTGCTCGGTACCGTCGACAAAGCTCATTTCCCCGGCCAGGTCGCCCGGGCTCAGTACGTGCAGCGTGACAGGCTCCGATGCGAGCGAGGGAGTCACCACCTCGAGGCGCCCGCTGACAAGCACGTGTACCGAATCGTCGCTGGTCCCGGCCTTAATCAGAAACTCTCCGCCCGCCAGCTCGCGCGCGCAAACATTTTTCGACAATGCATCGAGCTCGGCGGAATCGAGCTCATTGCCGAGAGGGGAGTCGCGGAGATACTCCATGGCGACGTTGGGGGTGAGGCAGTGCGGGCCCTTGTTTTCGGACATTTGCGGCTCCTTGTGCTCTGGCTTGTCGTTGGCTTTGTAGCAGAGTGTGGGTGAGAGTCGCGGACGGAGCAAGCGTGGAATACCGTAAGAATCAAGCCTGCGGTGCCGACGCCCGGAACCGCTCGCGACGGACGCTGCTATTATTTTTCCGGGCAGGCCATAAACGGTATTTGCGGAAATGTCAGATTTCACCCCGGTCATAGTGTTCGTGTCGGTGATCCTGTTTTTTGTCACCGTGCAGATGTACAACAGTTTCATCAAGTACCGAAACCAGATCGAGGAGGAGTGGAGCGGCATCGATGTCGCGCTCAAACGCCGGTTTAACCTGATTCCGAATCTTGTCAGTACAGTGCAGTCCTACGCGAAGCACGAAATTGGAACGATGGAGGCTGTGACCGGGCAGCGTTCGGACACCGGCGGTCCGGGCAATCTCAACGATCGCGAGGCCGAGGAAAGCCGCGTTTCGCGTGCACTGAACCAGGTGCTGGCGGTTGCCGAGTCGTATCCGGACCTCAAGGCCAGCGCGAACTATCTTTCGTTACAGAATGCGCTGAACGAGGTTGAAGCGGAAATCCTGCAGGCGCGCCGCCGCTACAACTCCTCGGTGCGCAAGTACAACACACAGGTCGAGTCGTTTCCGAGCAACCTGATGGCGAAACTGTTCGGATTTGCAAAGACTACCTACTTCTCGCTGGAACTGGCGACTCAGCGCGAGTTGCCCGAGGTTACGATCTAGAGCAGAGTCGCATGGTCAGCGCGCAATCGAAGCGCGGTGCAGTGAGTCGTGTGCAGCGATGATCGCGGCAGGGGGAGGCAGCAGTTTTTTCCACACCTGGTCGGAATCGTTGCCGAATATTGCCTCCGTGGTTGCCGCCACCAGATGCCAGTCGCCGCGAGCGATTTCCGCATTCAGCTGGCCCGCGCCCCAGCCTGCGTATCCGGCGTAGAATCGCATTACCTCGCGGGAAAAGTGATCCGCAGGCAATGACTCCAGCAGGTCGCGGCTGTGCGACGCGTAGACGTCGGCGAATACGTGTTGGGCGGACTGCAGCGCCTGGTCGCTGCGAATCAACATGAAGATGTTGTGTATCGCTACCGGCCCTCCGCCATGCAATTCGCCTTGATAGTTTTTGACGTTGTCAATGTCGGTGATCAGCTCGTCCGGGCCGACACCGACCGGGCGGTTTACGACCAGTCCCATTGCGCCGTCCGCGCTGTAGCGCGTGAGTAGAACGACAGTGCCGGCAAAATTCCCGTCCACGAGGCTGCGACTCGCGACGAGGAACATCCCGGGTGCCGGCGCCGGAGCAGCGGCAAGGCAGTTGGCCGTCGCAGCGAGCATGGCCAACAGGATTGCGTAGCCCCGTGTGGCGGTGCCGGATCGTGCGATTTGTCGCTGGATTTTTGGCATCGTCAACTCGGTTCCCGGTTTGCGAACAAGGCTGAGCGGCGCATCGGCAGGCCGACCCGCCGCCACAGCAAACCGGTTACTCGCGAACGATCTTCGTGAATTTCGATCCCTCGAGAGTGACATTGAACATCAGGCCCTTCTGGCCAATAACGAATCCGATTATCGGATCCTTGATGTTGGTGGTATCGATCGAGCCGCCGGCACCTACTTTGACCAGCGCAACAGAGCCGTCAACGCCGGCTTCCCAGCCCTTGCTGTTGCGAAAATTATCCAGCGCCTCTTGCTGCAGGAACAGGATAATGACCGTTTTCGCCTGCGCACCGAGTTGCAGTCCGATCGAAGCCGCTGCCGTGCTGTAGTAATCGGCGGTCTTGCCACCGATTCGCAACGCGCCCTCGCCGTACTCGCCGCCGATGCCGATGCCGGCCTTGATGACGCTTGGGAACACGAGTACACCCTCGGATTTGGCCATTAACTCTTCGGCAGAGCCGACGGATTCCTTGAATTGCTGCAGCGATGCATTGACCGCTGCTTCAATTTCGGCAGCCGATTTGGCGTGCACCGGGGCGGCCAGCGCGGAAAGCGCCAAAGCCAGCAAACACAGGCCGGACGTGCGTATTCCGGCAAATCGAGTTTTCATTGGAATCTCCATTGAAGAGTGAGTCGCGCAAGCCGTTAGTGCCTGCGCGGTCAGTGTAGGCAAAGCGGAGTTGGCCGGCAATCGCGTCTGCAAGCCGCCGGTGAGACAAATGACGGCGGGACGCAAGAAGAGCCGGCTTGCGCCGGCCCTTCTTCGCCCTTCCTTGGGCTCCCATCCTTGGGGTGGTCGTCCCTGGGAGGGAGTGAGAGAGATTTAGTCGTCCTTTTTGCCCGTGGCATCGCCATTTTCAGGCTTGCTGCCATCCTCGACACGACCGTTGCCTTGTTTCGCCGTTGCCTCTGCGGTCGATCCGGGTTGCGCCGCGGAATCCGTGCGCTCGGCGCGGACCTGCTCCTGTTTTCGTTTCGCGTTGGCCTGGTCGGACTGGTGTACCCGTTGTTGTTCGCGCTCGCGTTGCTGTTCGCGCTGGGCCGCCTGTTGCGACTTGCCGCGTTGCTGGTCCGCTCGCGGTGCACTTTGGCCCTGGCCCTGACCCTGATTGCCGCCGCCGGGAGCGCCCAGCGCATCGCCTCCGGAGAGAATCAGCGATGTAGTCAGCGCAAGTAATCCAATATTCACGGCTTTCATCAGTGGCACCTCATCTAATGCCTGTTGCGGCAGGTTTCCATGTATCGCGAGGCAATAAATTAGATCACGCTAATATAGTGACAGTTCTGATGCGCCGCACCATACGTATTTTCCCTGATGGCGGACCTGAATTTTCCACGGCGGTTCCGGTCAATGGCGCCGGTAAGCGACCCGACCCTCGACGATTGTGATATCCACGCGGGTCTGCAACACATCTTCCGGCGCCAGCCTGGTAACGTCCCGGGCAAGCACGACGATGTCTGCAAGTTTGCCCACGGTAAGCGTGCCTTTACGCGTTTCCTCGAATTCCGCGAAGGCAGGTTCAAGCGTGTAGGCGGCAATCGCCGCGCGCATGTCCAGCGATTCATCCGGGTGCCAGCCGCCGGGGGGACCGCCCGATTCGAACTCGCGGGTGATCGCCGCGTAAAGCCCGCGCATCGGGCCGATCGGCTCGACCGGATAGTCGGTGCCGAAACACAGGTGAGCGCCGGAGTCGACAAAGCTCTTCCAGCGGTAGGCGTCGGCTTCGCGTTGCGCGCCGAGCAGCGATGGTGCCCAGCGCAGGTCGGTCAGCAAGTGGCTCGGCTGCACCGATGCAATGACTCCGAGAGAACGAAACCGTTCCAGGTCGGCGCCATTGACGAATTGCGCGTGTTCGATACGGTGCCGCGAATCACGCCGGCCATTGCTGCGAATCGCGCTGTCGAAAGCATCGAGTACAACGCGGTTGGCGCGGTCGCCGATAGCATGGATTCCGATTTGGAATCCGGCGGCATCGCGCGCGATGACCATATCTGTCACGGTATCGGGATCGAGCAGTAACAGTCCCTTGTTGTCCGGCGCGCTGGAGTAAGGTTCCAGCATTGCAGCTGACAACGACCCGCCCGAGCCATCGATGTTGGTCTTCAGCAAGCCCGCTTTGAGCCAACGGTCGCTGGTGCCGAGTTCCTTGCGCCATTTCTCCAGCTCTTCGAGCGGCGCCTCGAACGGCAGCCACACGGTGATACGGATCGGCAGCGCCTGTTCGGCGTGCAGCTCCTGCAGCACGGACACCGCGGTTTTGCCCTGGCCGGGACTGCGCAGTGTGTCGTCCTGTACCGACGTCACTCCGTTTTCAAGCGCGTGATGCATCGCGCGCAGAAACCCGTCGCGCCACTGGCCGCGCGTGGGTTCGGGAATCAGTCCGAATGCCTGGTCGGCAGCCTTCTCCTTGAGCCAGCCGGTCGCGCGGCCGGTCGCGTCGCGATCGATCACGCCACCGGCCGGGTCGGGAGTGTCGCGATCGATCGCGGCACGTTGCAGCGCCAGTGAGTTCAACACCGCGGAGTGGCCGTCGGCGCGTTCCAGGAACAGTGCGTGGATGGTCGTCACGGCGTCGAGATCGTCGCGGGTCGGAACGCGCCCCCCTGCCCACTTGCTCTCGTCCCAGCCGCGGCCATAGATCCACTGGCCGGGTTTCCGCTTTGGCACCTCTGCGGCGAGGCGCGTTTTCAGTTCTTCGAGCGAAGTCGTTTCGGACAGGTCGACGTTCAGCATCCTCAATGCGGCATTGCCCAGATGCACATGGGCATCGTTGAATCCGGGCATGGCGAAACGTCCGTCGAGATCGATTACCTGGGTCTGCGTGGTGCGAAATTTGTCGACGGCGGTCTTGCTGCCGAGTGCGATGATCCTGCCATCGGCGATCGCCACCGCCTCGACCAATGCCACATCGGGGTCGACGGTATGAATCGTGCCGTTCTCGAGAATGAGGTCGGCATTGGTGGCGCCGAGCGCCGCTGCAAACAGAAATGCCGGGACCAGGAACAAAATACGAAAACGGCTCATATTATGGCTGCCTTCAGACGATTGGGAGGCGTTGCGCACCTGCATGCGAATGTGATTTTCGAATCAGACATGAAGTTCGACCCGGTCGCCATCGGCAACGGTGTGATCGGGCCCGACCTGTTGGCCATCGAAGACCTCGCTGCCCAACATCCGGGCGAAGCGAAGACCTGCCGCGATATCCTTGTGAACCAATCGGGCTACGTCGGCCACTGTCTGGCCGCGGCGTACCGTAAAAGGTCTGTCGTCCTCGGCGGCATGACCGGGCACCTTGGTGTAGACCCTCACGATTTCGAGCGCCGGATAAAGCAGTTTGCCTATGTCTTCGAGGCCGTCTCCGGTCAGCGCCGATACCGCCAGTGCCGGGAATTCGCGGCCGAGCAATTCCTCGAGAATCCGCACTTCCGCAGGTTCAGGATCGAGATCGCTCTTGTTGCCGACCAGCAGCGTTGGCAGCTCCAGCGTAAACGGATCGTCGTCGGGTTCCGCTGTCGTGGCGTCACTGTGCACCGCGAATGCCTCCGGGACCGGTCCGGGCCAGCGTTCGCTGAGCACGACCTTTCTGTCGCCAAGCCGCGCCAGGATCGTCTGCACCTGGTCGACGCAGTCCGGGTCGGTCACGTCGACCACCAGCATGGCCGCATCGGCCGGCTGCAGCGCGTTGAGCATCCAGCTCTCGAAATAGTCGGCGGTGATGGGCGGCAGATCGATCAACTGAAAGTAGATGTCCTCGAACGGCATCATGCCGGGAATCGGGTGATGCGTTGTGAACGGGTAGGGGCCCTGTTCGCTGTGGGAGCCGCAGAGTTTGTCGTGCAATGTCGACTTTCCCGCATTTGGCGGGCCGAGCAGCGCAATCTGGGCAGCCCCTTCCGGTCGCACGACATAGGCCGGTCCGCTGCGTTTCCCGCCCTTGCGCGGTCCGGCCAGTTCGTCGCTCAGCATCTTGATCCGGCTTTTGATGTCGGCCTGGAGATGTTCCGTTCCCTTGTGCTTGGGAATCGTGCGCAGCATCTCTTTCAGGCTGGCGAGCTTTTCCGCGGGTTCGCGGGCTTCGCGAAACGCCGCCTCGGCTTTCTTGTAGTCCGCCGTAACGTTAGTCGGCATCGCCGGTTCCCGTTTGCTGCGGGCCGCTGCGCCCGCGCCGGCGCAGCGACGGATCACCGAGATCCCGGACCAGCTGAAAGAGTTCTGCAGGTGGCGCCGTGATCGCGCGTGTAGCCATATTCATCCATGCGAGATCGGCGACGACCCGGGCGACCCGGTCGCCGTCGCGATTGACGATGTCGTTGACCAGCCGGAAGCGCGACCCGTCATCGCTCCAGTTCGCTGCATGCAGGCGTGACTCGATCGTTTCCAGCATGTGCACCTCGCGCACGTAGGTGATCTCGTCGCGCAGCGTTATTGGCCCGAGCGAGAGCTGGCGGAATTCGCTGAGCGGAAACCCGTGCGTCGCGAAGAAGGCGAAGCGGGCCTGAGTTGCATACTCGAGATAAGCGGTATTGCGCATGTGGCCGTTCGCATCGAGGTCGCGCCACTGGATCACGAATCGCTGGATTGTCGGGTCGGACATCGGCCGCTGATTTCCTCGGTTGCTGTCGCGATTGTAGTCGAGCCTGCCGCCGCGCAGCCAACGCCGCGCATTGCGCCGCCGCACCGGCATTGGATGATGACGCGGTTTTGCCTTATAACGGGGCAACCGGGGGACGCCATGAATCGCACCGAACGCTTCTACAAAATCCAGGAATTGTTGCGCCAGCGCCGTGTGGTGCCGCGAGACCTGTTCCTCGAGGTACTCGAAGTATCGCTCGCAACCTTCAAACGCGATCTCGAATATCTGCGCGATCGTTTCTCCATGCCGATCATCTATGACAGGGAAGCCAATGGTTACCGCCTCGATCAATCCGATCCGGGCCATGTCAATTACGAGTTGCCCGGACTGTGGTTTTCGGCCAGCGAACTGCACGCACTGATGACGATGGAGTACCTGTTGCGGCGGCTGCAGCCCGGGCTGATGGGAGGACATGTCGCGCCGCTGCGGGCCAGGATCCGCAAGCTGCTGGAGTCCGGCGATCATTCGGCGGAGGAGGTCGAACGGCGGATCCGGGTTTTGCGGATGGGCGCGCGCGAGGTCGAGCCGGCGCATTTCCAGACGATCACCACCGCGCTGTTGTCGCGGCGCAGACTAACTATCGACCATTTCAAACGATCGACCGGCGACACCAGCGAGAGAATCGTATCGCCGCAGCGTCTGGTTCATTATCGCGACAACTGGTATCTCGATGCCTGGTGCCACTTGCGCAAGGGGCTCAGGACATTCTCTGTCGACGCTATTCATTCCGCCCATATTCGCGATCAGGCGGCTCGCGATATTGACGATGCCGATCTCGATGAGGTGTTGACGCCGGGCTTTGGGATTTTCTCCGGGCGGCGGGTGGAGAAGGCCGTGCTGCGATTCGAGGCGCAGCGTGCACGCTGGGTGTCGCGCGAATTCTGGCACGAGGAACAGGAAGGCGAGTTCGAACTCGATGGCAGCTATGTGCTCAAAGTGCCGTATAGCGATCCGCGCGAGCTGGTGATGGATATTCTCAAGTTCGGCCCGGATGTCGAAGTGCTGGGCCCGGCTCCACTGCGCGAACTGGTTGCGGAAAAAGCCCGCCTGGCGGCGGCGCGTTATCCGACCGGGGAGCCAACGTGACGGTCGGGTCACAGCCACGCCCGCAGGCCGGCTGAGCGGCCGGCGGCCCGGACATGCGTTTCCTGCATACAGCGGACTGGCACCTCGGCAGGCAATTTCACAATGTCAGCCTGATCGAGGACCAGGCCCATGCGCTCGACCAGCTGGTGGCGGTGGTCAACGATGGCGGCATCGATGCGGTGTTGATTGCCGGCGACGTCTTCGACCGGGCAGTGCCGCCTCCGGAGGCAGTGAATCTTCTGGACGACGTGCTCGGAAGTATTGTGCTGGGCGCCGGCGTGCCGGTTTTCATGATTGCCGGAAACCACGACAGTCCGGCGCGGCTGTCTTTCGGCGCGCCGATGCTGGCGGGGCAGGGGCTACATGTCAGCGGCCGTATCGATCTGCCTGTTGCGCCGGTCACGCTTGAAGACCGCTATGGACCCGTCGATATATTTTCATTGCCCTATGTTGAGCCGGCGGTTGCGAGACTCGTGCTGGACGCTCCGGAGCTCCAGGGTCACGATGCCGCCCTGCGCGCACTGATCGCGACACTGACGGCGCAGCGCACCGAAGGGCGCCGAGCGGTGCTGATGGCGCACTGTTTCGTTGCCGGGTCCGGCGAAAGCGAGTCCGAGCGCCCGCTCAGCGTGGGTGGCGCGGGCAGCGTGGGCGCCGATGCGTTTGCCGGTTTTGACTACGTCGCGCTGGGTCACCTGCATGGCCCGCAACGGGCAGGCTCCGAGCGGGTCCGGTACTCGGGCTCGCTGCTGAAATATTCGTTTTCCGAGGCCCATCACACCAAGGGCTTCAATGTCGTCGAGCTGGACCGGAGCGGCGCCACGCGTTGTGAGCAGATCGCAATACGCCCGCGCCGCGACGTTCGCATCGTCGAGGGCTCGATGGCCAGCCTGATGCAGGAGCCGGCCGGCAGTCGCGACGACTACCTGCTTGTGCGCTTGTCGGACAGCGGCGCAATTCTCGACGCCATGGGCCGGTTGCGCGAGATCTATCCGAATCTGCTGCACCTGGAACGGCCCGGTCTCGAGCGCGGCGGGACATTGCGCCAGGGAGGACGCGAACGACTGCGGCGCAGCGAACGCGAGCTGTTCGCCAGTTTTTTCGAGCAAATGACCGGTGAGGCGCTACTGCCGTCACAGCAAGCGGCGCTCGACAGCGTGCTTGCAGATCTCGACGAGGCGGCGCGCGAGGCGAAGCAATGAGGCCGCTGGTCCTGCGCATGTCGGCATTCGGTCCGTATTCAGGCATCGAGAGCCTGGATTTTCGTGTCCTGCGCGGAAACCCGCTGTTCCTGATTCATGGAGCGACGGGTGCCGGCAAAACGAGCATCCTCGATGCGATTTCGTTTGCGTTGTATGGCGACAGCTCGGGCGCCGAACGCGATGGGCGCAGCATGCGCAGCGATTTTGCCCCGCCCGACCAGACGACCTTTGTCGAGCTATGTTTCTCACTCGGCGATCGCTGTTTCAGGGTGCGCCGGGTGCCGGAGCAGGAGCGCCTGAAGAAACGCGGCGAGGGCACCACGACGCAACAGGCAGAGGCCACGCTGTGGGAACTCAGCGGCAACGGAGAGGCATCCGCAACGGGCAAGGTGCTGGGAACGCGCTGGACCAGCGTAACGGCAAAAATAGAGGAGTTACTCGGTTTTCGCAGTGGCCAGTTTCGCCAGGTCATTATCCTGCCGCAGGGTCGTTTCCGCGAATTGCTGACGGCGCGGTCCGATCAGCGCGAGGAAATTCTCGAGACATTGTTCGATACCGAGCGGTTTCGCCATATTGAACAGGCGTTGCGGCAGCGGGCGAAGGCGCTGCGGGTTCGGGTCGAGAAGCTCGGTGAAAGACGCAAGACCTATCTCGACGCTGCGGGGTGCGGCGACGCCGGGGAACTCGATGAAACGCTGTTGCGGCTCGACCATGAGATTGGCGAGGGTGGCAGGGAGAACGCGGTACTGCGCAAACGTGTCGCTGGCGCGGACAAGGTTCTCGAGGAAGCGCGCCAGCTGAGCGCGAAATTCCGTGCCCTGGAAGATGCGCGGATAAAGCTCGGCGAGCTGGAGCGGCAATTGCCGGACATCGCGGACGCGCGCGAAACGCTTGCGCGGGCACAGCGGGCCGCTGCGCTCGACGATCTCGCTTCTCAGCGCGAGACGGCGCAGACGCAACTGCGCTCGGCCGAAAGCGAACTGGGTGCATGCCGTGCCGCGCTCGATCAGGCGCAACAAGCGGCGGCGCGAACCCGCGAGGCTGTAGCAAAGGCCGGAAAACGCCGCGCAGAACGCGAGCGCCACATGGCAGAGGTCAATCGTCTCGAAGCTTTGCGGGCACAGTTGCAACCGCTGGAAGAAGCGCGTCTCCAGCTCGAAGCCGCTGAGGCAGCGATGACCGAGGCCGATCAGAACTGGGCGGCGCTGGTGCAGGAGACCGCGAATCGCGAAAGCCGGCGTCAGCAGACGCTCAATGAGATCGAGACTTTACGCACAACCTGGTCGGGCTACCCTCCGGTGGAGGAGGGTATCGAAGCCTCGGCGAATCTGCGCAGGCAATGGGAGGAACTCGAGGCCGGACGCGCGCGACTGGCCGATCTGGAGGTCCGGCTGGGCGCCGCCGAGGCCGCTGAAAAACACGCAGGCGAAGAACTCGAGCAGCGCCGCGCCGCTGTGCGTCACCAACAGGCGCAGCAAT
>PKUM01000103.1 GCA_002868855.1 Chromatiales bacterium | reverse complement strand
CTCTTCCGAGATCAGATCCTCGAGACTGAGGCCCTTGTGATCGATCATGATCTCTGTACGGCGCTCGTCACCGTATTCGTCAAGCACCGCGATCAATTCATCGCGGATCACCTGCAGCAATACTGCCGGGTTTTCGAGAATCTCAATAAATCTTTTAATATTCTCTAGCAATTCTTTGTATTCATTAACGATTTTGTCCTGCTCAAGCCCGGTCAGTCGTTGCAGGCGGAGATCCAGGATCGCTTGCGCCTGAACCGGCGACAAGTGATAGCCGTCGTCCAGGAGGCCATATTCCGCGTCGATGTTTTCGGGTCGCGTCGCTTCTGCGCCGGAACGCGCCAGCAGATCGGTCACCACACCAGGCTCCCATGCCCGCGCAGTCAGCGCCTCCTTGGCTTCGGCCGGCGACGGTGACGTTTTGATGAGCTGAATGACCGGATCGATATTGGCCAGCGCCACCGCCTGCCCTTCCAGAACGTGGGCCCTTTCACGCGCCTTGCGCAGATCGAAAATTGTGCGCCGGGTGACAACTTCACGACGATGACGCAAAAACGCATCCAGCATCTCGCGCAGATTGAGCAGCCGTGGACGGCCATCCACCAGCGCCACCATGTTTATTCCAAATACGCTCTGCAATGGCGTGTGCTGATAGAGATTGTTCAGGACGACCTCGGGAACCTCGCCGCGACGCAGTTCGATCACGACACGCATGCCATCCTTGTCGGATTCGTCGCGTAACTCTGTAATGCCTTCGATTTTTCGGTCGCGTACGAGCTCGGCGATCCGCTCGAGGAGTCGCGCCTTGTTGACCTGGTACGGCAGTTCGGTGATGACGATAGCCTGCTTGCCTGAAGCTTCGTTCAGTAATTCGACGTGGCTTCGCGCGCGCATGTAGATTTTGCCGCGTCCCGTCCGGTATGCGTCGTAGATACCGCTGGCACCATTGATGAATGCAGCCGTGGGAAAATCCGGGCCGGGAATTATCCCAATTAGATCTTCTGTGGACAGATCGGGATTATCGATCAGCGCGATGCAGGCGTTGACCACCTCGGTCAGGTTGTGCGGCGGGATATTGGTCGCCATACCGACCGCGATGCCGGCCGAGCCATTGATCAGGAGATTCGGTATGCGCGTCGGTAAAACCGTCGGCTCGCTTTCGGAACCGTCGTAATTCTCGGCGAAATCGACGGTTTCTTTTTCGATATCCGAAAGCAGTTCATGCGCAATCTTGGCCATGCGGACTTCGGTATAGCGCATAGCCGCCGGGGCATCGCCGTCAACCGAACCGAAGTTGCCCTGACCGTCGACAAGCATGTAACGCAATGCAAACGGCTGCGCCATTCGGACGATGGTGTCGTAAACCGCGGTGTCGCCATGCGGATGGTATTTACCAATTACGTCACCAACGACGCGTGCGGATTTCTTGTATGCCTTGTTGTAGTCGTTGCCAAGTTCGCGCATGGCGAAAAGGACGCGCCGATGGACCGGTTTCAACCCGTCTCTGACATCTGGCAGAGCCCGTCCCACGATCACGCTCATTGCGTAATCGAGATAGGACTGACGCATTTCGTCTTCTAAATTGACAGCTACTATTTCACGCGCAATTTCGGCCATAAGCTACCCGGAAGCAAGCCGACTAAAGTCGGTCGCAACACCATGAAAAAATTAAATATTGGATGCGGATTAACGACCCCGATTAAGCGCGCTATTCTAGCATATTCACGAGCTATTCCGCAGAAGCTGCAGCCGATTCGCAGGCCTCGGCCAGGCTGACCGCAAACGGCGGGCGATGGACGCCCTGTTCGGTGACAATGCAGTCGATCAATTGAGCCGGGGTTACGTCGAAAACAGGGTTATGAGTACCGATACCGGGCGGCAGCTGCCAGGCCTGCCCGGCGGTCAATTCCGCACCGTCACGCTGCTCAATCGGAATGGCCGAGCCTTGTGCTGTCCCGAGGTCCACAGTGGACGTCGGCGCCGCTACCATGAAACCGAAGCCGTGGAATCTGGCCTGCACCGCCAGCGCATAGGTTCCGATTTTGTTGGCGACATCGCCGTTGGCTGCAATCCGGTCGGCGCCAACAATCGCCCAGCCGCGCCGCGCCTCGCGCATGACCGAAGCCGCAGCGCCATCAACGATAAGCCGGGCCGGCACGTTGCACCGCGAGAGTTCCCATGCTGTCAGGCGCGAGCCCTGCAGCCACGGCCGCGTCTCGTCCACATAGATACTGGCGACGCGGCCATCTTCCCATGCGGCTCGTATCACCGACATCGCCGTACCGAATCCACCCGTCGCCAAAGACCCGGTATTGCAATGGGTGACAATTGTGCTCCCGTGCTCGATCACGGGTGCGCCGTTCAGACCGATACGGCGATTCCGAAATTTGTCCTGCTCATGAATTTCTATTGCTTCGGCGAGCGCCGCGGCGACGGGTTCGTGCTCCACTGTCTGCAGACGGCGCTCCATACGATCCAGGCTCCAGCCGAGATTGATGGCTGTAGGCCGGGCCACGCGCAAGACCTGCAGGAGTGGGCCAAGGACTTCGCGCCAGCCAACGGGATCATTTTTGACTGCTTCCCTGACCGCCAGCACCGCACCGTAAGCTGCGGTCACCCCTATTGCCGGAGCGCCTCTGACTACCATGTCGCGGATCGCTGCTGCTGTGTCGGTAGCGCTTTCCAGACGCAACCAGGACTCGCGAGCAGGAAGCACGCGTTGATCGAGGAGTTCAAGCCCATCGTCTTTCCAGCGGATCGCCGCGACGGGATCGTGAGCGAGTAGCTCGGTGTGGGGGCCGGTCATAAGGGCACGATTACCTCGGGGATGCAGGACTCTAGTATACAATTGCGCGCGTTTATCTGGTCCACACAAAAAGCCCTCGGCTTACCGGGAGACGGTTCGTACAATGCGTAACGTCGATGCAATGATTTTCCCGCGCTGGATCGCGCCGGTCCAGCCGGCGGGCGTCGTATACCGCGAGCACGCGCTGGTCATTGACCGCGGCAAAATTGTTGACTGCTGTCCCGCCACCACGGCCCGCCAGACCTATTCCGCCAGCGCCACTTATGAACGGCCGGATCATCTGCTAATCCCGGGACTGGTCAATGCTCATACGCACGCCGCAATGTCACTGATGCGCGGGATGGCCGACGACCTGGAACTGATGGAATGGCTGCAGGCGCATGTATGGCCTGCGGAAAAGCAATGGGTCAGTCGCGACTTCGTTCGTGACGGGACAACTCTCGCAGTCGCAGAAATGCTGACCGGCGGTACAACTTGCTGCAATGATATGTATTTCTTCCCCGATGTCGCGGCGCAGACCTCCGCCGATCTCGGAATGCGTTTTGTCACTGGCATCATTGTTCTCGATGGGCCAAGCCCGTGGGCGGCCGACCTCGAGGAATATCTGGTCAAGGGTCTCGAAATGCGAGACAGTTTTCGCGGCACTCCACTTGTCCACACGATATTTGCCCCACACTCGCCTTACACCGTCGGCGATGAGGCATTGCTGCGAGTGCGCAAACTCGCCGACGAGCTTGACGCACCGGTACACATACACCTCCATGAAAGCGCCGAGGAAATTGAGCAAAGCGTGGCGCGTTTTGGCAAGCGGCCGATTGCACGGCTCGACGATCTTGGCCTGATCAACCCACAACTGCTCGCAGTGCATCTGACCCAGGTCACTGAAGAAGAAATCGAGTGCCTTGCCCGCGGCGGCGCGCGGGTCGTGCACTGCCCGGAATCGAATATGAAACTGGCAAGCGGTTTTTGCCCGGTCGTCGATTTAGTCGATCACGGAATCACTGTCGCACTTGGCACCGATGGCGCAGCGAGCAACAACGATCTGTGCATGCTGGGCGAGATGCGAACTGCGTCGCTGCTCGGCAAGGTCGTATCCGGACGCGCCGATGCGCTGTCAGCTCACGAAACATTGCAAATGGCTACGCTCGCGGGCGCTCGCGCGCTAGGTCTCGATGAGCAAATCGGATCGCTGGAACCTGGCAAGTGGGCCGATACCGTGGCGATCGATCTCGCTGCGTTAAATACTCAACCCGTTTATGACCCGGTTTCTCAGCTGGTGTACGCTGCCTCCCGTGACTGCGTCGGTGACGTATGGGTGGCAGGACGCCATCTGGTCGTAGACGGCCGCCTTGTCGATGTCGATACAGAGGATCTGCGAGAACTGTCCGCTCGGTGGCAGAAGAGGTTGCAGCCATTTGCGCGCCGCCCGGAGAATAATGGTGAGTGAGTTAGGAAACAACGTCGACTCGAACGAAGTCGGCCACTTCGACGCGCTTGCGTCGCAATGGTGGGACCCGCACGGTCCGATGCGCTCACTACATGAGATCAATGCGCTCCGTGTTGGCTATATTGATGAACACTGCAAACTCGCTGATCGCGCCGTTCTCGATGTCGGCTGCGGCGGTGGCCTGCTGTCGGAGGCCATGGCCGGGCTAGGAGCGAAAGTGACCGCAATCGACATGAGCGCGGAAGCCTTGCAGGTAGCGCGCGCGCATCTGCTGGAATCAGGGCTCGACGTCGACTACCAGCATCAGACTGCCGAAGGAATGGCCGAGGTGGCACCCGCCACGTTCGACTGCGTCGTATGCATGGAGATGCTCGAACACGTGCCGCAACCGCAGTCGGTCGTTGCTGCGTGTGCCAGCCTGCTACGCCCCGGCGGAAAACTGATCATGTCGACGCTGAATCGGAACCCGAAGTCCTACCTGATGGCAATCGTTGGCGCCGAGTATTTGCTAAAACTGATTCCGGCCGGCACCCATGAATACGGTCAGTTCATCAAACCGGCGGAACTCGCCGCATGGGCGCGCTCAGCACAACTGGAGATTGATGACATCACCGGACTGCATTACAACCCGTTGACCGGGATTCACCGACTCGGCGGAAACGTCGATGTGAACTACCTGATGACCTGCAGCGACCGCGGTGGCGACTTATGAACGCCACCGTTATCACCGCCGTACTACTCGACCTTGACGGGACACTGGTCGATACAGCTCCCGATATGGGCGCAGCACTCAATGAGTTGCTGAGCGACTACGACCTTTCCCCGGTCGACTATGAGACCTATCGCAGCCGGGTATCGCATGGCGCAAAAGGACTGATTGATCTCGGTTTCGGAACTGAATTCGCCGAGCAGAATTTCACGACTCTGCGGCACCGGTTTCTGCAGTTATATGCCCAGCGACTGTGCCGGGAAACACGCGTTTTCGACGGATTTTTGCAAGTCCTGGATATTCTGGAGGCGCGCGGCGTCCCGTGGGGAATCGTCACCAACAAGCCAGCCGGACTAACGGAGCCGCTGGTCGAGCAACTGGGGTTGATGAAACGTGCAACCTGTGTTGTCAGCGGTGATACCTGTGCACGCGCCAAACCCGATCCGATGTCGCTGCTTCATGCCGCCGAAATTTTGCAGCGATCGCCAGCTTCGTGCCTCTATGTGGGCGATGCCGAACGCGACATCCAGGCGGCGACCGCAGCGGGCATGCGATCCCTTGTCGCAAGTTACGGTTATCTCGATGCTGCGGATCGGCCCGATGCGTGGCGCGCCGATGGATTGGTGGAGAGCCCGGGCGAAATTCTGGATTGGATAGATGCCTGGCATTCCCGATCTCGGTATTGATCCCGGCGTAGCACTGCTCGGTGCGTTCGTCGTGGGAATTCTGCTCGGCGCTCTCGTCTGCGCGATACCGTTGACTCTCCGCATCGGTCGGCTGCGTACCCGCAATGCGCTGCTCGACTCCGAGGTCCGCAATCAGCAAGAGCTTGAGGCAGAACGCGAAGACCTGCTGCGCGTGACAGCCGAGAATTTGTCGGTAGGCCTCGAACGGACTGCGGCGCGATCGATGCGCACACAGGGGGAAATGCTGCTGCAGTTGGCAGAGGCGCAACTGCAAAGACACCAGGACAAGGCGCAGAGCGGAATGCGCGAACGGCAGCAGGCTATCCAGTCCCTGGTTCAGCCGCTGGCGGATACGCTACAGCAAACGCGGGAACAGATCGCGAAAATCGAGAACGAGCGCAGGGAAGCGTTCGGCAGCTTGCAACAACACCTGACTGTCGTTGCGGAAGGACAAAAGGACTTGCAGACCGAGACCCGCAACCTGGTTGGCGCCCTGCGCCGCCCTGAGGTGCGTGGCCGGTGGGGCGAAATCACACTGCGCCGGGTGGTCGAATTGGCAGGCATGAAGGAACACTGCGATTTCGATACGCAAACCCAGGTTAGCGGACCCGGTGGGCGACTGCGCCCCGATATGATCGTGCGCCTGCCAGACGAGCGCATTCTCGTCATAGACGTCAAGACACCGCTCGATGCCTATCTCGACGCCAATGCCGCTACCGATGAGGATACGCGGGCCAATGCCATGGCACGGCACCTGAAGATCATGCGGGAACGCATCCGCGAACTGTCCGGCAAGGAGTACTGGTCGCAATTTCGTCATAGCCCGGAGTTTGTCGTCATGTTCGTCCCCGGCGACCAGTTCCTGTCAGCGGCGCTGGACCTGGATAACAGCTTGCAGGAGAACGCCATGCGCCGGCGGGTGTTGATGGCGACACCTACCACGCTGGTTGGATTGCTCAAGGTGATCGCTTACGGCTGGGGTGAGGTGACGCTGGCAAAAAATGCCGAGACGATACGCGAACTTGCGGAACAGCTTCATCGGCGCCTCGGAACGTTCACGGCGCATCTGGAGCGAGTCGGTCGTCACCTCGGCAACAGCGTGGATGCCTACAACCGTGCGGTCGGGTCCTTTGAGCGCAATGTAATGCCGGGCGCAAGGCGTTTCGGTGAGCTCGGTGTCCCGGTCGCCGACGAGCCGGACAGTCCATTGGTGCTGCAGGAGCAGGTGCGGCGTCCGCAGGGTAATACCGACGAGCAGGGCCCGGACCGCGCCGAGGCCGATGAATCAGCGGAAGACGAGCCGCCGGCAACGGAGCCGGCGGGCGGCAAATGACCGGTAACGAACTCTCGGCGAGCCCGGTCGTTGCGGACGGCTCGGCGCTGCACTATGCGCTGCTTTTTGCCAGTCCGCAGGTCCGGGATATTCAGACCGCCATGCTTGAACTGGCATTCGAACTTGGCTGGGCCGCGCGATCGCCAAACACACCAGAGGTCGCATACACACGGCTAAACTGGTGGGGCGAAGAACTGGCCCGACTGATGAATGCCACACCGCGGCATCCTTTGACAAAACGTCTTTCCGCCCTGTGTGCCTGGACATGCGCTGACAGCGATATTCTCGAGCAGATGTTGACCGGAGCGAGAAACGAGATCGGTATTGGTCGAATCGAAACCGACGAGCAACTTGCGCTGCACTGCTTTCGCAATGACGGCTGCGCAATGGCTCTTGGCGTGAGTAAATCGTTCGGGTCCAATAGCGTTGAGGAGCTGGTTCTCGCCGGCATTTGGCTTGGTCGGGGGATTCGGTTGACCGAGATCGTCAGACGTTTCAACCTGGACCTGATCGACGGTCGTATTCTCATACCGCAGGCTGTCTTCCAGTCGTCCGGTGCCAGCCTGCCGGTCGGGCCAACCGTTCCGGTCGACGAGAACGTAAGACCAGCGTTGGCGGAAATCCTCAATCGGTCCGATGAACATTTGGCACGGGCGCGCCAACTGTGGCTGGGGCGTCCCATGGAAAAGATGATCCCGTATTGGGTTGCGCTCGGCCTGTACGAGGCTCTTAACCAGAAAATACGCGAGCGCCTGAAGACATTACCGCCAGAGCAAATCAGACTCTCGCAAGCAGTTATGCTGTGGCGCGCATGGCGTTGCGCCCGAAGTGCTCAAGGCCTGATCAAGACAAACGATGGGGATTTATCGTGACCACCGAACCGATCGACGTGAATGTTCTACGCGATTATCGTCCACAGCCGGGAGAGCTGGAGGGACGAATCATTCTTATTACCGGCGCCGGCGATGGCATAGGTGCCGCGCTGGCACGGGCAATCGGCGCACTGGGTGCCACTGTGATTCTGACCGGTCGCAAAGTAAGTAAGCTGGAAAAAGTCTATGACATCATTGTGGAGAACGGCGGACCGACCCCGGCAATCGCCCCGTTCGACCTCGAGCGTGCCCAGGGGCCGGACTACGACGCACTGATCGACAATCTGGAGAAGGAGTATGGGCGCCTCGACGGCCTGGTGAACAATGCAGGGATACTCGGTGAGCGAAGTCCGATCGAACATTACGATCAGGTCCTGTGGCAACGCGTATTGCACATAAATCTGACCGGTTCATTTCTGATGACTCAGGCCTGCATGCCTTTGATTCGGCGGTCGGAAGATGCGTCGGTGATTTTCACCTCCAGCGGTGTGGGACGTCGCGGCAAGGCATACTGGGGCGCGTATTCCGTGTCGAAGTTCGGCGTGGAGGGTCTCGCCCAGGTACTTGCGGATGAACTCGGCAACAACGAAAACATCAGGGTAAATTGCTTAAACCCCGGACCGACCCGGACCGCTATGCGGAGCCAGGCATACCCAGCCGAGTCTGTCGAATCGAATCCCCTGCCGGAGACGATTCTCGGACCATACCTGTATCTGCTCGGTGCGCGTGGCCGGGAGCTATCCGGCCTCAGTCTGGATTGCCAGTAAAGCGGCAGCAAGCGGCGGCGAAACACGTCTCGCAACGTGGGCGTCTCCGACAGTGGCTTTTGCCATGCTCGACCAGCAACGCGTGAAATTCATTCAGCTCGGCGTGACTGAAATCACATGACTCGACCCGGGCGCGGTAGAAATCGTAATTTTGCGGACCGCTATCCGGCTCAAATGCCAGCACGCGCCTCAATACTCTCCTTGAGTAGCTGTCGGCGACGAACACTCTGCGCTCAAAGGCATAAAGAAGAATGGCATCGGCGCTCTCGGGACCGATGCCGACAATCGACAAGAGCCGCTCTCTCAGCGTTTTCGTGGAGCACCTCTGCAGCTGTCCCAATCCGCCACTGTCTACGACAAAACCGGCAAGTGCCTTCAGCGTTCGCGCCTTCAACCTGAATGTGCCGGACGGCCGCACCATCTCGGCCAACTCCTCCGGGCAACATTTGCAGATGGCATCCGCGCTTAGGAAACCGCGCTGTCGCAGCGCCGCGATCGCGCGTTCAGCCTGGCGCCAGGATGTATTTTGTACCAGGACGGCTCCGGCCATCACCTCGAAGGGTGTATCGGCCGGCCACCAGAATTGCGGGCCATAATGCGCAAGAAGAGTCCGGAACAGGCGCTCTGTCCGAGTCACTTCGTCCGGGTGCCGCGCCTGCGCCGTGGGACGGTATTGTAGCGTCGCTTTTTGCCCTCTGGAGCAACCGGCGATTGCATTCCAACGCAATCGTAGAGCAGACGAATTTCCTTTTCGCTGAGATCCCTGAAAAAACCCTGCCGTAAATCGCGCCCGAGCGATATTGGTCCGTAAGCCAGCCTGATCAGCCGACTCACCTCATAGCCGAAGTGCTGCCACAGACGGCGCACTTCGCGTTTACGCCCCTCCTTGAGCGTCACCTGGAACCAATGATTCAGGCCTTGCCCGCCCGACGCCTCGATTGATTCGAAACTCGCCTGACCGTCTTCGAGCGCAACGCCCTGCTGAAGTGCGAGAATTTCTTCGTCGCTGGGATCGCCGGCCACGCGCACTGCGTAGGTGCGCAGAACTTCACGGCTGGGGTGCATCAACGCATTCGCAAGCTGACCATCCGTCGTAAACAACATCAGCCCGGAAGAATTGATATCGAGCCGCCCGACCGCAACCCATCTGGAGCCCTTGATTCGTGGCAGCGCTGCAAACACCGTGGTGCGCCCTTCCGGATCCGAACGCGTACAGATCTGGCCGACAGGCTTGTTGTATGCCAGGTAACGTGGGCGCGCCGGTTTGTGATGCTCGCCTACCAGAACTCGTCCATCGAGCTCAATTTTGTCGCCGGTGCCGGCTTTGTCACCGAGTTGCGCAGGTTCATCATTGACCCGTACGCGGCCGGCCCTGAGCCACTCTTCAATCTCACGCCGGGAACCGAACCCTGCCTGCGCCAGCAATTTCTGGATGCGCTCGCTCACGCAGCGTCGTCATTCATCAACAGTGTTTTTTGCCAGCGGTACGACGTTGTCGTTCCGCGACTCCGTCTGGTCGACCACCCCGTTATTCGACCAAGCGGAATCGGCGTCCGGCGCGATTTCGGTGCTTACCTCTGCAACGGAGTCCAAGTCGCCGCGAGGCCTGACGTCTGCTGTTTCTTTCTGATCCGTCGCCGCAGCGTCTGACTCTTCCGCTTCAGGAAGTTCATTGCCGGACAATCCGTGCGCTGCTTCGCCGCTCAGGGCCGCGGCCGGCTCGTCATCGACCGGCTGCGATTCCGTTGCTTCGGAAGTCCTGATCTGCTCTTCCTCGTCTTCGCCGCCACCGCGGCGATCGTCCCGGTCAGCCTGCTCCGGTGCAATTTGATCGGATTCGATATCCGCCGGCTCGACGATATCGGAAGACAGGATGCCCGACTCTTCAAAACCGAGTTCAAGCTCGACGTTTAGGCTGTCCAGGTCTTTCAGCTCGGCCAACGGAGGCATATCTTCAAGTCTTTTCAGCCCGAAATAGTTCAGAAATTCGCGGGTCGTCGCAAACAGTGCGGGCTTTCCCGGAACATCTCTATGACCTACTACTCGCAGCCAACCGCGGTCCAGAAGCGTTCGCATAATTGTGCTGGAAACGCTCACCCCGCGAATCTCCTCGATTTCGCCTCGTGTTACGGGCTGCCGGTAGGCAACAATCGACAGCGTTTCGAGCAGCGCCCGTGAATATCGAGGCGGACGTTCCTGCCACAGCCGCGATATCCACTCTCCGAGCCCGGTCCGAACCTGCACTCTAAAGCCGCTGGCCACCTCAACGAGTTCTACGCCACGATCGTCGTAGTCATTCTGTAGCTCAGCGATTGTCTCGCGAATAGCGCTACGGTCGGGGCGCTCGGACTCGGCGAAAAGATTAGCGATATTGTCTACGCTAAGTGGACGATTGGCCGCATGCAAAGCGGCCTCTACGATATTCTTAAGATTCAGATCACTCATTTTCGCGCTGTTCTTCAGTAGATTCCGGGAGCTGTGAATTTTGCTCGCCGTGTTGCGAGCGAGCCCTGACGTGGATCGGTCCGTACGATTCCGCCTGGATGATTTCAACGAGCGCTTCCCTGACCAATTCCAGCAGCGCGAGAAAAGTCACGGTAACGCCCATGCGGCCCTCTTCGGGCCGAAACAACTTCTGAAACGTTGTGAACCGGTCTGCGCGAACAGTATCCAGCACTTCACTCATCCGCTCGCGAACCGATAGGGCCTCACGTGTCACATGGTGATGTGCAAAGGCGGCCGCGCGCTGCAGCACCTCCTGGAATGAAAGCAACAGTTCCTTCAAGGTCACATCGGGAAGAATCTCAACGATCTTCCTGTCTTTGAACTCGGCCTCGACCGGAAACGTGTCACGCTCCATTCGCGGTAACGACCCAATGTTTTCGGCTGCCTGTTTGTAGCGTTCATACTCCTGCAACCGCCGCACGAGCTCAGCGCGGGGATCGTCCTCGTCCTCATCGTCACTGACCGGCCGCGGCAACAGCATTCTAGATTTGATTTCCGCAAGCATGGCCGCCATCAACAGGTACTCGCCAGCGAGCTCGAGTTGCAGATCCTGCATCAACTCGATGTACTGGGTATATTGCAGCGTAATTTCACTAATCGGAATATTGACGATGTCGATATTCTGCCGCTTGATCAGATAGAGCAGCAGATCGAGAGGACCTTCGAAGGCCTCGAGAAAAACTCTCAACGCGTGCGGCGGAATATACAGATCACGCGGTAGTTCGGTCAGGGCCTCGCCCTCCACAACCGCGAACGGCATTTCTCGCTGCGCGGGTCCGCCACGCGGCTCGACATTGCCTTGGATAACGGTGAGTTCCGGCTTTTTTGTTACTTCTTCGCTCATAACGTCAGTAGTTGATTCCGATTGCCGCTCGTACTTCCTCGAGTGTATCGCGAGCCTCGTCGCGGGCTGCCTCATTACCCTCGGTTATGACCCGGTTAACGTAATCGAGATTCTGTTCGAGTTGCTCACCGCGAGTCCTGATTGGATCCAGTTCGGCGAGCATCGCGTCGAGCATTCGTGACTTGCAGTCTATGCAACCGATTCCGGCCGATCTGCAACCGCTCTGAACCCACTTGAGCGTATCCTGGTCGGAGTACAGCTGGTGAAGATCCCATACCGGGCACTTTTCGGGATCGCCCGGATCGGTGCGGCGTACCCGAGCCGGATCAGTCTGCATCGTTCTGACTTTTTTGCTGATCGAGTCGGGATCTTCGCGCAAACCTATCGTATTGCCATAAGACTTGGACATTTTCTGCCCATCGAGACCCGGCACCTTGGGCGTGGGCGTCAACAGAACATCCGGCTCCGGCAGAATCGTGCGCCCGCTTCCTTCCAGGTATCCCAGCAGACGGTCGTAATCAGCCACCGTCAAATTCGGATTGCCCTCGATCAGAGCCCTGCCCTTTTCCAGCGCCTCCACTTCGCCTTGCTCCTGATATTTACGTCTCAATTTCCTGTAAGCCTTGCCTTTACTTGCACCGAGCTTGGTGATCGCCTTTTCGGACTTCGCCTCAAAATCCGTCTCCCGGCCAAACAGGTAATTGAAACGGCGCGCAATTTCGCGCGTCATTTCCACGTGAGCGACCTGGTCTTCGCCTACCGGCACATACGCAGGCCGATATATCAGGATGTCTGCCGCCTGAAGCAACGGATACCCGAGGAAACCGTAGGTCGCCAGATCGCGTTCTTTTAGCTTCTCCTGCTGATCCTTGTAAGTCGGCACGCGCTCGAGCCAGCTCAGTGGAGTAACCATCGATAACAGAACATGCAGTTCCGCGTGCTCCGGAACTTTGGACTGAATAAAAATCGTCGCCGAAGCGGGGTTGAGGCCCGCTGCCAGCCAGTCGATGATCATCTGCCACACATGGCTCTCAATCTCTTTGGTGCCTTCGTAATGGGTGGTCAGCGCATGCCAGTCGGCGATGAAATAGAAGCACTTGTACTCGTACTGAAGCTCGATCCAATTCTTCAGCGCGCCATGGTAGTTACCGAGATGGACGCCTCCTGTGGGCCGCATTCCGGACACCACATGATTGCTCGGGCCGCGAGGCTTGGTCACCGAATTCTCCAAAACTTTCAATAATTTATGTGAATTTGTACAGCCAGGGTAATGGCAGGCAGCGTTTCAAGCCCGCTAGTATAAGGCTTCGGGTTCGTTTTTACCCAGCAAGCGCCGGTCTCGGCTCCGCACGCCCTCCGCTGCGCCACCCGGACCGAAGTGATGCTCGGGGAGAGACGGCCGCCTGATTTTCAATTCAGCTGCCCGCCAAAAAATCGACTTTGCCTTTGCCGTGGCGGATTACCTCGGGCGCATCCCCGGTAAGATCCAGCACAGTACTGGGCTCGAGGCCGCAAGGGCCGGCATCCAACACGATTTCAATTTGCCCTCCGATGCGCTCGAAGATCTCGAATCCGTCATTCAAGGGATGCTCGTCTCCCGGCAACTGCAGCGTAGAACTCATAATCGGTTCACCGAGCGAACAAAGAATCGCTGCGGGCACCGGGTGATCGGGAACACGAATACCGATGTTCTTTCTTTTTGGATTGAGCATTTTTCTGGGCACCTCGCGAGTTGCCGGCAGGACGAACGTATAGGGCCCTGGGGTCAACGACCTGACCAGCCGGTACGCCCAGTTGCTAACCCTCGCGTAGGTGGCGATCTCACTCAAGTCGCGGCATATCAACGTAAAGTTATGATACCTTTCAGCGCCGCGCAGACGACGAATCTGTTTCGCCGCGTGACTGTTACCTAGAGTGCAGCCAAGTGCGTAACAAGAATCGGTCGGATAAGCAATTAAAGCGCCATCGCGCAAGCTGCTTACCACTTGGGTGATAATGCGGGACTGTGGATCGCGCGGGTGGATTTCGACATAAGTGCCCATGTCTCTATTGTATTGCGCTTCATCAACGGGGTCACCGAAATCGACGCGCTGAAATCAAACTTTGCTCAGTGGATTTTATGAAACGAAATAGTCGGAAAACGCCATGCAACTGATTCTTGACTTCTTTCCGATCATCGCCTTCTTCGTTGCATATAAAGCGACCGCCGGTGATATTTTTATTGCCACCGGCGTAATTATCGTGGCGACAACGATCCAGCTCGTTGTCAATTACGTGCGCCACAAAACCTTCAACCGGATGCACCTGGTGTCGACTGCCCTGGTCGTGGTTTTTGGCGGAATGACCCTGCTCATTAAAGATGCGCGTTTCATTCAATGGAAACCTACGATTCTTTATTGGATGTTCGCTATCGCAATCTTTAGTAGTCAGTTCATCGGCGAGAAACCGCTGATGCAGAGAATGATGGAATCAGGCATTACAACCACTCGGGACGTCTGGCTGAAGGTTAATGGAGCATGGTCCGTTTTTTTCGTTTTGATGGGCGCGCTTAATATTTACGTCGTCTATAACTATGACGAAGCGACCTGGGTAAATTTCAAGTTGTTTGGACTCCTTGGGCTAACCTTGTTATTTGCGTTGGCACAGGCAGTTTGGCTCGCAAAATATTTGCCGCACGAGGAGAACGAGGCGAATGATTGATACCGAAACCAGCCGTGAGCGCCAGAAACGAATGACTGAACTTCTCAACGCGGCGTTTGCACCGGCCCAACTCAATATCGAGGACGAAAGCCACCTCCATGTCGGTCACGCGGGAGCAGCCTCTGGCGGCGGTCACTATCAGGTTCGAATCGTATCTTCGGCGTTTGCTGGTCAATCAAGGGTTCGCCGCCACCAAATGGTCTACCAGGCGCTGGGCGAGATGATCGACGGAGATATACACGCATTGGGCATCACCGCCAAAACACCGGATGAATCTGCAACGGAAAATGG
>PKUM01000284.1 GCA_002868855.1 Chromatiales bacterium | reverse complement strand
TTTCTGCCAGGCGGGGCGCTGGCGGTGACCGGCGGCGACGCCGTTATCGCGCCGCTCAATTGCCTGAGCGGGAAATTCGCCGCAACCGGGCTTGCGCTCGTCTTCTCGCGGGACTGGCACCCGCCCGACCATTGTTCATTCTCCGAGAACGGCGCGCCCTGGCCCCGTCACTGTGTTGCCGGGACTCACGGCGCTGAATTTCCTGGCGCCCTCGCCGTCCCGGACACCGCCAGGATTGTCTCGAAAGCAACCCAGGCCGGAGAAGAGGCATATTCCGCGTTGCAGGGTACCGGTCTCGCCGCCACGCTCCGAGACCAGGGTGTCCGGCGTGTGTTTGTCGGCGGACTGGCGACGGACTACTGTATTCGGGCCACAGTGCTCGATCTGCTCGATGCCGGATTCGCGACGATACTGTTGCTTGACGCGGTCCGTGCAGTCGACCTGCAACCCGGCGACGGCGAAAACGCGATACGCGAAATGAGCGCGGCCGGCGCGCTCCTCACCCGTACAAGCAACGTGAAATCGCGACCACAATGAGCAATCCCGCACGTTCTCCGTTACTGACCGACCTGTATCAGCTGACGATGCTGCAGGCCTATTTCAACGAGGGGTCTGACGCCACCGCGGTGTTCGAGTTTTTCGTCCGCAAGCTGCCCGCCCAGCGCAATTTCCTGGTCGCCGCCGGCCTCGATACGGCGCTGGATTTCCTGGAGAACCTGAAATTCAACCGCGAGGAACTGGCGTGGCTGGAACAAAGTGGAAATTTTTCGCCCGCCTTTCTCGCGTGGCTGGCGCAGTTTCGTTTTACCGGCTCGGTACATGCGATGCCGGAGGGGCGAATTTTCTTTGCCAATGAACCCGTGCTTCGCATCACCGCGCCGATTTGCCAGGCGCAACTGGTCGAGAGCCGGATCGTCAATATCCTGCAGCAGCAGATTCTGGTTGCATCCAAAGCCGCTCGGTGTGTCCTGAGCGCGCCGGACCGGGTACTCGTGGACTTCGGCATGCGCCGCGCGCACGGCGCAGAGGCAGCCATGGGAACCGCGCGCTCCAGCTATATTGCCGGCTTTGCCGGAACCGCGACCGTGCTCGCAGGGATGCGCTGGGAAATACCGACCTTCGGCACAATGGCGCATTCGTTCGTTCAGGCTCACGGCAGTGAAATGGAGGCGTTTCGCGCGTTCGCGCTCGCCCAGCCGGACAATGTGGTTCTGCTTATCGACACCTACGATACGCTGAGAGCGGCCAGGATGGTCGTGGCGCTTTCCACGGAGCTCGCTGAGCTTGGCATTCGCATCAAGGGCGTACGTATCGACAGCGGCGATCTGGCGGGCCTGAGTCGCAAGGTCCGCGAAATCCTCGATCAGGGGGGATGCCAGGACATCAAGATCTTGCTGTCGGGTAATCTCGATGAATATCGGCTGCGCGACATCCTCGATGCCGGCGCGCCAGTCGACGGCTTCGGAATAGGCACGAGTCTGGCGGTTTCAGCCGACGCGCCATCGCTTGACTGCGTCTACAAGCTTCAGGAGTACGCCGGGCTGGCCCGGCGCAAAAAATCCTCGGGTAAAGAAACCTGGCCGGGTCGCAAGCAGGTCCGTCGGGAATTCGATAACAACGGAACATGGCTGCACGACACGTTGTGCCTCGAACATGAGTCCGTCGCGGGCGAAGCGCTGCTGTTCGCGGTCATGCACAATGGCCAGCGGGTCGAGTCCGAGCCTCTGAGCATCATTCGCGAACGCTGCGCGAGCGAGCTTGCCCGACTGCCGTCAGCGCTGGCGGCACTGGACACGGCCGACCCCGGCTATTCGGTGCTGATCTCTCCGGGCCTCGTGGATCTGGCTCGCGCTGTGGACCGCCGTTTTTCCTGACCCGCTGCGGCGCTCAATAACGACGATAAAAACCCAGCTGGAAAGTAATGTCCGGCGAGGTGTCCGAGATCGGATCCTCGACCACCATGAATTCACCGACGTAGTCCCCGGCAAAGCCCCACCGCGTGCCAACGACCAGTTGTACGCTCTCTTCCGCCATCGCAGTAATCGCACCGCGGTAAAACGAACCATGCCCATCGAGTTGCCCCAGCAACTGCCAGTTGTCGGTCAGTTGGATCGTGGTCGTGATATGGCCGAACATCACACCGTCGCGTTGCAGTTCTGAGAGCGCATCGTTATCGGCATCGCCGATCTCCAGCCACCCGACACTGCCGTGAAAACGGACACGCCCGAATACCGGCGTAAGCCATGCCGCCTCGAGTGCAACGAAATAATCGGTGGCACCGCTGCCGCGAAAGTCATCTTCGTCACCGGTCGGCAGTTTGACCCCGGCCCGCAGCGCGAAAAGACTTCCCGTCGTGTTTTGTCCGTTAATGTGCCAGCGAGCGGAGACCCGTGCATCACCGATGCCGCCGCCAGAATTGTAAATCAGTGCCACGCGCCCTTCCGGGTCTTCGTAACGATGCAGAAGCCGATCGCTCGGGGCTTCGTCGCGGCTGCGGATATCGACACCCAGTATGTCGTGCCAGGTGTCGATGGTGTTGTCCATGAAGCCGCCGCTGTCATAAATATACGGGATTTCCGCATCGAAACTGAAACGGTCCCCCACTCGTTGCTGCCACAAGAGGTTTGCGCCGTAGGCCTCGCCATCCAGGGTGAGTGTTTCGTTGCTGCGATTGCTTTGCTTGGAAAAACTGGTGAGCTGAAGCGACATGCCGAGCCTGCCGCGATCGACCGGGCTGACGAAGCCCGGCGTCGGCAGACCAAAGATCCGAATAAACGGATGCGGATTGCGGGTCACCGCCGGTGTCGGTTCGAGAACGTCCGCATGCAGCGGCAACTGCACGAAAAATGAAGCCCCGACCGCGATTACGATAATCGCGATAAGCCGCCGGACTGCAATGCCAATACTTGAAATGATCATTGCAAGGCGCGTTGCAGTTCCGATTCGCGCTCTTCTTCCTTGCCGATGTACGCGATCCACTGCGATGCCATCGCGCTGCTGCGAGAGTCTTTTTGCGCTTCCGCAAACGCCGAGCGGGCCGGACCGTAACGCTTCAGATTGAATAACGACATCCCCAGCAAAACGTTGGCCGAGTCGGTGCGGTTCAGACCGCCTTTACGAATCCCTTCGCGCGCGGCCTCGGCAGCTTCTTCCCAGCGCCCGAGATTCACATAGGCCTGGGCCAGCCTGACCGATAACTCGCCGTCACCCGATAGCGCAGCGGCCTGGGTAAGCGGAGCGATCGACTTTTCGTCTTCCTGCGCCATCTGATAGGACTGCGCGAGCAGGCGGTAGTTACTCGCATTTTTCTCGATGATGTCACTGGCAAAACCTTTCTCGAGAACCTGCGATCCACGCCAGGGCACACCCGACTGCATGTACAACTGCGCCAACGTGAGCAGTTCCTGTTCACGGTCGAGAAAACCCTGAATATATGCCATCTCGTAAGCAAGCATTTGTTTTCGGTCGTCGCCGATCTCGCTGTACATGGCGGATAACTGGGTCCAGTATTCCTTCTTCTGTTCGTACTTGAGAAGTTCCTCGAGAATCTCGACGACTTTGGGATAGTTTTCCAGCTCGTAATAGCAGACCCGCAACAGCAACCACCAGTTTTCCTTGGTTTCTTTGCCGTTCGCACGAGCAAGTTCGATGGCCTTCTCGATGGGTGGAATCGCGTCCTCATAACGGTCCAGCGAATAGTAGGCCTGCCCGAGGAGGACATAGGGCTCCGAGCCTGGATTCGTCGTCAGGCGAAACCACTGTTCGAGTTTCTTGGCCGCTTCATCGTAGCGTTCCACCGTGAAATACAATTGCGCAAGCGTGTAGATCGTCGACAACTCCATCGCCTCGGGCAGATCGCTCTGCCGTAAGACCGTTTCGTAAGCCTCGATACTGTCGTTGTAGCGCTCACGGTTGAAATGGACGAAGCCATAGAAGCTGTACAGCTGCGCCAGTTCGTAACTGTTGAGGTTTTTGTCGCGCTTGAGGTCCTCGAGGATTGCCAGGGCCTCGCTTTCGCGTCCGGCCTCGCTCGCCTCCTGCGCTTCGCTGAGCTTTTTGTAAACACTCTCCCGCATCGCCGGCGTCTTGCGGGTTTTCTGGCCCGCTGTCTGATCCTGGGCGTAAGCGGCGGGCAGCAACATGCTGTCACTGGTCGCGAAATCCACCGCTGCCACCACGACCAGCGCCACAGCCATAGCGAAAAACTTTACTCTACGGCGCATTTCAGCGTCTCTGTTCCATAAGCAGGCGATTTTCGGTGGCATTGATCAGATCAGTCCTCGAGCTGAAACGATATCTTGTGAGGAACGCCTTTCACATCGATCGGCTCGCCATCCACGACCCGCGGTTTGTACTTGAATTTCGACGCAGCCTCGCTGGCGGCTTTATCGAAGATACCTGGCGGTTCCGACTCGAGCACCCTGACATCGGTCACCGTGCCGGCCCTGGTAACGGTAAACTCGAGCAGAACCCAGCCTTCGATGCCCCGGCTGAGCGCACGGCGAGGATATATCGGGGCTACTTTAACTATCGGCAGGTAATCGCCGTCGGCACTACCGAGACCGATACCGCCAATATCGATATCGGCGCTTACGGCTACCGGAGCGATGCTTATTGCGCCCGCCTCGGGATTCAGCGCATCCTGCTGCTGTTGCGGCATATCGGGCGGCGGCTGGTCAGGTTCGATCGGTTTCTTGGGTTTCGGCTTCTTGCGCTCGATCTGCTCCTCGCGCTCGACCCGGACGAAGTCGACAAAGTGCATCGTGCTCTCGTCGTTGAGTTCGCTCTTGCCAGCCGCAATCAGCGCCTGCATCAGGAACAGCAGCCCCCAGTTGATAGCCGCTGCGATAGCGATAACGAACAAGTAACGCAGGATGACCATGCTATTCCTGTGCGGCGATCGCGACGTCGTAGACGCCCGCCTGGCGGGCCGAATCCATCACCTGAATCAACGTCTCGGTCTTAGCCTCCTTGTCGGCCTGGATTACTACCGTGCCTTGCGGATTCTCGGCATGCAGGCGCTCGATGTTGGCGCGTACCGCACGCGGGTCAACCTGGCGCCGGTCGATCCAGATTTCGTTGTTGGCCGAAATCGCAATGAGGATATTGGCCTTTTCTTTCTTCTGCGCAGTCTGCGCGTCAGGCCGGTTTACGTCGATTCCGGCCTCTTTTACGAAGGACGCGGTGACAATAAAGAATATGAGCATGATGAAGACCACATCCAGCATGGGCGTGATGTTGATCTCGCTCTCTTCCTGCTGGACTTCCTGATCGGAAAACATCTGACGCATACCGTATTCCTCAGTGGTCGGTAGTCATGTGGTCTTTCAGCTCTTCTATCTCGCCTGCGGCTCGACGCGTGAGATAGGTATTTGCAAACAGTCCGGCCAGCGCCCCGACCATGCCCGCCATCGTGGGAATCGTGGCGCGTGACACGCCGGAAGCCATCGACCGCGCATTACCGGTGCCGGAGACTGCCATTACGTCGAAAACCTCGATCATGCCGGTCACCGTACCAAGCAGTCCGAGCAATGGACACAGAGCCACCAGCGTCTGGATCAGCGGTAACGGTCCGGTAAGACCCATCCGCACGCGCGAAATCAGCGCCTCGCGAATCTGGTGAGCATTCCAGGAGCGGCGTTCGCTGCGGCCTTCCCAACTGGCCAGTGCATCCTTTACCCGCTTCTTGTGTGTGGTTGCAAGGTATGACAACCGCTCGATCACCAGTATCCACATCAACAACGTGACCCAGGCAATGACCTCGAGAATCGGGCCACCCTGGAAAATGAAGTCGCGGGTAGCGCGAAACCACTCCAGAACAGTCAGGAACAGAGCTTCCATCAGAGCTTCAGCTCTTCCTGAGTCAGGCCTGCGACCGTTGTTCGTCGCGCTCGGCGACGATTCCGGCAGCCTGCTCCTGCAAAACCTGCTGAATACTTCGGCTGCGTCCGCTCACCAATGTATGCAGCAGCACGGTCGGAATCGCCACGACCAGGCCGAGCACTGTCGTGACCAGTGCCTGGGATATGCCTCCGGCCATCAGTTTCGGGTCACCGGTTCCGAACAGAGTAATCGCCTGGAATGTGACGATCATGCCGGTGACCGTCCCCAGCAGCCCGAGCAACGGCGCCACGACGGAAATAATCTTGATGAACGGTAACGCCCGATCGAGCGCCGGGCGCTCCTTGTATATAGCCTCACCGAGTTTCAGTTCGAGGGTTTCGCGATCGACGCCACGATTGTCGTCTGCGACCTTGAGTACCCGGCCCAGCGGGTTGTCGGCGCTCGGCGTTTCCTTCTTCAGCTGAGCGCGAACTTTGGTTCCGGTGACGAACAGGGCCACCCAGCGCCAGACCGCCAGCAACATGCCGATCGCACCCAGAGCAATAATGATGTACCCGACGGTTCCGCCCTGATCGATGCGCTCACGCAGATCCGGTTCCTGTATCAGCAACGATAGAATCTGGCCGCGGGTCGGATCGAGTGCGAACGTCACCATGCCTGAATCTGCATTGGCGAGATCGGCTGTCGTCTTTACAAAGCGGACCTGTTGCGGCTGGCGCGCAAGCTCGGTGATGTTGCCGGTTTCGGGAGTGTACTGCAGGTACTTGCCATCGGTAATCAGATTGAATACACCTACCCGCGTGACGTCGAGTTCGGTTTGCTGTCCGTCGCCGAGAATTACCGGAGCACGGTAGCTGACAACGCGCCCGGTTTCCTGCATTTCGTTGAGCATCTCGAACCACAGCCGCTCAATTTCCTCGATCGAGGCGAGCTTCGATGCCGTTCCCATTTTGGCCGCAAGATCGGCCAGAAACTGCACCCGGTCCGGATCATTTCCATCGCGGATCGATGGCTGTGTGCTGGTGATCGAGTTTTCGAATTGAGCCCTGGTATCGCCGGCCACTTGCTGCAGCACACCGAAAAGCTCCTTCAGCGAACCAAGCCGTTTGTCGAATTGCTCGGTGAGGTCGGCAACTCTCAGCTCATTCTCCTCGAATTGCGTCTCCAGGGCATCGCTGCGCTGTTCGAGAGTCGCGCGCTGGGCTTGTGCATCGGCCAGCACTTTCTGCTGACTGGCCTTGTCCTGCTGGAAGCGCTGCTCGCGCTCGCGATTCTCGCGCTTCTCGGTGACCTCGCCCTGCTGGACGCGTTTTAGCAGGTCGTCAATACTTTGCGCGGGCTGCTGCGCAGCAACCGGAACGGCTACGCCAAGAGCCGCTGCCACAACCAGCGCCATGCGAGTGCGTTGCATCATTGGCCTGCCTCCGGCGCCGCAACCGGAACCATCATCAGTTCCGGTGCAACCTGTTTCTGCGCGATCCGCAGCCCCTGCCGCAACTGGCTTTTGTAGGCTGCCGGAAGTGGCTCCCACTCCCTGCTCTGCTGGTTCCATACACCCGAGAAGGCCTGGTCAGTGCTCTGATAGAGCAGCGCCACGCGGCCAATCTTGAGAATCTCGACCTCGCGCTCTGCGCCGTCGATCGGCAGCATTGCTTTGTAGGTTTCCATCGTCCGGCCGTAGTCATTCATCTCTATCTGGTATGACTCCATCACCCGGCGGAATTTTTCCGCGACCGACACATCGGAGCGCTCCATCAGGCTGCGCAGCCCGTTTACCCGCGTGCGCCGTTCGTCTATCAGGAACGGCAGGTCCATCTCTATGAACTCGCCCAGTGCATCGATCATCTTGATCATCGTCGGCATAATCAGTCGCTCGATGTCAGTTACCTTGTCGATCGAGGCCGCCAATTCGGTCATCTCGGCTTCCTGATCCGACACCTGACGTTCGAGCAGCGTGTTGTAAACCTCGAGACCGTCAATTTCCTTCAACACCGTGCGATACTGGTCGGAAAGCTTCCGCGTATCCTTGACGATTGCGTCGACTTTCTCCTGCGAGGCCTGAGCCAGCCTGAGTTTTCGGTCTGACGTCTGGAACAGAGGATCGACGCTCTGTGATACCGCGATATCCGCTGCCACGAACAAGGCAACCGCGCCGCACAGGCCGATGCTCTTGCGAATTTGAGTGCTGATTCCCATGTTTCCCTCAGAGGTAACGTTTGCGCATTGTCCGGTTTGACGGAACCGGAACCCGGTGTTTGGCACCGGCCCAAATAATTGTTTTGGTTTGCTGTCGCTTCGCTCGCCTGCACGAACACTTTTTGTCGGCGGGGTCGCCGAACAGAAAATTCCGGTTCAGTGGCTCCCAGTATTCGAGTACGTCCAAGTCGGCCGGACCCTCGGATTATTAACAATTAGGTCGCAACAAGTAAACAGTCGGGGATCGTCATGCTGCACCCTGACAGCGCATTGCCGTAACCGGGAATTCGTGGTCGAGAGAAACATAGATGCCATGCCGATGGAAATCGGGCGCAGCGCATCCGCCACTGGCTACTGTTCGAATCCTGATACCACCCATGTGATTGCATGACCCGCTATCGGAGATCCGTTTTGACATTCGTTATTACCCTTTTGCTGACCCTGGCCATCATGACCGTTCTCTGGCGGGTTGCCGTGGCTCGCCACAACGTCAGTCTGATTGACATCTACTGGGGGCCCGGGTTCGCGGTGATTGCGTGGGTCGCCGTGGCGAGAGAATCCGCGCCCAGCGCCGTCATCGTCGTGCTGGCGTTGCTTGTCAGTCTGTGGGGAGCGAGACTCGGCATTCACCTGTGGACGCGTAATCGCAACCTGCCCGAAGATCCGCGCTATGCGGCAATGCGTCAAAATTATCCTGGCGATGAGGATTTCGAACGAGCCAGCCTGGTCAAGATCTTCTATCTGCAAGGCACACTGATGTGGCTCATTTCGTTGCCGGTCCAGATCGCGGTGGTAACGGGAATCGAATCAACCGGCCCGCTGGCAGTTCTGGGTCTGCTTGTTTTCGTGGTTGGGTTGCTGTTCGAGACTGTTGGCGACTACCAACTCGCCCGATTCAAACGCGACCCATCAAACAAAGGCAAGGTCCTCGACAGTGGTCTGTGGCGCCTTACCCGGCATCCCAATTATTTTGGCGACGCCTGCGTCTGGTGGGGCATCTTTCTGATTGCGGCAGAGGCGCCGGCCGCGCGCTGGGCCGTGTTTGCGCCGCTGCTGATGAATTATCTGTTGCTCCAGGTAAGCGGGAAAAAGCTGCTAGAAGACAATCTGCGCCTATCCAAACCCGGCTACGCCGAGTACATCGAGAAAACCAGCCCCTTCTTGCCACGCCCGCCGCGCGATTAGAATCAGGGTCTGAGTCCCTGCGTCCGAGTCGGTTATGGCAACGTTGCTCCTGGTACGGCATGCACAAGCGTCCTTTTTCGGTCCAACCTACGACCGCCTCACCCAACATGGGCGCGCCCAGGCGCGCGCTCTTGGGCGACACTGGGTTGCGGCAGGCGTTCGGCCGCACCAGGTTGTAATCGGGCCCCTGGTCCGCCACCGCGAAACAGCGGAACTCGTTGGTGATGAGTTCGCCAGCGCCGGGTGCAGCTGGCCCGATGCACAAGTGGCCAGGGAACTCGACGAGCATCAGGGAATCGCCGTCGTCAAGTCCGTAACCGGGTTCGGATCGCCGCATGATGACGCTATCCATGCAGAACCGGCCTCCACCGCAGACCGCGAGTCTTTAAAGCGCGAATACTTTGGAAAGTACCGTGAAGTGCTGACTGACTGGGCGCTCGGCCGGGTAAGTCCGGCCGGGATGGAAAACTGGGCGGAATTCAGAGCCCGCGCCGGACGCGGCCTCGATCGCCTGACGCAACCGGTAGCGGACGACCACGTCACCGCCGCATTCACTTCAGGCGGCTTTGTGTCGGCGGGCCTCGGACACCTGCTGGAGTTATCCGACGGCAAGGTTGTCGAAATCAGCTTCGTGGTTCGAAATTGCTCAGTTGCCGAAGTCAGGTATTCACCGCGCCGGCGGATTTTGGTGAGCTTCAATGTCGTGCCCGACAGCCTTGGCGGTGACGCAGCGACTTTCGTCTGAACCGGCGCCGCCTTTCCGTCCTGCCGCACTGCCATCGTGCGCTGCGGCAGCGGATCGTGGCGATTCGCGAATTCGCCGCCTATGCTTTGGGTGCATAGAACAACAACATCAATTTACGGACCTGTCCATATGCCAAAACCCCAACCTGAGCCGGTCGATCCGGCGGATGTACCAGATCTGGCCCGGGCGACGATCGCAGATGCCCGTTTTCCGCAGCTGGCGAGTATCGACGGTGATCAGCCGCGTGTGCGTCCGGTTTCCCCGGTGCGCACCGACGGCTTTACGGTCTATGTCGCGAATTTGCGTTCTTATCACAAGACCGGAGAAATCGCGGCCAACCCGAACGTCGAACTCTGTTACATGGATAGCCATCACAACCAGGTGCGAATCACCGGCATTGCCGAGGTAATAAACGACCGCGCACTGCTGGAGGAAATATTCTCTGAAAACCCGTTGCTAAAACACTATTTGGGTTCGGTCGACAATCCCGAACTGATTATTTATCGCATCGCACCAACGCGAGTTCGATACATGCGCGAATGGGCGCTCGACTATCACGAAGTGCCACTCGACGGGCATTAGATCCACAAGTCGCCGGCGGGTATCTCGATGTTACCGCGGGGAACCGCGCCGTCGACGCTCGCCGACTCGACGCGACGTTTCCGGTCAACCGGGGCGGCGCTGTGACCGCCATCGACAATGCCTCGACATCGCGATAGCGAAGCAGCCAGCCTGAACGATCGTGGGAAACCTAGTGGGCGTGACCGTGGGCGATTTCCTCGGGTGTCGCCGGGCGCACGGCTTCGATGGTGACATCGAACACCAGCACCTGACCCGCCAGCGGATGGTTGGCATCGATATGCACCTGCTCGTCTTCCACTTTGACGATGCGAACGATTTGCCGTCCCTGTGGCCCATCGGCCTGAAAAATCATGCCCGCCGTTAGTTCGTCGGCGCCGGCAAACGACTCGCGCGGGACAACGTGGAAAAGGTCGGGTTGTACTGGGCCGTAGGCCTGTTCCGGCTCAACCGTCACCTGAAAATTATCGCCTGCGGTCTTGCCGTCCAGTGCTACGGCGAGTCCGGGAATAATCGCGCCTGACCCATGCAAATATGACATTGGATCCTGCCCGGTGGATGACTCGATAAGCGTTCCCTGGTCATCGGTCAGTTGGTAGTGGAACGTCACGACACTGTCTTTTTCGATGTTCATCAATGCTCCGTTGGACTCTTGAATCGCCGTGAAGTGCTGGCATAACGAGCCAGAAAACGGCAACGATTGATGTTAGGAAATGGTCGGGGCGAGAGGATTCGAACCTCCGACCCCCTGCACCCCATGCAGGTGCGCTACCAGGCTGCGCCACGCCCCGACCGGATCTAAAACGGCGAATTCAGTCAACAGCTCGCCGCGGGGCGCAAATGGTACCCCATTCACAACCTGTGGAGAAAGCCCGTCAGCGCCGCAGAATTTTCAGTATTTCTTCGAGTTCTACGCGGAGCTGCTTGACAATCTGTTGCGACTGGCTGACATCTTCTTTCGCTTCGTCGCCGGTCAATCGCTGGCGGGCGCCACCTATGGTGAACCCCTGCTCGTAAAGCAGACTTCGAATCTGACGAATGATGAGTACGTCCTGGCGTTGATAGTAACGCCGGTTGCCTCGTCGTTTGACAGGTTTAAGTTGCGGAAACTCCTGTTCCCAATACCTCAGGACGTGCGGTTTGACTCCGCACAACTCGCTGACTTCCCCGATAGTGAAGTACCGCTTCCCCGGTATAGGCGGGAGTTCGTCGTTATTCCCCGGTTCCAGCATAGGCTTCCACGCGTGCCTTCAGTTTTTGTCCAGGTCTGAATGTGACAACCCGCCTGGCCGTGATAGGAATTTCCTCACCGGTCTTGGGATTTCGACCGGGACGCTGATTCTTGTCCCTGAGATCGAAATTACCGAAACCCGATAACTTCACCTGCTCACCGTTGGCCAGCGAGGATCGCACTTCCTCAAAAAACAGGTCAACGAGTTCACGAGCTTCCCTCTTGTTGAGGCCCAATTCGTTGAATAGCGCCTCGGCCATGTCGGCCTTGGTCAATGCCATGCCTAGACTCTTATTTTTGCGTTGTATTTTCGCTCCAGACGAGCGACCACTGCGGATACGGTCCGATCAGTATCCTCGTCGGTAAGAGTGCGCGAAGAGTCTTGTAAAATCAAGCCTAAAGCGACACTTTTTAGACCGGAATCTATTGCACCGCCGCGATAAATGTCGAAAACGAACACCGCTCGCGCCAGCGCTCCCGCCTCGGCGCGTGCCGCGGTCACGATATCCGCTACCGGAAGCGATTCGTCCACAACCAGCGCAATATCGCGCCTGACTGCAGGATAGCGGGAGATCGGCCCTGATGCAGGCACGTTCGCAGCCAGAACAGCGTCGATTTCCAGCTCGAAGACGTACAATTCAGTATCGAGCCCAAACTGACCGGCGAGGACTGGATGAAGCTGTCCCAGCCAGCCAGCCGCAACGCCAGCGATAATCACTCTGGCACTGCGGCCCGGGTGCAGCGCGGGATGAGCCGATTTCTGGTACTCCAGTTCACCATAACGGCCTGTCTGACGGACAATTGCGCTGACATCAGACTTTATGTCAAAAAAGTCAGCCGCCCGTGCTGGCTCGCCCCATTGTTCCGGATACACATCACCGGAGATCAGCCCAGCAATTACTTTTACCTCTTTTAGATCATTATCTTGAGTCAAAAACTTCACCCCTGACTCAAAGATTCTCACGCGATCCTGCTGACGGCTGAAGTTGTCTTTTGCAACCTTGACCAAGCCCGGCCACAAGCTGACACGCATGTGTGCCAGGTCTTCGGACAACGGGTTGGCCAGCACAGCGGGCGCGATTTCCGGCTCAAATCTGGCCTGAGCCTCGGCATCGATGAAACTGTAGGTAATGACCTCGTGGTAACCCCGATCGACCAGGGTCTGGGCGGCACGCTCCACCGGCAGGCGAGTCTCGGTGATCGAGGGCAGAGACACCGCAGCGAGCGCCGCCTCTTCGGGGATACGATCGTAGCCGTGGATCCGGGCGATTTCCTCGATCAGGTCTTCTTCGATGCTGATGTCAAACCGAAATGAGGGCGGCCGAACCAGCCAACCGTTTTCCGTGGCCTCGACGCTCATTCCGAGTCCACGCAGGATCGTCTCCACTCGCTCGCTTGCGATCTCTATCCCGAGCACCCGGGAGATTCGTGCCGAACGCAAGGTGACGGCCGGTGCAGATCCGGGCTGCTCACGACGCGCCTCGATCAGCGGGCCTGGCTCGCCGCCGACGATCTCAACGAGCAGCGCCGTTGCCCGCTCCATTGCCCTGGCCTGGATAGCCGGGTCGACGCCGCGTTCGAAACGGTGCGAAGCATCCGTGTGCAAACCGAAGGAACGCGCTTTTCCGGCAATCACCTGTGGCGAAAAAAATGCGCTTTCCAGGAACACGTCGGTGGTCTGCTCGGAAACCGCCGAGCTCTCCCCGCCCATTACACCGCCAAGCGCAAGGGCCCGTTCGTGATCCGCAATTACCAGGCACTCTTCGTCGAGTGAGATTTCGCGGCCGTCGAGTAAGGTCAGCTTCTCCCCCTGCTCCGCCCAGCGCACAACGATACCGCCGGACAGTTGCGCGAGATCGAAACCATGCATGGGCTGACCTAATTCGAGCATCACGTAATTCGTTACATCGACAACGGGATGCAAAGGACGAACCCCACCGCGGCGCAACCGCTCGCACATCCACAACGGCGTGCGGGCATCGCTGGAAATACCGCGAATGATGCGGCCCACATAAACCGGGCAGGCATCGCCGGCGGCCAGTTCGACGGCAAGCGTTGTGTCGTGCACAGCGGCAACCGGCGCTGGCGCTTCGATCGCGAAAGACAGCTCGTTGAGCGTCGCTACCTCGCGTGCGATTCCGATCAGGCTCTGGCAATCGCCACGATTGGGCGTCAGGTCGAGTTCCAGCACCTGGTCAGGCAATTCGAGCAACTGCGACATGGCGGTACCGGCCGCGATACCCGGCGGCAACGCCCACAAACCGCTGTGATCATCGCCCAGTCCAAGCTCGCGTTGCGAACACAGCATGCCGCTCGATTCGACGCCGCGAATTTTCGTTTTGCGTACGGCGACGTCGCCGGGCAGAACCGCACCAACGACCGCCAGCGGCACCAGCATTCCGGCTGCTACATTGGGCGCCCCGCATACGATATCCAGTATGTCGCCGTTGCCGCCATCTACCTTGCAGACCTTCAGCTTGTCGGCATCGGGGTGCGGAGCGACCTCGCAGACTTCGGCGACAACCACACCTTCGAGTTCACCGGCGGCCGCTTCGATCGCGCCAACCTCGAGTCCGGCCATCGTCAACTGCTGCGCGAGCAGTGCGGTGTCAATATCCGGGTTAACGAATTCCCTGAGCCAGGCTTCGCTGAATTTCATCGTGAATCTCTAACTGAATTGTCTGAGGAAACGAAGATCGTTTTCGAAGTAGGTCCGCAGATCGCTGACCCCGTAGCGCAGCGTGGCGAGCCGTTCCACCCCCATGCCGAATGCATATCCCGTATAACGCTCGGCATCCACACCGACATTGGCGAATACGTTGGGATGAACCATGCCGCAGCCGAGCACTTCGAGCCAGCCGGTCTGCGAGCAGACCCTGCATCCCTTGCCCGAGCAAAACGTGCATTCCATGTCGACCTCGGCCGATGGTTCGGTAAATGGAAAATAAGAAGGCCGAAACCGGACACCGAGTTCGCGCTCGAAAAAGCGCTGCAAAAAATCATGCAGCACTGATTTCAGGTTCGCGAAATTCGTGCGCTCATCTACGACGAGACCCTCGACCTGATGAAACATCGGGGTGTGGGTGAGATCGGAATCACAGCGATAGACTCTTCCCGGCGCAATCATCCTGAGCGGCACCTGCCCCCCCTGCATCGCGCGAACCTGGACCGGGGAAGTATGGGTGCGAAGCAGCTTCCCCGACTCCAGGTAAAAAGTATCGTGCATGGCACGCGCCGGATGATGAGCCGGGATATTCAAGGCCTCGAAATTGTGGAAATCGTCTTCCACCTCGGGG
>PKUM01000334.1 GCA_002868855.1 Chromatiales bacterium | reverse complement strand
CTCGATCTCGGCGAAGGTATCGAAGGGCAGTTGCGTGCTTCTGAACTGTCACGGGATCGAGTCGAAGATGCTCGCGCGGTATTGAAAGTCGGTGAAGAGATCGAGGCCAAGTTTACCGGCCTGGATCGCAAATCACGTACGATATCGCTGTCGATCAAGGCCAAAGAGGCGCACGAAGAGGCGCAGGCCGTGCAGAGCTACAAGAAAGAAGTTACCGCAGGTACCAGCCTTGGCGATCTGCTGAAAGAGCAGATCGCTGGCGGCGGCGACAGCTGATCGCAATGGGCGGCCCGCGAGTATTCTCGCGGGCCGCCGTCTTGCATCCGGAGCGCCGACCCGATATCGTTGTAAGTCATTGAATAATAATATTACATAAGTGACGGGCAGGGTCGCCATGACGAAATCCGAATTAATCGAAATCATTGCTCAAAAGCAGAAGCATCTGCCGTCTCGGGATGTTGAACTGGCGGTAAAACACCTGCTGGAGATCATGAGCGATGCGTTGTCGGACGGAGAACGTATCGAAATTCGTGGCTTCGGGAGTTTCTCGTTGCATTACCGTCCGCCACGGATGGGGCGTAATCCCAAAACCGGCGAAGCGGTGGCGCTTGCCGGTAAGTATGTTCCGCACTTTAAACCTGGCAAAGACCTTCGTGACCGGGTCAACGCGAATCGTCACACGGAAATCAAATCCTGATACTTGGCGGAGTTGTTGCGCGGGTGCCCTTCACGGCCGCACGCAACGGACGAATTAATGATAAATTGACGTTGGTTTCCAGCCACCGTTTCTTTCCACCGTACAGGCACCGCTGGCATGTTGCGCGCAATTTTTGCAGGAACGCTGATTCTTGGCACCCTCCTGATCGCCGTCACGTTCGCGTGGCTCAATCCGGGCCAGATCGATCTCGATCTTGGATTCTTGCAGGTCCAGATTGCGACCTCGGTAGCTTTTGCGATTACTTTCGCACTTGGATGGCTGTTTGGACTCCTTTCGATTGGCCTGTATGTCATGAAGCTGATGCGCGAAAGAAGTCACCTGCGGCGCCAGGTACGGGCTGCCGAGCAGGAGGCCAAGGCCATGCGAAGCATGCCTGAGGAAAATGCAGACTGAACCGACGCTTTTAATCGGTCTTCTTTTTGTTGCCGCCGCCGCGGCTGGCTGGGCCGTTGCCCGGTATACCGCCAAATCGTCACGACCTTCCACCGATTCATTGCGCGAAGACTATTTCCAGGGATTGAGGCTTCTCCTCAACCAGCAGACGGACCAGGCGCTCAAGGTGTTTACGCGTCTCGCTGAGGAAGATCGCAACACCTTCGAAGCACACCTTTTGGTCGGCGGCCTGTTTCGTCGCCGCGGTGAGGTCGATCGTGCGATTCGAATTCACGAGTCCTTGCTTGCGCGGGAGAATCTGACCACCGCAAGGCGGGCGGAAGCGCTGCATTCGCTGGCCCAGGATTTCGAGAAAGCCGGCCTGTTCGACAGAGCCGAAGAGTTGTATAACTCGTTGGCCGAAAGTACGTCGCACCGCGCAGAAGCGCTACGCGGCCTGGTGTCGCTGTATGAGCAGGAGCGCGACTGGGACAAGGCGATAGCCGCTCGATCCCGGTTGGAATCGGTAGACAAACAACACCAGCGTGACGTTATCCCGCACTACTACTGTGAACTCGCTCAGACCGCGCTCGCTAACGGCGACACGGATTCTGCTCGAGCCCATTTGCGTACGGCCCGCAAAGGCAGGCACAAGTCCGGACGCGCTGCACTGATGCGCGGGGAAATTGCATTGTCGATGGGCGAGACAGACCTGGCGTTCCGGCTGTTCGACCGGGCGCTCGAACGCCAGCCGGCGCTGTTCTACGAGATACTGGCGCAGATGGCGCGAGTCAGCAAAAGCAATGCGATGCCGGCACAAAGATTTGACGACCATCTGGAAACGCTGATCCGGCGCCAGTCCGGGCTCCGCGAGCGGCTCGAAATTGCCTCATTGATCGAACCCGATTTGCCCGAGGAAAGCAACGTCATTTTGCGAAGCGCGGGCCGCTGCCTGAGTGCCGAAGGCCAGCTTGCGCACTGGTTGCCTGTCATCGGTGAGGCTGACTCCGGCCAGCGTCTCGATGTTGAGGGACTGAAACGTCTGCGGGCGACAATTATCGGCGCATTGGCGGAATCACCGCGATATCGTTGCGTGGAATGCGGTTATGACAGCCGCCAGTTCAACTGGCAATGCCCAAGCTGCAAACGCTGGGATACTGCGGCCCCGCTAGACCGGGTGGTTCTTGGCCTCGGTAATTGACTGCAAATCGACGACTAATTTTTGCCGTTTTCGCTGTATTTTTCGCATTTGTTAGTTCGAGCGACGTTGGTAGCGTCGGCTTTCTCCGGCAATTGGGCCGGGGCATGTCACCGATAACTCCGCCAACGAGTGAGGACATTCAAATGAATACTATTCGCAGCAATATCGCCCGAGCCCTGATCGTCAGTCTTTTTCCGGTTCTGGCCTGGGCCGGGCCAGTTGACATCAATCGCGCCGATGCACAGACGCTGGCCACCGAGCTGGAAGGTGTCGGCCTTTCGAAAGCCGAAGCCATCGTGGCTTACCGGCAGGAACACGGCCCCTTCAAATCTCCCGAGGATTTGCTCGAAGTGAAAGGGGTAGGGCCGAGGATTCTTGAGCAAAACCGGGCCAACATTAAGTTGAATTCCAAGCGGTAGGACGTCGCTCGATGAGGGCCGCCCGTGCGGCGGCCCGATTATCGACACAGTTCACTGCCAATATTCCCTTTGACCCGATATCATTGCGCCCAGTCTATTTCAGGTACGGGAAAGGGATGACAAAGCCAATTCGGACAGCAGTATTTCCGGTAGCCGGTCGCGGGACGCGATTTCTGCCGGCAACCAAGGCCAGCCCAAAAGAAATGCTGCCGGTTGTGGATAAACCGCTTATTCAGTATGCGGTCGAAGAGGCGAGGGAGGCGGGTGCCGAAAATTTCGTCTTTATTACCGGCCGGTACAAGCGCGCTATCGAAGACCATTTCGATGTCGATCGCGAACTCGAGTGCGAACTTGAGTCCCAGCAAAAGCTCGAATTGCTCGAACTGCTTCGTGACACCGTGCCGGCGGGCGCCAACTTCATATTCATTCGACAGCCAGCGCCCCTCGGGCTTGGTCATGCCGTGCTGTGCGCCCGGCCGGTCGTCCAGAACGAACCCTTCTTCGTGCATCTGGCAGATGATCTGATCGTCGCTGAGCACGCTTGTTTGTCGCAAATGCGAGAGGTATATGAGACTAAGGCCGCGAGCGTGCTGGCCACAGAGGTAGTTCCTCCTGATCAAACCCAAAGCTACGGTATTGTCGATATCGGTGGTATGGAGGAGAATCCAGCGCCTATCAGAGCCATTGTTGAGAAGCCGACTCCGGCGACGGCCCCATCCAATCAGGCAGTGGTCGGAAGATACATTCTGACGCCGACAATCTTCTCACTTCTGGAGCGAACGCAAAGCGGTGCCGGGGGGGAAATCCAGCTGACCGATGCCATTGCTGCGTTGTTGGATCACGAAGCAGTTTATTCCTACGCATTTGCCGGACGCCGCTTCGACTGTGGTAACAAGCTCGGCTACTTGCAGGCCACAGTCGAACTCGCGCTGGCACATCACGAACTGGGAGACAACTTCGCAGAATATCTGAGAACGCTCGGTCAGAATTAGGCGATAGAAACCGCACGTCGAAGCGGTCGCTCCCTGCCACTATGCAGATCGGAACGGAGGTTGCCCGAACTGCGATTGCACTGCGCGCATTGCTGGTCTGTTGAGAGGGCAGCGCGTCTATTCGTCGTCGTGCCGCGTGCGCATTCTTTCGTCGGGAACGCCGCTTGGCAACGTGTATCGCGTTGCCGATATGGGCATTCCCATCCAGACTCCGCCGCCGGCTTCCCGCCCGATGTTCGCCTTTTCATAAATGAATTCGAACAGATCCTTGGCTTCCGAGTCGGGCACGATCACAGTCACCAGTCGCACGAGTTCGCTTGGCGGAAGCTTGCCCTTCACAGCATCGCGCACGGATTCAAGTATGCCGATGCCTCGGCAAGTAATTGCCGTTGAGGCGATGACATTTTTCTCATCACGCAGCGCCCGGATCAGGTCGAGATCGGTACCATCGTCAGGCAGCACAACCCCGATGATCCTGCTGGTATCGTATGTTGGCTTCGCCTGGCCGGAAGCGGTGTTCATGCAGTTCGCTCCCGCAGGCGTTCGCGGATGTCACGCGGAAGATAGGTGGCAACTGTCTCGAGTGGCGTCAGATAGATAAAGCCGGCCCCGGGGCGATCAAGGCCTGCGGTTGCATAAATCAGGTTGGCGACCATCTCGGCCTGCTCCGACCCGACCATCATTTGTACCACGTCTTTTTCTGTCTCAATTGCGATACCGAGCAGGCCCAGTCGCTCGCGGATTCCAACTCCATGGCCGGAATGGATCAGTGCGCCACCGGCGCCGGCACCGCGGGCCGCTTTGACAACGTCTTCGCCCTTGCCGTGATCGACGACGCACGTGATCAAATAGACGTCTGTCAGGTAAGTGATGTTTCTTTCGCTCATAGGATGCTATTCACCTCATGCTCGTCCGCGACGGCGGCGGCCCGCCGGGCCTTGATTCGTTGCCGGCGTACCATGTGCTGCGACCACAACCCGGAAATCATCACGGTGATAATGGGACCGATCGAGGCCATACATAGAATACCGAAGCCCTCGACCGCATTTGTGGCATTTCCAAACCCCAGTCCCATCGCCAGAACAAGCGGCACGGTGATGGGTCCGGTCGTGACGCCTGCGCTGTCCCAGGCGACATTGACAAACGCCTCACTCGATATCGCGGTCAGAACGATGGCGATCAGGTAGCCGGGTACCACCAGCCAAACCAGAGGCAGGTCGAAAATCAACTTGGACAAACCAATGGCGATACCAAACGCGACACCGATGGAGACCGAAATGATCAGCGTCTTTTTCTTGAATACGCCATTGGTCAGTTCCTCGGCCGTCATTCCCAGGGCATTCAGTGCAGGTTCCGCGATCGTCGCGCCAAACCCGAGTATCCAGGCAAAAATGAGCGCAATCGCCAGCCCCGCGCGATAATCATAGATGGGTGAATCCTCGACATGCGGCAACCCCATGAAGGCAGAAGGCACGAGGTTGCCTGCGTTACCTCCAAGCATGGACAGACCGTAAGTCAGCCCGAGATTGAAAATACACATGCCAATGATGGTCAGGCCGATACCGAGGAAAATCTCGTTGGCGTTGGGGAGTTTCTCGCGCAGGACCAGCTTCTTCACCAGGACGAGAAAGATCACCAACGGCAGGATTGCTCGGATGCCGAGGATAATCTCGACTCCAGGGCTGCGCTCGTACCACGCCGGAACCGCAGCCTGCGCTGCACTTGCGGTTGCCTGTGCCGCCTCGATGATTGCCTCGGGTGTCGTCGTGCTTGCGACAAAAACCGTCAGCAACAGCACCGCGGTAATCGGAAACAGAGAGGCGAGGGTGACTATCCCGAATCCGGACAAGCCGCCGCTGCCTTTGCCAGCCGCGGCCGCTATGCCGATACCCAGTGACAGCACCAACGGGACCGTTACGGGCCCGGTAGTGACCGCGCCGGCGTCCCAGGCGAGTCCCATGGCCGCCGTCAAATGTGGATCCATTGACGAGTACAACGTCAACGCTATAACCGGAACCAACGAGAGATAGATCAGCGGTTTAAGGCTCCAGCCGTAAAGAAATCTGAGCGTACCGATGACCGCCGCCAACCCCACCGCGGCACCAACGACAAGGACAAGAGTGTCGGCATATTGATTGAGAAGAGCATACAAATACGGTGCACGTTCCACGACAATGTTCGAACCCGCCGCCTGCAGCGCACCAATCGCTGGTTCGGCGAAGGTTACGCCGATGCCGAGCAGAAAAGTGATCAGCAGCACCACTGGCAGCGGCGAGCGCCGTGGCAGACTACTGCCAATGGTCTCGCCAAACGGCATCAGGCCTATTCGCAAGCCTTCCATGAAAAACATCAGACCGACGATGACTGCAAATAGCCCGGCGGTGATCAACAGCGAATTCTCGACCAGCTGGCGCAGCACGAGGATCTGGAAAAGCGCGAGGTACACTGCAAGCGGAACGACGGCGCGAAGTTGATCTTTGAGCCGGACCGAAGCATAGGGCCGCAGGAGGCTTAATTTTTCTTCCCGGTCGAGCTTCAACTTCTCGATCGGAACCGGGACCGGCTTGCCGTCCGCGTCCAAATCCGGCTTTGGAAAAACGTCGTTGAAGCTCACTTCCAGCGTTCCGCCGAGACCCCAGGCCTGTTGCAGTTCGCTGAATTTAAATTTTTCTGTCATTCGCGCTCCCTTGGTCAAGGGGCATTATACCGTTTGATCGGGGCCACGCATTTTTCGTCAAGGAAGCAAGGCGAGAAACACACCAACGAGCGTTGGCACGATCTGTATGGTCAGATTCGTTGCCAAAGTGGGGCGGGCCCGATAGCGACTGCGACACCGGCCCGGAGCGTTCGATTTATGCTATCGTTTCGGCCGTTCTTTCATCTTCAAAGAGTCGATGTCGCCTGCAATGCTGAGACAGCGCCCCGCATTCAACAGGCTGGCCCTGGCCGCCGCTCTGCTTTTTGCCGTCTGGCAAGGGCTCAGCGCGCAACACCTTCATGCTGGCGAACCACTGCAAAACGGGTGCGCCGTATGCGCCACCGCGCAGCTCGACGACGCCGCTCTCGATGTCGCGGCCAGCAGCGAATTACCCGCGCTCGGCCACAGCGGCAATTGCGTTTCTCTCACGCCGCGGCATTACGCCACCGTACTGCCCGCATACGGCGCGCGCGCGCCACCGGCCCACTGATCTCCGCTGCCTGATTTCTCCGGCCGGTCCGCAGGACTGCGCCGGTTCGTGTGACCTATTCGGGAGATCACTGTGAAAAATTTGATTGCCTGCGGGCTGCTACTCGCAGCCTCGGCTCCGGTTACGGCGCAGACGCCTGAGGAGCCAATGGAAATGGAAGAACTTACCGTTATTGCTCACCCGCTTTCGGCCGAGGGCCTGGCTCAGGCTGGCCTCGTTGTGGAGGGTGAAACCTTGACTCGTAACCTGAGTGCGAATATCGGGGAGACCCTCCATCGCCTGCCCGGCGTCCACAATTCGTCGTTCGGTAATGCAGCCGGCCGGCCGGTCATTCGGGGACTCTCCGGGCCACGCGTGCGGATCATGGAGGACAGGCTCGACTCGCTTGATGTCTCGGTGACCAGCGCCGATCACGCCACCACCGTCGATGCGTTTGTTGCCGACCGCATCGAGGTCCTGAAAGGTCCAAGCACGCTGCTGTACGGTTCCGGTGCAATTGGCGGCGTCGTCGATGTGCATACCGGCCGTATTCCCCATGACCGCCCGGACGAGTTGACCGGAGGGATCGAGGCACGCGCCGAGGACAGCACCGAACAGGTCAGTACCGTCGGCGAGCTCGACTTCGGTGCCGGGCCCATGGCATTTCATGTCGACGGTTTCTACCGTGACGCAAATGACTATGACATACCCGGCTGCGTCGAGTCGGACGAGCTCCGGGCGGCCGAGGGGGGCGAGGCCTGCGAAGAGGACGGGACTTTGCCGGGCAGCGAGTTGGAGACCTGGGGCGCTGCATTGGGTGGATCCTGGATCGGAGACCGCGGGTTCGTCGGCATCGCGGTGAGTCGTTACGACAGCGATTACGGTCTGCCGGGCGGCCACGGCCACGAACACGAAGAGGAAGAGGGCGAGGAACACGACGAGGAGGAGGAAGAGGGCAATCCGACCATCAGCCTCGACCAGACTCGCATAGATCTCGAGGCCGGCCTGGAAAATCCGTTCCGCGGATTCTCCAGCGCCAACCTGCGTATCGCGTACAACGACTACGACCACGAGGAAATCGAACCCAACGGCGAGGTCGCCACGAAGTTCAAAAACAAGGCCTGGGACAGCCGTTTCGAGTTGACGCACCGGGAAGTGCTCGACTTCACCGGCGCCATCGGTCTGCAGTATTCGGACAAGAACTTCTCAGCGGTCGGCGAGGAAGCGTTCATCGAGCCGGTGGATACGACTGCTGCCGCGTTGTTCTGGGTCGGTCAGCGCTCATTCTCCGGATTCGATCTCGAGACCGGGGTGAGGGTTGAATCGGTCGAACACGACCCCTCCGTGGGCGGCGACGATGATTTCACAGTGTATTCGGCTTCGCTCGGATTCGTGATTCCGTTTGGCACCGCCTGGGAACTGGGTTTGCAGAGCGACTACTCGGAACGCGCACCGGTCCCCGAAGAACTCTACTCGGACGGCCCTCATCTGGCGACAAACGCTTACGAGATAGGAAATACCGATCTCGATGAGGAGCAGGCGATCAACTTTGCCGCCACGCTCGGTTATACCAGTGACACCTGGTATCTGAATGCCTCAGCCTATTACACCGAATTCTCGGATTTCATCTACCAGTTTGCGACCGGCGAAGAGGAAGACGAACAACCGGTGCAACAGTACGATCAGGATGACGCGACGTTCTACGGCTTCGACATGAGCGGGGGCTTTCGTGCCGCCACGTTCGATGGCGGTTCCCTGTGGCTCAACGGGATGTTCGACATTGTCGAAGCGGAGCTCGACATCGACGGCAACGATAACGTGCCGCGACTTCCGCCGTGGCGAATCGGGGTTGGCGCATCGCTCGACTGGCACCGGATTTCGGCCAGGATCGACTATCTGTACGTCGACGAGCAGGACGACGTGTCCGAGTTCGAATTACCGACGGACGACTACGAAGACCTGCGGATCTTCATTTCGACGCACGTGCCGTCGCGGTTCGGAGAGTTCGAACTGTTTGTTCAGGGCAAGAACCTGACGGACGACGAGCAGCGCTACCATACCTCGTTCATCAAGGATTTTGCGCCACAACCGGGTCGCACATTCGAAGGCGGAATTCGGATGCGGTTCTAGGAGAATTACGCCTCTCGCTGCAGCAAGCGCAGCGAGAGGCTGAGTTCTCGGCGCATGGGGTCCGTTGACCCAATCCGGACCGGACGTTTATCGCCATGCCGTCTTGTCCGATTTAGCCTCGACCTGGCATATGTCGACTGCGAACCCGGGCAACACGTTCTCGTGGAGTTGGACGTTGCAATGGGGTTTAGCAAGTAAATCTTTTCTCGCTATTTCCTTGCGCTGCGTCGCTACATGAAACCAGGCAACCAATTCATGCGATGCCGCCGCGTAAAAACCCCTTCAAATCGCACAGCGCTGCGGCAACTACTCCGCAATTATCTCCAGGCGTACTTTGCCGTGGCCGTCTTCAACCATGCCGAGTGCTTTGGCGGCAGCCCCTGAAACGTCAATGATCCGCCCCTTTACGTGCGGCCCCCTGTCATTGATCGTTACGGTGACGGACTTTCCGGTGCGCAAATATGTAACTTTGACTTTCGTGCCAAACGCCAGGTCACGATGCGCCGCGGTCATCCTGGTTTTGTCGTAGAGCTCGCCACTGGCGGTCTTGTTGCCGTCGAGTGAATCAGCATAATAGCTGGCTTCCCCCTCCTGTGAAGCCGACGGCTCGGTCGCGAAAGCCGTCCCGAATGCTGCCAGTAACACGAGCAGGATCGACCGGTATAAAAAAATACTGTTTGTCTTCATGATTTCCATCCGCTAGCCCAAATTGAGGTGCAGGTACGCATTGCAGAACAGCGGCCTCCCGGGTCCCCCACGTGCATCGCTCACAGAGCCCGTTACACCTTGTTCCGATAGCCAACTCCAATGTCGATGTTAACCGAATCGACGCAGGTTGTGCCGGGCGAGCACCGGCCGCAAGGACAAACGAGCTCGTTCGTGGCGGACAGCGGTGGACCGGGGCGGTATTTATTGTCGCCAAAACGGAGATGCTGGATAGCAACAGGCGCTGCGTGGTCGGCGCACTCGATCGGCATATTGAGTCTGGCAGAAAAGATGCGCGCCGGGGTCGCGGCGACATTGCAGCCTTGTAAATGAGATGCTGGGAAGACCAGGCTTCCGAGCTCAATCAGAATCCGGTTCTCGTACGACGGACAGGACTTCGGCGCGCCGCGCATCCGCTTTGAGCACCTCGACGCGGAATCCGTTCCACTTGATGTGATCGCCGACCTCGGGGATCCGTTCCAGCGTTTCGGTGACGAGCCCGCCGATCGTTGTTACGCCGAGGTCGTGTTGCCACGGAACGTGGAGACGCGCCGACAGTTTTCTCAGGTCCACCTCGGCGCGAACCACCAGCGTTTCATCGGCACGGGCGTGGAATGCGTTTTCGGGCAGGTCGCTTTCATCACGGATATCGCCAACGACCTCTTCCAGCACATCCTCGAGGGTCGCAATGCCCACTACATCGCCGTATTCATCGACCACGACCGCAAGATGGCGCTGGCTCTCCTGAAAGGTGCGCATCAGTTGGGGCAGCAGCACGGAGGCCGGCACGATGAGAGGCTCCTGGTGGATCGCCTCCCAATCTACTTCTTCAGCGTCGTGTTCGAGTAGCCAGAACAGCAGATTCTTGGTCAACACGATTCCGGTGACATCGTTGACGTCACGGGTGGGCGAGAAGGGTAATCGACTGTGGCCGGAGGTGCGCACCACACGCATCGCCTCCTCACGGCCCATGTCCGCGGAAAGGAACCGGATCTTCTCGCGCGGCAGCATTACGTCGTGGGCCTTCAGGTGACGCAGATGGGTTGCGCCAACGATCATCTCGGCGGTGCGCGGACCAACCACCCCCTCGCTGCGTCCGAGCAAGGCAAGCAGCCGAATCTCCTCCGACGAGGTCACCGGGCGTTCCGCATCGCTGCGCAATGTCCGCGACAGTTTTTCGCTGACCACGACAAGTGGACGCAACATTATTGTCAGCCAGCGGATACCGTATGCGACCGGTGCCGCAAGGAAGGTTGCGTAACTGACACCGAGCGTCTTCGGGATTATTTCGGTAAAAAACAACACCGCGATCGTAAACAGAATCGAAAAAACCCATAAAGTGGCCGGGTCGAAGACGCTGGAATAACTGGCGCCGGCTACTGACGCGCCGACCGTATGCGCTGCCGTGTTCAGGATCAGGATCGCGGCAATCGGCACATCCATGTTTTTCTTGAAATCGGCCAGCAGGCGCCCGGCCGTGGGTTTTTCCTGCTGCAGGATTTCGATCTGCGGCCGGGTCAGCGACAGCAGCACCGATTCAAAGATTGAACAGAGAAACGAGACGATGAGAACAATCGCAACGGCGGAAAAGAATAACAGCATGGAGCCTCCTGAGTTGTGCGCTACATTGTGGCACGAACGCCGGATTTTTCGTTGCCTTCGGTGAATCCTAATCGCCGGACTGTGTCGGTGTGATTTTTTTGGCGCTTGCAGCCATCATGGCGTGGGCCAGGAGGAGGAACCCATTAGGCGTGCTCAAGCTAACGCACAATGGACATCCAGCCGGATGCGGTGAAGGGATTGCGCTTCAGCTCCCGCAGACACAGCAAGACGGGATTTTCCGGCACGGCTGCACTCATTGGGGTTTTGACTGCTCTCGCAGCTGCGGTCGGTTGGATTCGGCGCAACGCGGCGGTGCGACGAATACCGCGATTCGCAATCTCGGACCAGCAAATAGTGGCGCCAGCGACACTCATCAAATTCCACCCTGGCCTCGGTAACACCTCATCCTCCCTCGTGACTTTGCCTTGGGGCTCGCGGCATGCTCCCAATGAGCAAGTAAAATAGCAATAAAAACATTTATTAAAACACAGTATTTAATCTAAATTCTGTAATATTCCAGCGATTGTCAAGAATGTGCATCCGGCGCGACGCGACTAATCCGCAACACCCTAACGGCGACGGCAGACTCGATCGCCGGCAGCGAAGGCTTATTGCGGGCTTGTGCTGAAAAGTCTGACCTTCGCTGCAAGCGCCGGTCGGGGCATCGTCATTTACGTCACGCGTCTTTCTCGACTGGCGACGACGTGGTCGGCGTTATAGATTATGAGATTGGCTAACGTTGGAGAAAAATGCAGGCATGGATTTGGATCCAAAGCAGCTCAAAGAGTTTATTGGCGAGGAGTTTTCGCTCTTGATCGAAGGGCAGCCCGCATTGGCTTTGGTGCTGCGCGAAGTTGAAGCTTTGCCGCCGCCGCCGCAGGACGCGCTTGCCCAATTTCCGAATTTGCGCAGGCGGCCGTTCTCGCTGTTGTTCGAGATGCCGAAAGGTTTTTTTGTCAGCCAGAATACATACAGGCTGAGACACGAGGCGCTGGGCGAGTCGGATTTCTTTCTGGTGCCGGTCGAGGCGGGCGCCTATCTCCAGTCCGTGATCAGCTAACCGGATCGGGGCATGTATTCCATATGCAGGTAGATGCTGTCCTGTCCGATATCCACGAGTTCGAGCCGCCGATAGAGCGTGGATGCGGGATTTCCTGCCAGCACTGACAGCCTTAGCGGCTTGGAATTGGTGTCGGAGCGTCGCTGCAGATCGCATATCAATTCGCTGCCAATGCCGGACCCGCGAGCGCTCGACAATAGCGCAATATCGATCAGTCTGATTTCGGCGTCGCTCTCGTGCCATAAGCGGCGTCCGCACGCGGTCCCGTCGACAATTACGATCTCGTCAATGGCATCGGGCCAGTTCTGGCGATACTGGCGCTCGCGGGCGTCGAACTGCTGCTCGAGAAGTTGTTGTCGCTGGGGCTCTGGCAATGATGCGAATTGCGCCGCCACCGAGTCGGAAAAAAGCGCGAATAGCAGATCATGATCCGCCTCGCCGCGACGGCGCAAAACCACCTGCTCGTTCATCTGGCGGTAGAGGACTACTTATCGGCGCGCGGTGGCTAAAACCGTGACGGAAAGAGGCCAACAAGAGCGATGATGAAATGGACGGCCTGGTACGGCGCCATGTTGTCGAATGCCTGATTGCCACCCACGTTCTGGCCGCGAATCGCATCCGCATCCATGTCCGTATCGGGCGCGCCGGTCTGATAAATTCCATAGCGCTGCAGGGCGTGAACCGCCGGCACCGCGCCTCCCGGGCCGCTGGCGTTTGCAAGCGCAGTCGAGCCGCGCAGTTGATGGTCATGGTCATGCGCCGGCATGTTGTTGAGCGCAAGCGTCGTGGTCGGTGTGCCACCCTTGCTACCTAAAGTGAAACTTGATTCGGCGTGTAGTGCCGCACGCCCACGCAGGTCCGGCAACCCGAACGTCGTTCGGCCGTCGCCACCGTAAAGTGTGCCGATGATCGAGAAAAGCACCTGGTTGGAGGAAATGCTCAGAAGTTGGCCGCTGCAAAACGCCCAGCCCCGTGGTGCAAAATTTCCGCCGAACATTATGATCTGACCGATGAAGGGATCTGACATGTTCATTTACCCTTGTGTGTTAGCTATTTTTTCCGGGTATCGCCCCGGGTAACGCGGTCGGATGTCGTCTGCCTCGCATCGGCCGCTCAGGCTGCAAACAGGCAGAACTGCGCCACATAGGTGCGTCCCGACGGGTCGGTTGCGCTTTTCTCGATGTTCACGGTCTCGGTCACGAAGTTCGGATCGTCTCGATGCGAGAGCGAAAAGATCGCATCTTCCGCATTCCGCTCGTCGCTTTCGAAAACCAGCCGGAACTGCTCGAGGCGCCGATCGATGCGCGTTTCCTCGATCGCGACCAGCTTCATTCCGAGGGTCTGACCGGCTTCATTCGATGCCGCAAAGACAGTATCGACAAACGGTCGGAAACGGTCGGCCCGGCGATGGCCTGGTCCCGCAAAAAGCGTTGCGGCGCCCGCAACCGGTATGCCGGATATCACAGCCAGCGAGCCGCAGCCTAAGACAAAATCACGTCGTTTGATCATTGGGGTGTCTCCGTTGGCTGCAGGTCAGTTCCGGGACGGGAAGGTGCCTACCAGAGCAATGATGTAATTGACAGCCTGGTATGGCGGCATGTTGTTGAACGCTTGCCCGGCGCCAACAGGCGCCGCGGATATTGCTTCGGCGCCCATGTCGGTATCTGGTTCACCAGTTTGATAAATGCCGTAGCGGGTGAGTTGATTCACTGCCGGTACCGCGCCGCCCGGGCTGCTGGTATCTGCTACTGAGGTAGATCCGCGCAATTGATGGTTATGATCGTGAGAGGGAAGGTTAGCGACGCCAAGGGTGGTGGTTGACGCGCCAGCCTTCGCGCCAAGCCTGATATCTGGCAGACCGGGCCCCTGACCCGCATGGACCGCCATCCGGCCACGCAGGTCGGGCAACGCGAAGTTTGTCCGGCCGTCGCCACCATAAATCGTGCCAAGAATTGAGAATAGCGCTGGATAAGAGTTGATCGCTAGTAGTTGACCGTTGCATAGCGCCCAGTCTCGCGGCGCATAGTTTCCCCCGAACATTACGATTTGGCCAATAAACGGTTCTGACATTTTCTTCTCCCTACCTTAGGACGGGTCGTGTTCGTTTAGACAACGCAGTCGTAATGACCTCCGGCATGATCATTCACTAATGACCGTTTTTTGTTTCTTCGTTTACCGGTTCTTAGTCGCTGTGAAGGAACCGCCTCCACCACTTCGCATCTATCGGTTTCAGGGTGGCGCTAAGTCTGTTCCGCTCTGCCTTGCTCAATCAAATGAATTCGCTCCGTTCAATATTGAACATAATATCGACCGCGCACCCGGCCATTATTGATTTGAGTATAGACCGGTATTGGAAAATTTCATGTAAGGCGAATCAACGACACCATGCGGGGTCTGGTTGTGCCACAGCGTAACTTCTTTAGTTGTTGTTTTTATTCAGTCAGTCTGGGAGAGCATCATCGGTTCGGAGTCGGCAGGAGACGCAATAAAAACGAACATTATGTAAAAACGATTGTTTTGTCTTTGCGAAACCTAACGTTGCTACCGCCACGGTTAGTGGTCTATTCGTTTTTCGCGACCAACAACCGTGCCGCCGCTCTGAGATCAATCGCCTGCAGCTCGGCACCAACATTTCGACACTATGCTTAGCGTCGGTCAGTTTTGTCGCTACCAGGTCGATCGCCGGAGAACTGCCATTAACGATGCACGCGTCAATGGTAAGGTTGGCGAAACCATCCTCTGGCTCTGAATACT
>PKUM01000287.1 GCA_002868855.1 Chromatiales bacterium | reverse complement strand
ATGCAACTACGCCGGGATCAGGAGCGACTCAATCGCAATCCATATCCTTGTTGCCGGTACGCTTCTTGATCTCCTCACAGGTCTCTTCCGCCGCATCCGCAACATCGTCCACGGCATCGTCCATAGCGTCACCGGCTTTCTCTGCCATCTCGTCTATTTTCTCGCCGGCCTTCTCAGCCGGTCCTTTCTTTTCGCAGGCCGTCATACTGACCGAGGCGGCCAGAATAGCCAGTACGAGAAGTTTCTTAATATCCATATTTCCAATCTCCTGTTCGCGGTATCGCGATCGATTCACCAGAATAATCTGATTCAATGCCCTCAGCCCGGCCACCACCTCGAGTCCGGCTCCCGGTTACTGCGTGACTCCACCGGTTGGCCGCTGAGATTCTCAACGATCTGAATCCAATTAACAATTCCACGGCAGGTCGGCCGGAAGCGTATTCTCGAAACTTAGCCCGACGGCGGACCGTACGCCGCATCGCCAGCTTGCCTCTTTCAGGCCCGCATTCGGGGGAGGTATCGAGGCTCTCGATCGGTACCGGTGAACCCGGACAACGAGTGCCTGGGCGCGCAAGCTACCGACCGCGACCTGGCCGCTTGCAAGCGCCTGTCGGCAAGGCCGCCAGCACTTCGATTTCGCAGAGAAGGTCCGACCGGCAAATCGGCGCGACGACCAGCGCGTTGGGGAATCCCGCGAAACCGGCTTGCTGGAGTTTTTGCCGAAGGCGCGGGGCGTCCTCGGGACGCTTCAAATAGGTTATTGCGGAAACGGCGTCGCCAAAGCTGGCACCCTGCCCCTCCAGCAAGGCCGCGATGTTCAAGAGCATGCGGTCGGACTGTGCCTCGAAGTCGTCGCGATGCACGGTTCTTCCATCTTCGTCGATGCTCGCGGTACCCGAAACATGAAGCGCAACCTTGTTTACTTCGCCAACTCTCATTCCGCGGACAAAGTCAGCGCCGTACTGTGGGGCTTCGTTGAGAGTTGGCGATGTCATGACGGTTCGTGCGCCCGACCTTCCAGCTTTCACCGCATAAACGCCAAGGCAAAGATCGTGGGCCTCGGAAACCGGTCCGCCGCCAATACCGGTGCTGGCCGGAACCGGATCGATCCCGCGCGCCTCGAAAAACGCGCGCCGCGCCCGATTAAGATCGGCATAGTCACGATCGATCTCGCGCAGGTAAATCCAGGTACGGACTACGTCATGGAATTCCATGCCCGCCTTTCGTAGCAGTTCTTCGGCACGAGTGAACATGCCGAGCGTCTGTTCGTAGGCATTGTCACCAGGCCCGCACAAACCGGCCGCATGGAACCGGGTCTCGTCGCCGACATCGATGCGCAGGCCGTGCGCCCGAGCGCACTCGGCACAGTCGCATCCGGGTTCGGCCTCGATCACCTCGACACCCGGCTGCGCCGCGTTCGTAACGACCGCCTGCAACGAAACCTCCAGGCAGGCGTGCTCATTCAGCGGGGGTTGCTCGATCTCGGTCGTGGCGGGCCTGTGCGCCATGCCCCCGTGCGCCGCGAGGACGCTCTGGCGAGCCTCGCGGACAACGCCGATATGCTTGTGCAGCTCGCGCAAAAAAACCGTCTCGGAGACAACCGACTCGAAGCCTGCCCCCTCTGCTTCGAGGGCAACCAGGATCGAGCGATAAATAGCATCGGCCTGACGGCTCGCATCCTTGACCTCAACGGGAGGCTGGCAATGAAAGAATATCTCCCTGGCTTCAGGACCTTCTACCCGGCGCACTGCGATGGTACAGCCATGGGGCTGGTGACTGCCGTCAATGGGATGAGGAGACAATTTCATACTATTGCCGGGGCGCAGACCCCGGTCTCATGCTCGTGAAATTTTATGGACCGATTCGGTCTGCAACAAACCAAAGCCGCCCGACGTCGTAAACGTCGGGCGGCTGCGATCAAACACTGGTCCCTGGTGGAACTCAGGCTCGGCTGCGATTGAATAATCAGCCCGCGAGGCTCAAGCCTGTGCTGTGATTCTCGCTCTTAGCATCCGTCGGTGGGCAGTACTCCTTCCGAGGAGACGAAAGTAAAGCCGTTCTTGGGCTTGTTCTTCTTGAAGCAGTTGCCCGTCGACCCGTCACCCGCATCGAAATAGGTGAGGTCCGCAGCCAGGAAATTGAGCGGCCCGGCCTGCGGGTTCGTGCCGTTGTTGCTCAGGTAATTCAGCTGGACGAGATTCCTGCTGGCGTCGGGCGGCGTTATCGGCGGATTGACTCCGCAATTTTCAGGAGTACCGTTCGTGGCCGTACACCAGCCGAGCACCCCGATCCCCACGAAATCGTTGTCCTCGACGTTGTTCTTCGCAATTACGTGATCGCTGACTCCGAGGGCCAGAACTCCGATTCCCGGCGGCAGAATGCTCTGGAAGGTTCCAGGCACAGCCATGTTGGGCCGGTTGTTGTCGTAGATGTCGTTTTGCTCGATGAGCCAGTTAGCCATGACCGGCAGCGGGGGGTTACCCGCCCCGTTCGGATGGAACAGGCCGACACCGACCGTGTTGTCGTAAATCTCGTTCTGCTTAACCGTGACTTCGTTGGATACAGTGATCTCGAAGCCGATCACGCTGCCCCAAAGCTCGTTGCCGATGACGCGAACGTTCTCGGAGCCCGCCACCCACATCGCGGTATCGAGCGAACCATATGACTCATTGTTTCGCACCAGCCCGTTGGCCGACAGGGTCGGATAGATGCCGTTATTGAGGTTGTTGACCGATACGTTGCGGACGAACTCGAAGCCGTCCACCCAGCGGGTCTGGATACCGTTGACCGGAAATTCCTCAACGGAGAAACCGCGGATGTAGAAGCCCTTGAGCTCTCTGCTCCGGCACTCCTGCCCTTCCGGGGTATCATCCTTAATATCGTAATCGCAACCTGAAGGAGCCGCGTAAACGCCGGTTTCCTGGGCCTCGTTTTGCAGGATGCGTACCTTGCCGGCGTCGCCCCGGCCCTTTTTGACCTTCCCGATCAAACGAAGGTTATCGGTAGAGATGCGAAGCCCGTACCTCCCGTTACCTGTCTCCTGATAAATTCCCGGCTCAACCAGGATCGTGTCACCGGATGCGGCACCATCGATCGCGGCCTGGATCGAATCTCCGGGAGACACGCGATGAACGGCCGCGTTGGCGGCGGCAGAGGTCATAAAAACGGCAATTCCGAGCAAATAAAAGAGGCGGCGCAATTTCATTATTTTCTCCGGGTTCAACCCTTGATTTTGATGCATGCCTGCCAGACGAATGGCAAAGCAGCCCCGCTTAAGCTCAACCATTTTTGCTTGGTTGGGGCTCGATAGTCAATTTCCAGATTATGGAAAATCGCTTTGGCGAATGCTGGTGGGACCGGGTTCAATGAACCGAAAAGCGTCGATTGACGCCGCCTCGCCCTATCACCCACAATCGCCGGCACTCAATCGGCTGTTTCAGCCTGCCCCTGATAACGGATTCTGCATATTATGGATCAATCAGATAGAGGTCGAACCTGCGCCACTACTCAAAGAATGCGAGCCATTTTGGGGACCAGTCTTGTGCTTGCGGCGGTGCTGGCACTCGGCGGCTGCGGACAGGACTCGGGACCGGCGCCCGCCGCGGTTCCGGCCGAGTCCTACGGCCGCATCGATATCACGTACCCATTAGACGAGACGCTTTTTCCGCCCGATATCGCCGCACCGACCTTTGTCTGGGTCGACGAAGCAGACAATGCTGAGCAATGGAAAGTCCAGCTGCGTTTCGACGACACGGACGAAGTGCGCGGGTTTCAGGTAACTGAGCCCCGCTGGCGCCCGGCTGAGGCAGAATGGGCCGACATCAAGCGTCGAACCGAAGGACGTGACGCAGAAGTAACGATCTTTGGCATCGGCCCCCAGGCGCAGTCAGTCTCCTCGGCGACCATCCGCATCCGCACGTCATCCGACCCGGTCGTGGATTCGATCTTCTATCGCGAGGTTCCGCTTCCGTTTATCAGCGCCGTTCAGGATCCCTCGCGCATCCGCTGGCGCTTCGGCTCGGTCGACTCCGTCGAACAGCCGCCGGTAGTCCTCGAGGATCTTCCGGTTTGCGGAAACTGCCACTCTTTCTCGGGTGACGGCAGCACGCTGGGACTCGATGTGGACTACGGCAACGACAAGGGCGGCTACGCGATCCTTCCGGTTTCGCAGCAAATGGTGTTGAACGACGAAAAGATCATTACATGGAGCGACTATAAGAGAGATGACGGCGAAGGTACCTTTGGCCTGCTTTCCCAGGTGTCGCCCGACGGCCGCTACGTAATCAGTACCGTCAAGGACCGGGCAGTGTTCGTGGCGACCCCCGGAATCGAATTCTCGCAGCTCTTTTTCCCGATCAAGGGCATCCTGGTTGTCTACGACACCGAAACCGGTACCTATACGCCACTGCCGGGCGCCGACGACCCGCAGTACGTCCAGAGCAACCCGACCTGGAGTCCCGACGGGAAACACGTCGTATTTGCCCGGGCGAAGGTGTACCAGAACGAGGCAGTGAGAAACGCGACCAGTATCCTGCTCGACGAAAAGGACGTCCCTGAGTTCATCGAAGACAGGCAACCGTTCAAATTCGACCTTTACCGGGTACCGTTCAACCAGGGTCGCGGCGGCACCGCCGAACCCATCGAGGGCGCCTCGCACAACGGGATGAGCAACTTTTTCGCGAAGTTTTCGCCGGACGGCAAATGGATCGTCTTCACCCAGGCAGAAAACTACATGCTGCTGATGCCTGACAGCGAATTATTGATCATTCCGGCCGAGGGCGGCGAAGCGCGACGGCTTCGCGCCAACACGCCTCGCATGAATTCCTGGCACAGCTTTTCCTCGAACGGGCGCTGGCTCGTGTTCTCGTCGAAGGCCAATACACCCTACACCCAGCTTTTCCTGACCCACATCGACGACGAAGGCAACTCGACGCCGCCGGTCGTGCTCGATCGATTCACCGGAACCTACGGCGCCGCGAATATTCCGGAGTTCGTCCCGCTGCCCGCCGACTCGATCGCTCAGATAAAGGAGCGATTCCTCGACGCCTATTCGTTCCTGCGGGCGGGCATGGCAAACGAGCGCACCGGAAACTATGCGGGCGCGGTCCGTGCCTACAACCGCGGTCTTGCGGTCGAGCCCGAAAACGTCGAATTGCTGAACTCGCTGGGATTTGCGTTGTTCCAGCAAGGCAAGAGCGAAGAAGCGGTCGTCGCCTTGGAGAAGGCACTCGAGGTGGACCCGGCACACTGGAAGGCCCACAACAACCTGGCGCTGGCTTCGATCGACATTGGCGAACTGGAGCTTGCCGAGGCGCACTACCGGGAGTCTCTCGCGATCGAACCGCAGCCGGCAATCTATAACGATCTCGGGTTTGTACTTGAACGCCAGGGGATGATCGAGGAGGCTACCGACGCATATCGCAAGGCGCTCGAACTGGATCCCGAGTCGGCTTCGGCGCATTACAACCTGGGTGCCGCGCTCGCGCGAACCGGCCAGTTCGACGAGGCCGAAAGCCACTTGCGAATGGCCCTGGAGACCAACCCCAATACGCAAACCTACTCCGGGCTAGGATTCGTACTGTGGCAACAGGATCGCGACGACGCAGCAATCGCCAGCCTGCGGACCGCGATTGAAATGGATCCGAAGAATGCGGCCGCTTACGATGCGCTCGGGACAATCCTGGTAGAGCAGCAGAGGCTCGAGGAAGCCGCCTCCGTCTATCGCCAACTGATTCGCAACCAGCCGAGCCCGGCCGCGCACCAGAAGCTGGCCCGGATTCTGACCGACCTCGGACGGACAGACGAAGCGCGCCGACAGATGGAAATGGCGAAATAGCTGAACCGAAGCGCGGGACGAATGCATTAGAACGCAATACCCGGCGCTGATTTGCCCACGCGTCCGCGCGTTCAGACAACGCACAAATTGTCAGAGCGCGTCGTTGAATGTGCGACGGGTCTCGTCAGCCCCCGTGGTCGCATCTTCTCCACTGCACCGCCTCCCGCTGCAGCAGACCCTTGGGCTTGCTTGGCTCGGCCATGCCGATCGGACTGTTCCGGGTAACCGACCCGGACTTATTGAACCCGATACAACCCGCCAACGTGATACCGAAGAGTTGCAACGACGTTGCTGTCACCCGTCTTTTATCCTGTTCTGAAGGAGTGGATCCCGGGCACCCGAATACCGGCAGCGCCGCAACAATAGCGGTTCAGACAACACGCACGGGGCGTTATTAAAACCAGCTCAGACATAGCGCTCCCGGAAATTGGGAAACTCGCGAATTGGCTTCTATACTCAGGGCTAGTTGGCGATATTGCCGCACGCCTGAAAAGAGTAATTTGACCCGTATCCATCAAGCGACATAAGGATGTCTGCCATGCCGTGGAATCATCGCTCGACCAGTGCCAAACTTGCTCTGGGCTTCTCGCTGGCTGTACTCGTGAGCCACCAGGCGTCAGCGGTAGGCTTCATCGTAAGCCCGACCTCTGAAAACACCGGCATCGCCAACGCCGGTTCTGCGGTTTACGACCGCAGCGTTGCCGCCATTAGCAACAACCCCGCCGCGATGTCCCTGATACCTCACAAGCAAGTCGGTGGAAACCTCTCTGTAGTGATACCGGACTGGCCAGTCAACGAAAACTGGGACTGCCGGGAAGAAGACAATTGCGCCGACAGCAATATCGGTTCTCTATTGGCAATCCCGTCACTGGGCCTGATCAGGCCCATGGATCACAATTTCACCTGGGGAATTGGTCTGGCGGCCATCGCCGGGCAGGGTGTGGATTACGGCGATGACTGGAAAGGACGCGCAATCATAAGGGACAACAGCCTCTCGGTACTCGGGCTGATGAACTCGATTTCCTGGCGCATGAACGAAAAATGGACGTTCGGGGTCGGGCTCGGAATTATTTACGGAGAAATGCACCAGAAGCAGGATCTTCCCTCACTCAGCGCCTCGGCCGGGGACGATCTTGAAAGCGTCATTCAGTTTGTGGGGCTGGCCCAGGATTGCCGGGGTCTGCCGCCACCGCTCCTCGCTATTTGCCTGAACTCAGCCGTCAACGACTCCGGTCTCGATATCGAATCTGCCGCTGAGACTATTGGCAGTATCCGGGACTACCTCGACGGCGAGCCAGGCACCAAGGTGAAACTCGAGGGAGACGACCTCGGAGCCGAAATCGCGCTCGGTACCACCTTTGAATTCCTCCCGGGTCATCGGCTGGGGCTGGTCTATCGCCACACGTCAAATTTCACTTTCGAGGGTGACGCCACGATCAATGGAGAGTTACTGTCGGACGAACCCTCGCAAAAGCAACACATGACGCTGGACTGGAACATGCCGGACCGGCTGATCGTAAGCGGCTCTCACCGGGTCGGAGACGATTTGAAGCTTTACTGGGACTTCGAGCGGGTCTTCTTCGACACATTCGAGCGAACCGACCTGCGCATCGATGGCTATCCGACCGTGCAGATCGATCGAAATTTCAAAGATGCCAACCGCTACGCAATCGGTGCGGAGTACGCGCTGGACCACAAGTTGACACTGCAGTTTGGCCTGAGCTACGACGAATCGCCGGTTGATGACGAGGACAGAATGCCCGATATCCCCGTAGACGAAATCGTCAAGACCATGGTTGGCGCCATCTACCAGACAAACGACAGGTTACATTTGCACGGGTATGCCGCGGTGGAATTTTTCGGTGACAACAAGGTCGAGCAGTTGGCCAGTATTCACGGTCAAAAGATCGGCAGTACGGTCAATTTCGATTCTGACGCCGTACTCTACGTACTCGGCCTTAGCTTCGGTTACAAATTCTAGGAGGCGATAGACCGCGGCGAACCGGATAGCAACTGCGCATCGGCCGGGAACGCGACGAGGATCGATAGGACCGTTACAAGGCCTTGGCGAACCGATTCAGCAGGGGCGGGATTGACTCGAATCGCCCTGTGGCGATTCCGCTCCCCGCTGAGCGCACCTCGTGCGTCCAAACCGCCCTCGCGTTGTGTCGAACCCGGTGCCTTAGTCCACGTACACGACGTCGGCCGTCGAAAAGAGCCCGTCCGTCGCCGCTTTGTTATTTACTGGCGGCTCTTTGCATCAGGAACTGCAATCCGCATCCAGTTTGATCGTGATGAATCGCTCGATCGTCATCGATTGCAGAACGCCGCCGGACCACTGGAAGCGCCCCTCGAGTTCCAAGTAGTTCGGCCTTCCGCGTTCCCCGACACTACGATATTGGTGCCGCAGCCGTGTTAATTCGCGGTTTTTCTCGACCGGCACGACCAGACCAGTCAGACATTCCGAAAACGTGGCGCCGCCGCCGCGCATATTCACCATGCCAGCCATCCTGATCGTCGCAGAGAAATCCGGTGCATCCGGTTCTCGCACCAGGCGATGCTCGAGGTTGGAATGGGTGCGCATGACAAGCGTGTCGGCATTCGGACGCGAAAACGAACGCGTCGGCCCCGCTCCATTGAGTTCCAGCGCGTGATCGCCCTCGGCCCAGTGCCAACGGCCAAGGTTGTAGGCATTGGTGGCTTGGCGCCCCTCGACCGCGGGGTAGTGTTGATTGATAAAGAATCGACCGTCTGCCTGCAGCCAGAGCCTGGTATGTATACCGGGGCAACCATCGCAGGGAAACGTGCCGGCATAGACACCCGGTAACGAAGAGAGAGGCAGGTTCGTCCGAGAATCATCGTCCCGACCGGCACCGCAACCCCCGATCAGCGCGAGTATGATGACCATCAAAAGTCGCTGTCTGGCAACCATTTCGTCTCCGGGCTTATGTCCGAAGTCAGTGGATTGGGGCCCACCGCTGAGGCGGCAACGCCAAATCGGCGCCGTTAGCGCGGTTCGAAACGCCCCATGGGGCCGTACGATGCGGCGCCGAACCTATTATTTGCCCGCCAACCCGCCTTCGACAGGCTTGCCTGAACCCACCGCAACCATCGCAATCGGCAATTCTCGACTCTCGACCGCCGAACCTCTCCGCGCCAGGCCATGATTTCTGTGGCATCAAGAATGATCGCGCAATCGCAGCGCCGCGAGATTCTCCTCGGCCGCAGGGTAATATCGCGGTGATTCGCTGATAGCACGTTCCAGCAACCGCTCTGCGACCGCATAGTCTCCGTTCGCGATCGCCGCTTCAGCGGCGCGGTTGCAGGACTCGGACTGGCTGAGAACGTTTTTAAACACCTCGACCGCATCAGCGTAGTCACCTTCGGCAGCATAGACTACCCCGAGATTTACCCAGGCCTGCTCATAACCGAGTTCCGTTGCCGCCTTGAGCAAATCGGTCCTGGCCAGTTCGAAGTCACCGAGCAAATAGCGCGAATAACCCCGGTTATTGAGCGTAATGGCCGAATTCGGCACCATCTCGATCGCAACATCGTAGTAGGTGATGGCCGTTTCGTGATCGCCTTTCTTATCTGCCAGCACGCCCAGACCATTCTGGGCCCGCCACAACGCGGGGTTCAGCGCGACCGCCTTCTGCAAATCCGCAGCGGCGCGCTCGTCTTCGTCATGCGCCAGCAACAGCAAGCCGCGTTTCTCCAAAGACGCGACATGGAGCGGATCGATGTTTAGCGCTCTTGTGTAAGCTCTGACCGCCATTCGCGGGTTGTTCTGGGCACTATGTATCATGCCGATTATCGCCAGCAGATCCGTGTCGTCCGGCTCGAACTGGAGCGCCTTGACGTAAAAGAACAGCGCTCTATCGAGGTCGCCCTTAGACCACGCGTCCCCGGCCCGCTGCGTTGCCTCGTACTTGCTTTCGACGGGAAATTCAGTCGCGAACAGCACGTCGAGGTCCGTGTCCCGAAGTTCCTGATCTTCCGCGATGGGCGGCGGCGCCGTCGAGGTCGTGGCGCAGGCTCCCATCCCCAACATCGGAAGCAGCAAAACCGCGCGGATCAGCGCTTCACGAAAAGTCATCAACTTGCTCCAGTCGGTACTATCGCAATGACTAAATCAGATTTTTGTGAATGCGTCTATGATGCGGATCACAGCTGGGCCGACAGCAACGATGAAGAAAATCGGAAACATGAACAGCACAAGCGGAAACACCAGCTTAGTCCCCATCTTTGCGGCTTGCTCTTCCGCTTTTTGAGTCCGTTTGTCGCGGAATTCCTCCGAATAAACCCGCAGCGCATCGGCCACGCCCGTTCCGAAACGCATGGTCTGCACCAGGAGCCCGACCAGCCCCCTGATATCCTCGAGCCCGGTGCGGTCGGCGAGATTCCTCAGCGCTTGTTCGCGCGGCATACCGGCACGGATTTCGGCGTTCACCATCGCCAGTTCAAACGAGAGATCGGGGTGGCTGATCTCGAGTTCCTCTGCAACCCGCTGGATCGCGGCGGACAGCCCGAGCCCCGACTCGACGCACACGACCAACAAGTCCAGCGCGTCCGGAAAGGCATTAGTCAACGCCCGCATGCGTTTCCTGACCAGTTTTTCCAGCACGATGTTCGGTCCGAGCATGCCGATTCCGGCAGCGAACATCGCATAGGTCAAAATTTCACCCGACGCAACCTCCGGCATCCAATTCGATGCGATCAACATCATGAGCGGCAGGAAAATCATCAACAGCGTCTTAATGAAATAAAACACCTGCAGCGCCATGGGCGAACGGAACCCGGCACGGGTCAGTTTGACCATCATGTTGTTTCGTTCGAGTTCTTTTTGCGGCAACACGAACGCCGCTACCGGTCCGACCGCTGTCGCGACTTTGACGATTGTTCTCCTGCTCGAATCTTCGGCGTCGCCGGATAGCGCACCGACCCGTCGCCGAACCGGATCGAGTAAGTTCATCGTCAGCACGGTGCCACCCAGAACCAGCACGAAAACGGCGGCGGCGGACAACCAGACAACAAAATGCCGCAGCATCGCCTCGCTGGTAGAAAATAGCAGTATTTGCTCAATCAAGGATTGCATTTTCTATACCTCGATGCGAATGATGCGGCGGATCCAGGCAATACCGATGACACCTGAAATGGCCCCGTAGATAATCAGGTTATGCCCCCTGGGGTCCTCAATCAGGATCGGCAAATAATCTGGTGTAGTGATCCAAATCGTGGCGAACAATACCAGTGGTACCAGCGCGAGGACCCACGCGGACATGCGGCCTTCCGCTGTTAAGGTCTTGACTTTGCGCTGGAACCGAAATCTGCCGCGAATGACCTTGGAAATTTGCTCCAGGACCTCCGCGAGATTCCCGCCGGTTTCCTTCTGCACCATGATTGACGTTACCAGTGCCATCACCGTTACGCTGGGCACCCGGGACAGCAATCCGAGCAGAGCGCGGCGCACGTCGTTGCCGTAACTGATGTCATTGAAGGTCATCTCAAACTCAGCGGCGACAGGATCGTCCATATCGTCTGCCACCAGCTTCAGCGCCGAGCTGAAAGGATGACCGGCCCGCAGCGCGCGTTTCATTACATCGATCGCGTCAGGCAGCTGTTCCTCGAATTTCGCCATGCGCGCATTCCGATCGCGCCGGATTTTCAAAAAAGGTGCCCAGGCGATGATGAATCCCACCACAATCGAAACAACTGGCAAACGCGTAGTTATCCAGACCGTGTAGATTGCGAGCAGCCCCATCACTACGGAAAAAAGCACCACCCGGTGCGCCAGATAGGAGTGGCCAGACTGCTCAATCTTGCGCGCGAGATCCTGCATCAACGGCAGGTTCTCCAGCATACGGGCCAACGGCGATAGTTTTTTCAAGTATTTGTCGCGCAACAATGACTGATAGGAATCGGCGCCCTCGCGCTTATCGATCCCGTCCAGCCTTTGTTGCAGGCGTTTCCGCGTCTGGGCTGACTCGCCGAAAACGGGTACCACCAACCCCTGCATCAGCAGAAATACAGTGACAAACACCATGATGATAAATAGGAGCTGACCGTTCAACATGATACGACTCCTGTCAAGCGTGTCGATCCGGATCGAAGAGCGTGATCGGGATCTGGATGCCCTTGTTCGCCAGGGTGCTGTGGAAAGCCGGGATAATTCCGGTCGGGCGCAACTCGCCGATGATGTTGCGATCTTCGTCGACGCCTTGGCGGTCGAAGCGGAAGAGTTCGGACATGGTGACGATCTCTCCTTCCATGCCATTGATTTCCTGGATGCTGACCAGGCGCCTCCTTCCATCCTCGAGGCGCGCCACCTGGATCACAATATCGATTGCGGATGCGATCTGGGTACGCATCGCTTTGATCGGAAAAGTGATCCCAGTCATGCTGACCATATTCTCGACACGACCCAGCGCATCTCTCGGTGTGTTGGCATGTATCGTGGTCAGTGAGCCATCGTGGCCGGTATTCATTGCCTGCAGCATGTCCAGAGCCTCGCCACCCCGCACCTCGCCAACGATGATCCGTTCCGGTCGCATGCGAAGGGAGTTTTTGACGAGGTCGCGTGCCGTGACCGCACCCTTGCCCTCGACGTTCGCAGGCCGCGTCTCCAGCCGGACGACATGGGGTTGTTGGAGCTGCAACTCCGCCGAATCCTCGATTGTCAGTATGCGTTCGTCCGCAGGGATGAATCCTGACAGGATATTCAGCATCGTAGTCTTGCCCGCGCCAGTTCCGCCCGATATAAGCACATTTAGCCGCCCGGTCACCACGGCCGCGAGCACCTCGGCAACAGCCGGCGTCACCGTACCTAGCTCGATCAGGTTTTCCATCGTCAGGCGCTCCACAGCGAAGCGCCTGATCGATAACATCGCACCGTCGAGAGCGAGCGGAGGGATAATCGCATTGACGCGAGAACCATCCTTTAAACGCGCATCTACCATCGGCGATGACTCATCGACTCGTCGACCTACCGCCGACACGATCCGGTCAATCGTGTTCATCAGGTGACTATGGCTGGTGAAGCTGAGAGTCGTGGCTTCGAGCTTGCCACGCCGCTCGACAAATATTTTGTCGTAGCCGTTGACCAGAATGTCGGATACCGTCTTGTCCGCCAGAAGAGGCTCGAGCGGCCCCAGCCCAAGCACCTCGTCCTCGATGCTTTTTACAATGGCCTGGCGCTGCTTGAGGCTTAGTGGCGGCGCCTCGTCATTGAGTAACCGAATGGCGGCTTCGCGGATCTCGCGGCGGGCATTTTCATCGCCGATGGTTTCGATCAGAGACAAGTCCAGAACCGACAACAACTTGTCGTTGATGATCTGCTTCCATTCCTTTTCCTGCTCGGTCAGCGGCCGTGAAATATTGCTTTCGTCCGTCTGGCTGTCCAAAGCACTCTGCTTCATTGCGCTTGCTAAGCTTCCCATGCTTTAACTCCCTAAAAATCGATGTGCGACGAGTCCGGGAACGACTTTGTTGAGTAGTCCCTGATTCGACGCATCTGCACCGCTTATGCTTTGCGACAATCCTTGCAATCCCTTGGCAACCGCCGCGGATCGCCTGACTTCGGTAAGAGGCATGCCGGAATTGATACTTTCGGCAGTTACCTTGAACTGGTTCGGAATCGTCAAGAGATCTTCGGTCTTCAAGGCCTTTTTGACATCTGCCACTGTGATGTCGGCGCGTTTGTCATATCGGTTCACCACGACCTGGATGCTGCCGGAGCTAACTCCGATTTCCTGGCGCATGAGCTCCAATAAACGGGCAGTGTCGTGCAGATGCGGAACACTTTGCTGGGTCAGGACCATGATGCGGTCCGCATTCTCTAGAACGCTAGCGGTCAACACATCGATGGTCCGCGGAAGATCAACGATTACAAAGTCATTGATCGAACGGTACAATTGCAGCAGCGCGACAAGCCGGTCCGGCGCAACGTTGCTGTTCAGCACCAGTTCTGCGCGCTGCGCCGCCAACAGTCGCAGGCCGCTGGCGTGCTCGCAGGTATAGGCCTCGGCCGCGACTTCATCGAGGCTATCCAGTGCTTCGATCGCCTCGATCATGCAGCGTTTCGGCACGAGGTCGAGGTAGTGGCGAAGCCCGGCAAACTGCAGATCCATATCGACCAGCGTAACCTTGCGGTCGTTGCTGGCCAGCCCATGGGCGACATTGGCGGCCAGAAAGCTAGACCCGGAACCGCCTTTTCCGTTGATAAACACCAGCAGGTCGCCGTCCTCGGCGGCCTTCTCCGCCGCGATTTCCTCGGCTACGGCGGCGACAATTTCACGTAGCTCTTCGCACGAAACCGGGATCGGCAGAAAATCGCGTGCTCCTGCACGCATCGCCATGCGCATGCCCGCTGCGTCATTGCCGTCACCAAAAACGACCACAGTCGGCCGCACCGCGGCCGGCGTCCGGATCAGTGCTTCGAGCTCCAATTGCCCGGTGACATGATGCAGCAACAGGAGATCCGGCGCGTTGGCCACACCCTGCAGCGGGTCGCTGTGTCCGTTCGACATCAGTCTTGATTCGGTTCGGCATTTCGGGAAACCGTCGAGCAGAGCCTCCACCGACCGAATGGCATCCTGCGATCGTCCAGCAATCAAGACTCTTACTTTGCGCATTTTTCTTTCTCCTCGGTCATCCGCAAGGCGTGACCGCGCCCTCTCGGGGCACGCCCAGGCTCTCGCGGGGCAGCACGGTGCTGAACTCGGGCATATCGAGATTTGCGATACCTGCAACGAACGGGATCAGCATCCGATGCTGAAACCCGACGACGCGAACCCGCACGAAACGAATTGCAATGAACTCGGCCGGATCGGCCGGATCGAGCACCAGGTTGCTGTTCCTGTCGAGATACTCCACGGCAATATTCCCCGGCGTCAGTTCCGGAATGAAGCGGCTACCGGAATTGTCTCCGGGACCGTTAAATACCGCGGCAGTCCGGATGGCCGGATCGCTGACCGGGCACACGGCGGCAAGGCGCGCGCCCCGTCGCGTCACCTCTTCGAGCGCGGCGAAAACGAAGTAGGCCCTGCCCAGTTCCATGAGTGCGAGCATTAGAACAATCACGACATTCGCGACGATCGCGAACTCAACTGTCGTCATTCCTTGCTGGCGATGCCTCTCCATTTCAGAGCGCCCTCATCGAAACCGTGGCCTCGAGATTATGTGTAAGGTCACCGTCGGCACCGAAACCAAAGCCCGGAAGGGTTGCGCCGAGAATGCCGGTGTAGGCATAGCTCGCCGTCAACTGAATCACGTTACCGCCGAGGTCGATAACCTGTAT